>NZ_MTJN01000002.1:1906158-2223851 GCF_002017865.1 Rhodoferax fermentans | reverse complement strand
ACCTGGTTGTAGGCGGGTTCGCGTTCGATCAGCATCCGCGCGGCCAGGATCAGCGCCTGGTAGACGTCGGCCAAGGGCACACCGTCGTAGAGGTTCTTCAGAGCGTGTTCGTAGATGGCTTGAGCCGACACCAGTTCACCCAATCCGGCGCAGGCGGCTTCGCAGTTTCTCAGCAGCAGCGTCTGGTCCAGCGGCTTGCGCACCCCACCGTCCAGCACGTGCAATGCCACCTGTTGACTGGTCTGGGTTCGGCTGGCCGCCCGTTCGGCGGTGCGGCGTTCGCGGTACAACACATAGGCCCGCGCCACGTCATGTTCACCTGAACGCATCAGCGCCAGTTCGACCTGGTCCTGGATGTCTTCGATGTGCAAGGTGCCGCCATCGGGCGAGCGCCGGGTCAGGGCCTGGACCACGGTCTGGGTCAGGCGGGCCACCACTTCGCGCACCCGCGAGGACACCGCGCTGTGGCTGCCTTCAACGGCGAGAAAAGCCTTGGTCAGTGCCAGGGCGATTTTGTCGGCATCAAAAGCGACCACGGTGCCGTTGCGCCGGATGACCTGAAAGGACGCGGATGCAGCGAAATGCGTGGCCGCCGAGACGGTGTGAGGATTGGATGGGGCAGGGGATAACACGGCAACTCTCCACATTGGGGGGCGGAGAGTCAAGAAGGTAGCGTTTGAGCGGGCCGCATCCGCCGCGCAGGAAAGCCAGCCAACAACAGCTGGACAACATGCTGCAACGGTGAACAAACACGCAACAACCTCTCGTCAGGGACACCCCGCCCCAGAAACATCAAAAAGGACATATTGAGGCAGGTCTCCTGGCTCTCGGTTCATCGCGTTTCACCCGCCTTCCCGGACGCATCCAGTGGCATGGTGTGGCGAAACGCTCGCCGATCACAGTTGCGGGGGCAGCTCCGGCATTCAGGTCAACAACCTGGCACCGGATTCCCTTTTGATCCCCTCTCGGGGAACCTTCAATAGCGTGGAGTCTAGCGTATAAATGTCACCAAACTGATCAAGAAACGCTAAATGTAGTGATTGGAAACGCCAACAGGCGCTCTGTCGGCATCACCAAGTCTCAGGCCACCGGCATTTCGCCACCCAGTGCCTCCAGCACATTGGGCAGCATTTTTTGCAGCTCACCGGTCGAGATGGCAACGTCGCCGTCAAAGTCATCGTCTTTTTTGTGGTTGGCGCTGCTCGACTCAAACACACCGTCCAGGAACGCGATCTTCTTCAGTTGCAAACCTTCGGTCAGCATGAAGGAGACACGTTCGTTCCAGGTCATGGCCAGGCGCGTGGGCATTTTGCCTTCGCGGATGTGTTGTTGAACCTCTTCGGTATCGAGCCGGTGGCGGGCGTAACGCACCACTGCTTTGGACTCGTCGGCGGCCTTGAGCTCACATTCGCGGTCGACGCTGAAACCTGCCGGGGCGTCCAGGCTCAGCAGCCACTCGGACATCGCCGCCACGGGCGAGACCTGGGTGGTGATCATCGTCACCGCAAAACCGGGCAGTGCCTGCACCAGCAGGGTCACCACCTCGTCGGCACGGGCCTGGCTGGCAGCGTCGATCACCAGCAGGTGGTTGTCGCGGTCGATCCACACCAGCACACTGGACTGCTTGGTGAACGCCATCGGCATCAGCTCCAGGCGGATGTCGTCCTTGAGGTCGCGGATTTCTTTCTTGCCGGGTTTGCGTCCGGTACTGGCCTCAATCTGTGCCACCCGCTCCTGCGCCTTGCGGTTGATCACCGAGGCGGGCAGGGCACGGGTCTCGACCATCAGCTTGACGATCCATTGGCCAGCCACGGCTTCCAGCAAGGGGCCGTTGGCCTGGCCGCGCGGCTCAATCCAGCCGATGGATTTTTCCTGGCTGGCGCCGCACTCGACATAACGCCCGGCCTGCAGGCTGGCTTCGACCTGCTCGGCGCTGCTGCTCCATGTGGCGTCAAGGCGGTACATGATGATATTTTTGAACACTGAAAATCCCTTTGTTCTGGAAAACTGAATTGGCTAACCCGCAATCATCCCATCAAATCCGGGGCCCAAGGTTCATGCAACTTTACATAGCTTGTTGCACGTGATATCGCTGGCTTACATGCGACGCAGATACTTCTTTTCACGCCGATGCCGCTTTCAGGTCAGAGGCTTAACCCAAAGGAAGTCATCATGAAAACGAATCTCAAACTCTCCCTGATTGCCGGTTTGCTGGCCGTGACCGGCGCGGTTTACGCCCAAGGCCCGATGGGTGGCCAGTGTGACCCGGCCATGGGTCCTGGCATGGGCATGCGGCATGACCGCATGGGCAAGATGGACCCGGCCCGTATGCAGGCCATGATGGAAAAACGTGACGCCGTGCTCAAGGCTCAACTCAAACTCACCCCGGCCCAGGAAGGCGCCTGGAAGAGTTTTGTGGATGCCAGAAAGCCTGCCGCCCCTGCTGCCAACCTGCAACGCCCTGACCCGGTCGAGATGGCCAAGCTGACCACGCCTGAGCGCCTGGACAAGATGAAAACCTTGCGTGAGGAACATCAGAAGGCCATGACCGCCGCCATGACCAAACACGACGAAGCCACCCGGACGTTTTATGCCGCGCTGACACCGGAGCAGCAAAAGGTGTTTGACGCAGTGGCCCTGCCAGGCCATGGACACGGTGACCGCAAGGGCTTCCGCCCGGCACCCGCTGCCAAACCCTGAGCTAGGTGACCGACGGGTTTGCAGCCATTTCTGAGAGACCACCGCGAGCGGCATGTGTCATGAGCACGTGCCGCTCGCGGTCTTTCTGGGTGGGCAAGGGCTTGCGGGCAGGCTTATGGCAACATGCTGCATTGGCCAGACAGCGCCGGACTTCAGTGACCCATACCATGCCCCATCACCCTTTCCCCAGCCAAACCACAGCGCCCCAGGCGGGTGTGATGCGCCAACCCGGCAACATGATCACCACTGACCATCGGGAGACACGCTGATGTGGGGCTTTACCGAAGAACAGATCAGCAACTTTGGCATGACCTTTGGCATCGGTGCCTTCATCCTCTACATGCTGTTCATCATTGGCCAGCTGGCCTGGGAGTCCAAGGCCGGCAAATTTGGCACCTTTGTGATGTTTCTCGGGCTGGCCTTTGGTTTTGTGGGGTTTGCCGCAAAGTACCTGATCCAGTACTTCATGGACATCAAATAAGGGCTTAACCGAAGGGCTTGATGCCAATCAGCAGGCCGTGTAGCCAGAACGCAAACACCAGCCAGGCGACCACACCCACCACCACGGTGATCAGGGTCGCGCTCAGCTTGGTGACTGGGGCCGAGGTTGGCGGGTTGCGCCGGTCACGTTGGCGTGCGGAGATGAAGTCCGCTACCGCCCAGGCCAGAAAACTGCCAAACAACACCAGGTGCCCGAGGTTGCCATTGGCCATCAAATGTGCCACGGCCCACAGTTTCACACCGGCCACCATCGGGTGGTAAACCCGCGCCTTGATGGCGTTGCCCGGCACATAGGCTGCGGCCAGCAAGATGAAGCCAAACAGGTTCAACAGCGAGGCCGCGTGGCGCATGCCCATGGGCGGAATCCAGATCCACACCGGCTCGTTGCGCACCAGGCCAAAGCCATAAATCACCAACACCAGGCCAGCCAGGGACAACACGGCATAAATGCCACGCCAGGCATCTGCGCCCCACTTTTGTTGTTGGCGTGTGCGCCAGTCGTCGGCATAGATGCGCACCGAGTGCACACCCAAAAACAAAATCAAACCCGCGATCAGGGTCAACATGGCCATGGTTCAGTCCTTAAAAAAATGGGGGTCAGGCGCCAAGCACCCGGTTTTTGCCGGCGCGTTTGGCCAGGTACATGGCCTGGTCGGCGCGTTTGATGGCCTGGGGTCCGGTTTCTCCGTGCGCCAGTTGCGCCACACCGGCGCTGAAGGTGATCAGCACCTTCTCGGTACCGGCCAGGAAAAAACGTTTGGTGAGTTCGCGCTGCAGCCGGGTCATGGCCTCAATGCCGTTGTCCAGCGGTGTGTCAGGCAGCAGGATGACAAATTCTTCACCACCGTAACGCGCCAGGGTGTCTTGTGGGCGCATCACCTCACGTGTCACGCTGGCCAGGTGGGTCAGTGCGGCATCACCCGCACCGTGGCCTAGGGTGTCGTTGAGTTTTTTGAAGTTGTCGATGTCGAGCAGTGCCATGCACAAAGGGGTGTCCTGCCGCTTGACCTTGGCCACTTCACGTGTCACCGCTTCTTCGAGGCCCTGGCGGTTGAGGGCGCCGGTGAGGGGGTCGTGGCGTGCCTGCGCGCTGACGCGGTCAAGCTCCTGGTGCAATTTGCTGATTTCGGCCTCGGTGGCTTCGGCGCGCTGTTTCATGGTCTGCAGCTCGTCGCGCGCGGCCTGGCTGTCCTTGGCCATGGTGCGGGTGGCTGCCACCATCTCCTTGAGTACCGGCGCAATGTCGGTGATGCTGCGGGCCTGCTCGATCAGCTTGGCGCTCTCCTCCAGCTGGCTGTGAAAACCGGTGGTGGACTGCGACATGGCAGCCAGACGCTCGATGAAGGTGGCCAGCATCTGGCGCATCTCTTCCTGCGCCTGGACCGCCAGGCTTTTGGCTTCGGTCTGTTTGAAGATCACGTCTTTGAGGCGGGCCTCCACATCGTCCAGGCGGCGCAGCGTCAGTGGCGGCACACAGGCGGCTTTCACCGCATCCACCTGACCTTTGAGCCAGCTGTCGTCCAGGCTCAGATGGCTGATGTTGTCGATGACCAGGTGCAGCAGCTTGAGCAGCACCGTCTTGATCTCGGCCTGGTCTTCGGCGGCAAAGGACAGGCGGTGGCTGTATTGCCCAATCGCCTGTTTGACCGCCACCACATCCGCGCCGGGGTCACGCAAGGACTTGAGCAGGGTCTGGGTCTGCTCCGCAAAACGGTCATCGTCCTGACCCAGCGCGGGCAACGCGAACTCGATCAAACGCGCGATCTGGCCCAGAAAATCGGCCGTCAGTGCCGGGGCGCTGACACTGGCGGGGGCTGGGGTGACTTCAATGCCCAAGGGCACAGGCAGCGTGGACGCGCCTGTCGACACACCGCCCGGCGCCTTGGCTGGCTCGGGTGCCGGGGGGCTGAAACCACCATAGGCCATCAGTGCGTTCTTGACCCCGTCCCAGTTGAGCTGGTTGATCGACGACTCGAGCAAACCCCGCTGCCTTTGCTGGCCCGGTGTTTTGGTGGGCAGGGCCAGCGCAATGTCACGCAGGCGGTCCACCGGAAACGGTGGCTCCATCGGCAGCTGCGCGATCTCGCTGTAGATCTTCTGGTAGTTCAAGGGGGTGGGCGCCAGCTTGCGCAAGCTCAGTTGCTTGAGCGTTTCCCGTGCAACCTCGAACGGTGTTTTCTCAGCCATGGCATCCTAACTATAAATTCAGTAGCTATCAGCCCTTATAAAATAAGGGCTAGAGGCATTAAATACCTTTAACGGCACAACAACACGCCGCATGGCGATCTTAGGTAGCAAAGACCGGGATGTCTTTGTGGGACATCAACACAGCGCATGGCCGCCCATCTTCTGTCAATTTTAGTTGTCATGCCGTCTATCAGAACGGGGTGTTTGGCACACCCTAAACTAGAACCCACGCCCGCTTTGATGAAATGGCCATCCGCTCATGACACGACAGATCAACAAGGACACCATCGTTTGTATGTCTCTGGCCGCGCGCCCGAGCAACTTTGGCACCCGTTTCCACAATTTTCTCTACGAGGCGCTGGGCCTGGACTACCTCTACAAAGCCTTCACCACCACCGATCTGGCCGGCGCCATCGGTGGGGTGCGGGCGCTGGGCATCCGAGGTTGTGCGATCTCGATGCCCTTCAAAGAGGCCTGCATCCCGATGGTGGATGAGCTCGACGCCTCGGCCAAAGCCATCGACTCCGTCAACACCCTTGTCAACACAGCGGGCCATCTCAAAGCCTACAACACCGATTACATCGCCATCAGCAAACTGCTGGCCCAGCACCAGGTGCCAACGGATCTGGTGTTTGCGCTGCGCGGCAGCGGTGGCATGGCCAAGGCCGTGGCCTGCGCCCTGAAAGACGCGGGTTTCAAGAACGGTTTCATTGTGGCCAGAAACGAGGTGGCCGGGCGGCAGTTGGCCGATGTGTATGGGTTTGCGTGGCGACCCGACATGGCGCAGGTGCAGGCCCAGCTGCTGATCAATGTCACTCCCATCGGCATGGCTGGTGGGGCGGAGGCGTCCTCCCTGGCTTTTACCGAGTCGGCGATTAAAAGCGCCCAGGTGGTGTTTGATGTGGTGGCCCTGCCCGCAGACACGCCTCTGATCCGTTACGCCCAGGCCCAGGGCAAACCCGTCATCACCGGTACCGAGGTGTTTGCCATTCAGGCGGTGGAGCAGTTTGTGCTGTACACCGGGATACGGCCGAGTGAGGCCCTGTTCCAACAAGCGGCCGCCTTCGCCCGTGGCTGAGTGGGTGGGCCGGCCCAGCAGCGGGCGCAGGCCTTAACCCCGCAGGCCCACAAAAGCTCAGCGGCACGTAAACTCGTCCGCCTGTTCGCGCAGGGAATACAGGGTGGCCAAGCAGTGATTGCGCCAACTTGAACCTGCCTTTGGTGACCGTTGTCAGTGGGTACGCTTGGCACAACACCTCCGAGGCGTCCCCTCTTTGGCCCCATCACTTTCGACCTGACAAGCATGACACCTCTACGCGGCACCGATCGCAGCAAACTGATGGCACTGGTCTGCCTGCTGCTGTGCTGTGGCTTCCTGGCCACCACGCTGATCAGCTACTTTTCCTCGCGTGGCGCTATTCGCTCGGCGATCATCGACACCGAACTGCCGCTGACCTCGGACAACGTCTATTCTGAAATCCAGCGTGATCTGGTGCGCCCGGTACTGATCTCTTCGATGATGTCGCGTGACACCTTTTTGCGCGACTGGATCATTGAGGGTGAGGGCGACGTCCGGCAGATGACGCGTTACCTCAAGGAGGTGATGTCGCACTACGGCGCTTTCACCGCTTTTTTTGTCTCCGACGCCAGCAAAACCTACTACCACGCCGACGGTGTCCTGAAACACGTGGCACCTGAGGAGCCGCGCGACGCCTGGTATTTCCGGGTGCGCCAGATGAAAGAGCCCTACGAGATCAATGTTGACCCCGATTTGGCCAACCGTGACAAGCTCACCATCTTCATCAACTACCGGGTGCTGGACTACCAGGGCCAGTACATCGGTGCCACCGGCGTGGGGCTGACGGTGGATGCGGTGGTGGCCATCATCCAGGACTACCAACGGCGTTTTGGTCGCACCATCTACTTTGCCAACAGCGACGGCGACATTGTGCTGGCCGGGCGTAGCAAGGAAGGTGGCGAGCAAAGGCGCAACATCCGCGACATCCCCGGCCTGCGGGATCTGGCCGACACCATCCTGGCCAGCAAGGGCGGCAGCTTCGAGTACGAGAGTGCTGACATTCACCACTTTGTCAATGTGCGCTACATCCCCGAGCTCAAGTGGCAGCTGTTTGTGGTGAAAGACGACAAACTGGCGGTCTCCAATGTGCAACGTGCGCTCTACTTCAACCTGCTGGTCTGTGCCTGTGTCACGCTGCTGGTGCTGACGCTGCTCTACATCAGCTTCAACCGCTACAACAAGGCGCTCGAAGAGATGGCTGCCACCGACAGCCTGACAGGGCTGGCCAACCGGCATGCCCTTGAACTGTTGCTGGAGCAGGCGATGCGCGAGGCCACACGGCAAAACTCGCCGCTGACCGCCATCCTGTTTGACATCGACCATTTCAAGGCGCTCAACGACAGCCTGGGCCACCTGGCGGGTGACCGCGTATTGCGCCATCTGGGTCAGCTGTTACAAACCAACCTGCGCACCTCTGACATCGCCTGCCGTTGGGGCGGTGAAGAGTTTTTGATTGTGCTCAAGGACACCCCCATGGAGGTGGCGCTGAAAGTGGCCGAGACCCTGCGCCTGCGTATTGCAGAGATGCCGGCTGCCCCCAATGAAGCCATTCAGATC
This sequence comes from Rhodoferax fermentans, assembly GCF_002017865.1. Taxonomy (NCBI): domain Bacteria; kingdom Pseudomonadati; phylum Pseudomonadota; class Betaproteobacteria; order Burkholderiales; family Comamonadaceae; genus Rhodoferax; species Rhodoferax fermentans. Next base: position 2,215,828 of record NZ_MTJN01000002.1, on the reverse strand, counting down.
AGTGCCGGGGTGGTGGCGTGGCAGGTCGGCGAATCGATCACGGCCTTGCTCGAGCGTGCTGACGTGCAACTCTACCGCGCCAAAGCGGCGGGCCGCAACACCGTCTGCAGCGACACCACGGCCACCACCAGCTGAGCGCTGGGCTGGCGCATCACCGCTGAGATGCCCAGCCGCAAACATACTCAAGCCACGGACGCTGCCCGCACAGGTGGCCGAATCGGCCATTTTTGGTGATAATTCGCGGGTGTTCGAATTTGTGAGACTTTTCTGCAACACGAACATTTTCAAACTTATCAAGCAGCCACCAAACTGCAGGAAGAGACACCATGGCTGAGCATCTGGCCGACCATCGCCAAGAATTGATCATGTCGGTACTTTCGGCCCGAGGTGAGTGCCGAACCAAACAGCTGGCAGCGCAGTTCCAGTCGTCTGAAATGACCCTGCGCCGTGATCTGGCCGAGCTGGAGAAGCGTGGCCTGCTGCGCCGGGTCCATGGCGGCGCGGTACTGCTCAACCGGGATGTGGACTTTGTCCAGCGCCGTGACCTTGGCCAGGCACAAAAGCAGTGGGTCGGGCGAGCGGCCACACGTCTGCTCAAAAGTGGCCAGACGGTGTATCTGGACGCGGGCACCACCGCCTGCGAAATGGCCCGCGCCATTGCCCAGGGCCTGCCCGAGGTCAGTGATCTGTCCATCGTGACCCACGGCATCAGCATCGCTGGTGAACTGGCGGGCCGCACGCCGTATCAGCTGCAGCTCATTGGTGGTGACATCTACCAGAACGCACTGAGCACGGTGGGCCCCGTGGCCCTGGCACAAATTGCGAACCTCAACATCGACGTGTTCTTCCTGGCCCCGGGTGCGGTCGACAGCCACGCTGGCTGGACCAACTCCAACCTGATCGAGGCCACGGTCAAGCGCGCGGTGGTGGCGCGCAGCAAGACGGTGGTGTCCATCTGTGACAGCGCCAAATGGGGGCAAGAGTCTTTTGCCACCATCGTGCCTCTCGAAGGAGTCAGCCGCTGGGTGGTGGACCGCGGCCTGCCGCCTGACGGCGTGGCAGCAGCCAAGGCCGCCGGCATCACCCTCTGTTACGCCGAAGGTTTGTGAAACGGAGCCCTTGGCCCAAAGCACTTCAAAAACTATTTTCAAATGTTCGTATGTGTTCGTTAATGTGTGTAAAATGACCATACTCAAACTAATAGCACACACCAAACAAACAGAGTGAGGTAGGTGTTGTTGGCTCATGCAAGGCCTTGTTCATCCATCGGTATGCCAAGATCACTTGCGCGTTTTTGAGAAAACCCTCGCGCTGTCCGACGTGTTTTGGGGGTGGCAGCGAGTGACTAACTTCAGTTTTGGAGAATCAAGATGGCTGTGACGAACAAGGAAGAACTCTACGCACTGGTGGCGCGGGTCAAGAAGGCGCAAGCACTGTTTGCGACTTTCACGCAGGAAAAAGTGGATGCCATTTTCCGCAACGCAGCGCTGGCTGCCACCGACGCGCGGATCCCGCTGGCCAAGCTCGCTGTGCAGGAAACCGGCATGGGTGTGCTCGAAGACAAGGTGATCAAAAACCACTTTTCGTCAGAGTACATCTACAACAAGTACAAGGATGAGAAGACCTGCGGCATCCTGTCTGAAGACGACAACTTCGGCACCATCACGATTGCCGAACCCATTGGCATCCTGTGCGGCATTGTCCCCACCACCAACCCCACCTCCACCGCCATCTTCAAGGCGCTGATCGCGCTCAAGACACGTAACGGCATCATCTTCTCGCCCCACCCACGTGCCCGCAGGTCTACCTGCGAAGCAGCACGTCTGGTGTTGGAGGCCGCTGTGGCAGCGGGTGCACCGGCCGACATCATTGGCTGGATCGACGAACCCACCGTGGACTTGTCCAACGAGCTGATGCGCCATCCAGACATCAACCTGATCCTGGCCACCGGCGGCCCAGCCATGGTGCGTGCGGCTTATTCCTCCGGCAAACCCGCCATTGGTGTGGGTGCGGGCAACACCCCGGCCGTGATTGATGAGACCGCTGACATCAAACGTGCGGTGGCCTCCATCCTGATGTCCAAAACCTTCGACAACGGCGTGGTCTGTGCGTCCGAGCAGTCGGTCATCATTGTGGAACAGGCCTACCAGGCGGTGCGTGAACGTTTTGCCAAACATGGCGGCTACATCCTGAGCCAGGAAGAAACCGAAGCCGTGCGCAAGGTCATCCTCAAGAACGGCTCACTCAACAGCGCCATCGTGGGGCAATCGGCGATCACGATTGCGGCCATGGCTGGCGTCACCGTGCCCGGTTACACCAAGGTGCTCATTGGTGAAGTCACCGATGTGTCAACCAATGAAGCCTTTGCCCACGAAAAACTCTCACCCATGTTGGCCATGTACAAGGCCACAGATTTTGTTGATGCTTGCAGCAAAGCAGCAGCCTTGGTGGCCATGGGTGGCATTGGCCACACCTCTTCGCTCTACACCGACCAGGATTTGCAGGGTGACCGCATCGCCTACTTTGGCGACAAGATGAAGACCGCCCGTATCCTTATCAACACACCGTCCTCACACGGTGGTATTGGTGACCTCTACAACTTCAACCTGGCGCCGTCCCTGACTCTGGGCTGTGGTTCTTGGGGTGGCAACTCGATTTCCGAGAACGTCGGACCCAAGCACCTGATCAACAAGAAAACCGTCGCCAAGAGGGCCGAGAACATGTTGTGGCACAAACTCCCCAAATCCATCTACTTCCGTCGCGGCTGCCTGCCGATTGCCCTGGAAGACCTGGCAGACCGCAAGCGTTGCCTGATCGTGACCGACCGCTATCTTTTTGAGAACGGTTATGTGGATGACACCGTGCGCATCCTCAAGAAACAAGGCCTGGAAGTGGAGTGTTTCCACGAAGTGGCCGCTGACCCGACCCTGGCGGTGGTGCGCAAGTGCCTGTCGATGGCCAACGCCTTCCAGCCTGATGTGATCCTGGCGCTCGGCGGTGGCTCACCGATGGACGCGGCCAAGATCATGTGGGTGATGTACGAACATCCGGAAGTCCAGTTTGAAGACCTGGCGCTGCGTTTCATGGACATCCGCAAACGCATCTACAAGTTCCCCAAGATGGGCCTCAAGGCCATGATGGTCGCGGTGCCAACCACCTCCGGTACCGGCTCCGAAGTGACCCCGTTTGCCGTGGTGACCGATGAAGTGACCGGTGTGAAGTACCCGATTGCCGACTACGAACTCACCCCCAACATCGCCATCGTGGATGCCAACCTGGTCATGAACATGCCCAAGTCACTCACCGCTGTGGGTGGTATCGACGCGGTGACCCATGCGCTGGAAGCTTATGTGTCGGTGATGGCGAACGAGTACTCTGATGCACAAGCCTTGCAGGCCCTCAAGCTGCTCAAGGACTACCTGCCAGCCTCGTTCATCAACGGTGCCAACGATCCGAAAGCGCGTGAACAAGTCCACAACGCGTCGTGTATCGCCGGTATCGCGTTTGCCAACGCCTTCCTCGGTGTGTGCCACTCGATGGCGCACAAGCTGGGTGCCGAGTTCCATCTGGCCCACGGCCTGGCCAATGCCTTGTTGATCTCGAACGTCATCCGTTACAACGCCGCTGACATCCCGACCAAACAAACCGCCTTCAGCCAGTACGACCGGCCCAAGGGTGTGGAGCGTTATGCCCAGATCGCCAAACACCTTGGCCTGGAAGCCACCAGCGACCACGACCACGTTGAGAAACTGGTGGAATGGGTCGATGGCCTGAAGAAAGTGTTGGGCATTCCTGCCTCCATCCAGGCCGCCGGTGTCAACGAAGCCGAATTCCTGGCCAAGGTGGACAGCCTGGCAGAAGCCGCGTTTGATGACCAGTGCACCGGCGCCAACCCGCGCTTCCCGCTGATCAGCGAACTCAAGGAACTGCTGATCCACAGCTACTATGGCAACGCCTACCGCGAGGTGTATGAGTCTGAGGCGGAATAAGCAAGACTTCAGCGCAAGCGACGCGCCCTGACCGAGAACTCCCCTCGCCTGCCAAGGCGCGGGGAGTCTTGCGTTGTGTACCCCGCTTGTTTTTTTAACCCGATGGCCAGCGATAAACTGGCCTGGCCCGGGATGCGTCGCAAAATCGAGGCATCCACCGAACTTTTACTTCAGAACCCACCATGCTTCAAAAATTTTCTGCCTTCCCCGGCGTGCCCGGCCCCGTTGTTGTCATCGTCATGGACGGTTACGGCATCCCCAAACTCGAAGTAGGCAGCGCCATTGCCGCCGCCAACAAGCCCACCTTGGACCGCCTGTTTGCTGAATGCTCCCACATCAGCCTGCGCGCCCACGGCACAGCTGTGGGCATGCCGTCCGATGACGACATGGGCAACTCCGAAGTCGGCCACAACGCCATCGGCGCCGGACAGGTCTACAGCCAGGGCGCTGCGTTGGTGGCCAACGCCATTGCCGACGGATCGATCTGGCAAGGGGAAGCCTGGCAACAGATCGTGGCTGGTGCCAAGGCCGGCCGGGGTGTGGTGCACTTCATGGGCCTGTTTTCTGACGGCAATGTGCACAGCCACATCGACCACCTGAAGGCCATGGTGGCCCAGGCCAAGCTCGAAGGTGTCAAAACCGTGCGTATCCACGCCATGTTGGACGGGCGCGACGTGCCCGAAACCAGCGCGCTCGACTATGTGGTGCCGTTTGAAGCCTTTCTGGCCGAACTCAGCACCGATGGTTTTGACGCCCGCATTGCCTCCGGCGGTGGCCGCCAGAACATCACCATGGACCGTTACGACGCCAACTGGCCGATGGTCGAAAAGGGCTGGAAAACCCATGTGCTGGGCCAGGGCCCGCAGTTTGCCAACGCCACCGCCGCCGTGAATGGCCTGCGCGCCAGCTACCCCGGCACCATCGACCAGGATCTGCCCGAGTTTGTCATTGCCGAGAACGGCCAGCCCATTGGCACCATCGAAGACGGTGACTCTGTCGTCTTCTACAACTTCCGTGGTGACCGCGCCATTGAAATCACCCGTGCTTTTGTTGAGCAGGCGTTCAGCCGCTTTGACCGCGTGCGTACCCCCAAGGTGACCTATGCCGGCATGCTGCAGTACGACGGCGACCTGAAACTGCCCGAGCGTTTTCTGGTGACCCCGCCCGCCATCCGCGACACCTCGGGCGAGTGGTTCAGCCAGGCTGGTTTGGCCCAGTTTGCGTGTTCCGAAACCCAGAAGTTTGGCCACGTCACCTACTTCTGGAACGGCAACCGCTCCAACAAGTTTGAGGGCGAAACCTGGCAAGAAGTGCCCAGCGACGTGGTGCCGTTTGAGCAACGCCCCTGGATGAAGTCGGCCGAAATCGCCGACGCCATGATCGCCGCCATCCAAAGCGGCCAGTACAAGCTGCTGCGCTGCAACTTTGCCAACGGCGACATGGTCGGCCACACCGGCAACTTCCGCGCCGCCACCATGGCTGTCGAAGCCGTTGACCTGGCCCTGGCGCGCCTGCTGCCAGTCATTGAAGCCGCTGGCGGCGTCGCGCTGATCACCGCCGACCACGGCAACGCCGACGAGATGTACGAGCTCGACAAAAAGACCAAGCAGCCATCCTTGAACAAGGACGGCTCTTACAAGGCCAAGACTGCCCACACCTTGAACCCGGTGCCGCTGATCCTGTTTGACAAGGTCACCGGTGGCAAGCTGGCGCTGAACCAAACCCCGACGGCCGGCTTGTCCAACATTGCCGCCACCGTGGCCAACCTGGCAGGTCTGGAAAAACACGCCAAGTGGGACGAGAGCCTGTTGCAGGTGAAGTGATCACGCAGCCTGCCCAAGCGGCAGGCTGTTGAGCAGGCCAGGCCGTCCGGTTGGACGGCTGCTCGGGCCAAGAAAGAAGCGCCAGGCCCAGCCAGGCCGGGCTGCCTGAGTGGCAAAATCGTCCACTGAACCACCGCTGAGAATCCCCAGTGGGTGACCGCAACCAATCAGGGACGATTCGGCGGCATGGACAAAAAATCACTCTCCGAGAGCGACATCTGCGACAAGTTCGTGCGTCCGGCTTTGGTGCAGGCAGGCTGGCACACGCTGGACCAGATCTACGCGCAATACCCCTTGCGCGACGGCCGCGTGGTGGTGCGTGGCAAAACCGCCCGTCGCGACCAAAACACGGTGCTGCGCGCCGACTACGCGCTGTTTTTCAAAGCCAATATCCCGCTGGCCGTGGTCGAGGTCAAACAAGCCCGGCTATCCGTCAATGCGGGCATGCAGCAGGCCATCCAATACGCCCAGTTGCTCGATGTGCCCTTCAGTTTTGCCAGCAATGGCGAGGGTTTTGTCTTTCGTGACGCGACTTGTGCCACCGGCGTGCTGGAGCAAACCATTGGCCTGGACGAATTTCCCAGCCCGCAAGAACTGTGGCGTCGTTACTGCGCCTGGAAAGGCTGGGCACCTGCGGTGCAGCGTGTGGCCGAAACCCCTTACGCCCCTGCCAAGGTACCGCGTTATTACCAGCTGACGGCCATCAACCGCACGGTCGAAGCCATTGCCGCCGGGCAGCACCGGGTGCTGCTGGTCATGGCCACCGGCACCGGCAAAACCTACACCGCGTTCCAGATCATTCACCGGCTCTGGAAGTCCGACTGGCGTGCCGACAAGGCCAAAGGCCAAAAGCGCATCCTGTTCCTGGCCGACCGCAACATCCTGGTTGACCAGACCATGGTCAACGACTTCCGGCCCTTCAAGGGCGCCATGGCCAAACTCAGCCCCAATGCCAAGGGCATTGAGCGGGTCGATGCGCAAGGCCATGTCACGGTGGAAGACATCGACTTGGCCGTCAACAAGAGCACCAAAGAAGTCAACAAGTCGTACGAGATTTACCTCTCGCTGTACCAGGCCGTCAGCGGCACGGATGAAGACAGCAACATCTACAAACAGTTCAGCCCCGATTTTTTCGACCTGATCGTGGTGGACGAATGCCACCGCGGCAGCGCCGCCGAAGACTCGGCCTGGCGCGAAATCCTCTCCTATTTCAGCAGCGCCGCGCAGATCGGCCTGACCGCCACACCCAAAGAAACCAAAGACATCTCCAACAGCGACTACTTTGGTGAGCCGCTCTACACCTACAGCCTCAAACAAGGCATTGAAGACGGCTACCTGGCACCCTACAAAGTCATCCGTGTCGACCTGGACAAAGACACCTTTGGCTGGCGCCCCACCGACGGCATGACCGACAAACTCGGCCACTTGATCGAAGACCGTATCTACACCGGCCCCGACATGAACCGCAAGCTGGTGCTGGAAAAACGCGACGAAGTGGTGGCGACCAAAATCACCGAGTACCTCAAAGCCACTGACCGTTACGCCAAAACCATCGTCTTTTGTGAAGACATCGACCACGCCGCGCGCATGCGCCAGGCGCTGAGCAATGCCAATGCCGACCTCTGCGCCACCCAGCCCAACTACGTGGTGCAGATCACCGGCGACAACCCGCAGGGCAAAGCCCAGCTCGACAACTTCATCGACCCCGAGAAGCTTTACCCAGTGATCGCCACCACCTCGCGCCTGATGAGCACCGGTGTCGACGCGCAGACCTGCAAACTCATCGTGCTGGACCAGAACATCCAGTCTATGACCCTGTTCAAGCAGATCATTGGCCGGGGCACCCGCCTGCGTGAGGATTTGGGCAAAACCTGGTTCACCATCCTTGACTTCAAACGCGCCACCGACAACTTTGCCGACCCCGCCTTTGACGGTGAGCCGGTGCAGATTTACGAACCCCAAGCTGGTGAGCCGATCAACCCGCCCGAACTTGTAGCCCCCGCGCTGCCCGCAGAAGGTGTTGACCCGGCTGGGGCGGCTGCGCCCAACGACCCGCTGGGCCCCTTTGCCCCCGGCGACACGGACGAACCCAAAAAATACATCGTGGGCGGTATGGTCACGGTGGCCGTGGCGCGTGAGCGGGTGCAGTACCTCAACGCCCAAGGCAAACTCATCACCGAGAGCCTGCGTGACTACACCCGCATCAACCTGACCAAACGTTTTGACTCACTCGACCAGTTCCTGCAAGCTTGGAGCGACGCCGAACGCAAAGCCGCCCTGATCTCCGAGCTGGAAAACCAAGGTGTGCTGATCGACGCGCTGGCCGAAGAACTGGCAAGCAGCGGCCTGACCAACCTCGACCCGTTTGACCTGTTACTCCACGTGGCCTACAACCAGCCGCCGATCACCCGGCGCGAGCGGGCCAGCCGCGTCAAAAAGCGCAACCTGTTCACCCAGTACGGCCCGGTGGCGCGCAAGGTGCTGGACGCTTTGCTCGACAAATACGCTGATGAGGGCATCACCACCATCGAGAGCAACGACGTGTTCAAGGTCCAGCCCTTCACCCAAATGGGCAGCGCCAGCGAACTCATCCACAGTTTTGGCGGGCGGGCCCAGTACCTGGGCGCCCTGGCGACGCTGGAGCAGGCGCTGTATGCAGCCTGAATACGCTATAAATAAAATAGTAGACAGCTCTTATTCAATAAGGGCTACAGCGCTGTTTGATACCTATTTTTGGTGAAATATCTATTTTTATCTTGTTGTAGATAAAATATCTTTATCTTGATAAGCTTGGATAATCATGCTGTACTACCCGCGCACCAACCTCGCTTCAGACTTGGCCAACGCCCTGCAAGGCAAAGCGGCTTTCAGCGACGCGCCCAATGGCTTGTTCCTGGCGGCACCCCGGCGCACAGGTAAATCCACTTTTTTGCAGTCTGACCTCAGCCCTGAGTTGGCGCGGCGGCAGGTGGTGGTGGTCTATGTGGACTTGTGGGCCGACCAAAAGCGCGACCCCGGCAGCCTGATTGCCGAGGCCGTAGGTCGGGCACTTGTCAAGGAGCTGGGTCTGGTGGCTAAAACCGCCAAGTCGGCCGGTCTGGAGAGCATCAACGTGGGTGGCATCAAGATCGACACCACAAAAATAGGTCGCGTTGACGGCACCACGCTGACCGATGCGTTGCGCGCCTTGGTTGAAACTGCCAAACACCCGGTGGCGCTGATCATTGACGAAGCCCAGCACGCCCTCACCAGCGAGGCCGGTGAAACCGCCATGGCCGCGCTCAAGTCCGCCCGCGACCAGCTCAATCGCCCCGGCCAGGTCAAACTCATGCTGATCATGTCGGGCTCGGACCGCGACAAACTCCTGCGTCTGGTCAATACCAACGCCGCGCCGTTTTACGGCTCACAAATCCAGCGCATGCCCGAGCTGGGGCCTGACTTCATCGCCCACATAGCCCAGATCATCACCCAGCAGCGGTCTGATCTGGCGGACGTCAATACCGCCAAACTGCACGAAGCCTTTGTTTTGTATGGCCAGCGCCCCCAGTTTTTCATGGAGGCGCTGGGCCAAGTGCTCAGCCCCCTGGCCACCCACACGGGTCGATTTGAAGATGCTTTGTTGGCCCAGGCGGCGCAGCAGCAGCAAAACGACGAGGCCCAGATGGCCAGCGACTACACCGCCCTCAAACCCATCGAACAAGCCGTGTTGTGGCGCATGCTCGAGCTGGGCACGCGCTTTCGCCCCTACGACGCAGAGGCCCTGCAGTTTTACAACGACAAAACCGGCGACAAGATCACCCCGGCCAAAGCCCAAAAAGCGCTCGAAGGTCTGCGCGCCCGCCAGCCCAGCCTGATCTGGAAATCTGCCCGCAGCGAATACGCCGTGGAAGATGCCGCCATGCTGCGTTGGTATGCCCAGCGTGTGGCCGCTGGCACTTGGCCACCCGTCGGGCCACAACTTGACTGGCTGGACGAGTGACTTGCCACAGCCACCAAACGCTATTTATTAAATAGCTACTAGCCCTTTTTATAAAAGGGCTAGAGCCCGATTTTTCATATAAAACCACAACAACCCATGTCCAACCTTTCCAGCGTCATCAAATCCATCCAGGACGTGATGCGCCAAGACAGCGGCGTCGACGGCGACGCGCAACGTATCTCGCAACTCACCTGGCTCTTGTTCCTCAAAGTGTTTGACGCGCTCGAAGAAGAGCTGGAACTCACCCGCGACCACTACCAAAGCCCCATTCCCGAATCCATGCGCTGGCGCAACTGGGCGCAGGACGCCGAGGGCATGACCGGCGACGTGCTGCTGAGTTTTGTCAACAATGAACTCTTTGCCACGCTCAAAAGCCTCAGCGGTGACTCCCGGCGCAACCCGCGTGGCTACGTGGTGCGGGGTGTGTTTGAAGACGCCTACAACTACATGAAAAGTGGCCACCTGCTGCGCCAGGTGATCAACAAGCTCAACACCATCAACTTCAACCGCCAGGCCGAGCGGCACCAGTTCAACGACCTGTACGAAAAAATCCTCAAAGATTTGCAAAGCGCTGGCAACGCGGGCGAGTTCTACACCCCACGCGCCGTCACCCAGTTCATGGTCGACATGGTCAACCCGCGCCTGGGTGAAAAGGTGCTCGACCCCGCCACCGGCACCGGCGGCTTCTTGGTCTGCGCCATCGAACACCTGCGCCAGCAAGTCCACAACACCGAGCAAGAGGCGGTGCTGCAAAACAGCATCATCGGCGTCGAGAAAAAGCAGCTGCCCCACATGTTGTGTGTCACCAACCTGATGCTGCACGGCATCGAGGTGCCCAGCCTCATCCAGCACGGCAACACCCTGGCCCGCCCGCTGCGCGAAGTCACCCAGGCCGACCGCGTGGACGTGGTGCTCACCAACCCGCCCTTTGGCGGCGTCGAAGAGCCGGGCATCGAGCAAGGCTTCCCGGCCGACGTACGCACCAAAGAAACCGCGGATTTGTTCCTGGTGCTCATCAAACACATCCTCAAAACCCATGGCCGCGCCGCCTTGGTGCTGCCTGACGGCACCTTGTTTGGTGAAGGTGTCAAAACCCGCATCAAGGAACAGCTGCTGAGTGAGTGCAACCTACACACCATCGTGCGCCTGCCCAACGGCGTGTTTGCGCCCTACACCGGCATCAAGACCAACCTGCTGTTTTTCACCAAAGGCACCCCGACCCAAGACGTCTGGTATTACGAGCACCCGTACCCGGCGGGCGTCAAGACCTACAACAAGACCAAACCCATCCGTATCGAAGAGTTTGACGCCGAAAAAGCCTGGTGGGGCAACGAGGCAGACGGCTTTGCCGCACGCGTTGAAAACGAACGCGCCTGGAAGGTCAGCATTGCGCAGATCAAGGCCGCCAACTACAACCTGGACCAGAAAAACCCCCACGCGGTCGATGCGGTCAGCCACGACCCGGCGCAGCTGCTGGCCGACTACAACCGCCTGCAAGCCGAGGCCCAGGCGCTGCGCGATGAGTTGCGCAATATTTTGTCCAAATCGCTCTCTGGCCCTTATTGAATATGGGCATGTTGCTATCAAACCTGAGTGAATCTCCGCTTGCAAAGAAGGTCTTGTCATGAAGAAACAAAGCACCGACTTAAGCGCCAGCACGGGCGCACCCGTGGTCAATTCGGCAGAAACGCTGTACGCCCAAATTCAAGGCGTTCTCCAGCAAGCCCGCCAGCAAGCCAAGCGCAGCGTCAACCAGGCCATGGTGCAGGCCTATTGGCAGGTGGGCAGGTTGATCGTGGAACATGAACAGGGTGGGCAAGATCGCGCCGCTTATGGTGCGCAAACCTTGCAAGTTCTGGCGCAGCGCTTGACGGCGGAGTTTGGTAGCGGCTTTGCTGTACAAAGTTTGCGCAATTACCGCCAGTTCTATCAGACCTTTCCTCACAACGAGATTCGCTCCACGCCGTGGAGCGAATTGGGGTGGTCGCACATCAAAGCCATCATGCGCGTGCCAGACCCAGCCGCCCGCCAGTGGTATGCGCTTGAGGCCGTCAGCCAAACCTGGAGCGTGGCGGCGCTTGACCGACAGATCAGCACCCTGTATTACCAGCGCCTCCTCTCCAGCCAGGATCAGGACGGTGTCAAAGCCGAAGCCAGCGCCCTGATCCAGCGCGATGCACCACTCAGCCCGCGCGACTTCATTCGCGACCCCTACATTCTGGAGTTTCTGGACGGCCAACCGCAGGCCAGCTGGTACGAAAAAGACATGGAGCAAGGCCTGCTTGACCAGTTGCAAAAGTTCTTGCTGGAGCTGGGCAAAGGCTTCGCCTTTGTAGCCCGCCAGCGCCACCTGCGCATTGAGGGCGAAGACGCCTTTGTCGATCTGGTCTTTTACAACTACATCCTCAAATGTTTTGTGCTCATCGAGCTGAAAGTCGGCAAGCTCAGCCACCAAGACGTGGGTCAACTCGACATGTACGTGCGCGTGTTTGACGAACAAGTGCGCCAGCCGGGCGACAACCCCACCATCGGGCTGATCCTGTGTTCCGAACGCAACGAGGCCGTGGCCCGTTACTCCCTGCTGGCGGGCAGCGAGCAAATTTTTGCCAGCCGCTACCAGCCCTGGCTGCCCACCGAGGCCGAGCTACAAGCCGAGCTGACCCGTGATCGGGCGCTGCTTGAAAATACAAGAGAAATTGGCCTCTAGCCCTCATAAAACAAGCGCATGTTGCTATTAAATATAAATCTACTGGCCACTGCTCCCGGTGGTGTGGCGCGGCTACGCGAGCTGATCCTGACGCTGGCGGTGCAGGGCAAACTGGTGCCGCAAGACCCGGGTGACGAGCCTGCGAGTGAACTGCTGAAAAAGATTCGGGTGGAGAAAGACCGGTTGATTGCGGCGGGCAAGATCAAGCGGGACAAGCCGCTGGCGGAGATCACGGAGGAGGAAAAGCCGTTTGGGTTGCCGGTGGGGTGGAAGTGGGCAAGGTTTGGCGATCTGGCTCTAATTTCCAGTGGTGTCACCTTGGGCCGAAAAACACTCATCGCCTCGCCCCTCTTGTTGCCTTACCTGCGCGTAGCCAATGTGCAGCGCTGGCACCTGAAACTAAGCTCGATAAAAAACGTGGTAATTGACAGCTCCGAGCTAGACCGGTTTCAACTGGTCAGCGGTGATTTGTTGATTACTGAAGGTGGCGACTGGGACAAAGTTGGGCGTACCGCAATCTGGCGTGACGAGTTGCCAACGTGCTTGCATCAGAACCATGTTTTCAAAGTGCGTGGCACCAGCGCCGAATGGAATCCGCAATGGGCGCAACTTTTTCTGAACTCGCCTGTTGCCCGTGCCTATTTCGCATTCTCGGCAAAGCAGACGACCAACCTGGCTTCGATCAACATGACCGAGTTGAAGCATTGTGTGTTCCCGCTGCCGCCCCTCGCCGAACAATCCCGCATCGTTACCCGCGTCGAAGAACTCATGCGGCTGTGTGACGCGCTCGAAGTCAAAGGCCAGCTTGAAGCCGCGCAGCACGCCCAACTCGTTGCCACCCTGCTCGGCGCGCTCACCGACAGCGACACCCCCGCACAACTGGCCGAGAACTGGCAACGAGTGGCCTGCTACTTCGACCTGCTGCTCGACCGCCCTCAAGCCGTGGATGCGCTGGAGCAAACCATCCTGCAACTCGCCGTGCGCGGCCTGCTCGTCCCCCAAGACCCGCAAGACGAACCCGCCAGCGCCCTGCTGCAAAAAATCCGCGCCGAAAAAGACCAACTCATCGCCCAAGGCAAGATCAAACGCGACAAACCCCTGCCACCAGTTGCCGAGGATGAACAGCCGTTTGCCTTGCCTCCGGGGTGGTGTTGGGCGCGGTTTCCGGAACTTGGAGAGTTTGGTCGAGGCAAGTCCAAGCACCGACCACGCAACGATCCTGCCTTATTCAATCCACCGAAGTACCCACTCATCCAAACCGGAGAGGTTTCGCGCGCCAAGGGCGTTGTTCAGGAAGTCCACTCTTACTACAGCGACCTTGGGCTTGAACAAAGTCGAATGTGGCCGAAGGGAACGCTGTGCATCACGATCGCAGCCAATATTGCGGAATCGGCCACCCTCGGTTTCGACAGTTGCTTCCCAGACAGCGTCGTAGGCTTTGTGCCTGCGCGTGCAATGGGCAATGTCGAGTATTTCTTGCTATTTGTAGAAACGGCAAAAGCTGACTTGCTCGCATTTGCCCCTGCTACTGCTCAGAAGAACATCAACCTCGAAATTCTTAGTTCGCTACTCATTCCGCTCCCGCCACTGAACGAATTGGCCCGCATCGTCACCCGCGTCACCCAGTTGCGTCACCTGTGCGCCGAGTTACGCGCCCGCCTGGCCGCCAGCCAATCCACCCAAGCCCAGCTGGCCGAGGCGCTGGTGGACAGTGTTGATTCTGGTGTGCCCGTCCTTGCGCAGAAGACACCAGCTTTTGCCCAAGCATCCGAGGCCACACTTCTGGGCCCCGCAACTCTGGAGGAACACCATGCAAAACATCCTCATCATCGTTCACGCAGCACCTTATGGCAGCGAGCGCTGTCTTTCGGCCCTGCGGTTAGCTACAGCGTTGGTCGGGCGGGACGGCGATCGGCCCGAGCTTCGTCTGTTTTTGATGTCCGACGCGGTCGTGGCCGGTTTGCCCAACCAGGTGGACGGTAGTGGCAACGGCCTGCAGGGCCTGATGGAACTGCTGGTGAATGAGGGTGTGCCCATCAAGCTGTGCCGCACCTGCGCCCTGGCGCGTGGCCTGGCAGAGCTGCCGCTGAGTCCCGGCGTCAGCATTGGCACCCTGCCGGAACTGGCCGACTGGACGCTGCAAGCGGACAAGGTGATCACGTTCTGATCGCGGCCCGCATCTGCGGGTTTCAGGTTTGCCAGTCTCTTAGCCTGGCCTGGCATTCGGTGGGGGGCAGGCGTGCGCCAAGATCCAGCATGCTTTTGAGCCCAAGTGCGGCGGCATGGCGTGAAGTCACTTGGTATGCCACCAGTTGGTCCAGCAGCCACAACGCACCATGCACCTGCAAGCCGTCATGTACGGCCTGCTTGCGCAGGCGCCCGTCACCCGTGAGCAACGGATGGCCGGTTTCCTGTGCCAGCAAGTAGCACGACACATCTGCCAAAGAGCTGTTGTTGTGCGCGGTCATCAGGCCAAACAATCGGGCAGTTGCGCGTTCGTCAAGGCCATGCACCAAGAGACCGCGCTGGCGCAGCGCTTGCGGGTCAAAATCTTGCAGCTCTGACAGTACAAAGTCAGTGCAGCAGAGTTGAAAAGGCAGGTCAAACAGCGCGTCGAGCAGGTCCGCATTGCGGAAGTCGATCCAAATATTGGTGTCGCTGATATAGACCTGTTGTGTCATGCGGTTTCTGGCAGACGGTTTAGCGCCGGGTCCAGCTCATCCACTCGACACTGCATGAATTCCGCCGCGCGCGAGGGGCTGAACAGGTCAGAGGCCAGACCGCGAAACACCAAAGACTCAAAGCGCCGCGGCTGTTCTGCACGCAGCGGTTCAGGTTCCGCGCTGCGCCAACCATTGCGACTGAATTCAATGAACGCATGGCTGTAGCCCGCATCGGTGAGCAGATGCAGATCTTTCAGGCGCCGCAACGCCAATTGCATGGAGACACCATAACGGCGCTTGGCATTGAGCAGTTCCACGGGGTAGACGCGGGAGCGCTTGTGTGAGCCAAAGTCCAACAAAACCTTGTCAGAAGGGTAAAGGAAAGCACCCGCAAAGCGATGGCAAGCAGTTTCTTTGTCGGCCTCACTCATGCCATCTGGGAACGCCATGACCCAGTGGCCTAGTTCGTGGGCTGCGGTAAAGCGCATGCGTTCGCCTGGGCGGTTGCGGTTGAGCGCTATCAGTACATGCTTCTCGTCGTCGGTGGCGGCGCAGGCGCCGTCAAAGTCGGCCACACCGTCAAGCAATGCCACTTTGATGCCGTGTTCTTCCAGCAGGTCGGTGAGGTTCGCAACGGCATCGTTGCCAATTTGCAGACGGTCGCGCAAGCGCTGTGCAGCAACTTCGGCCTCGTCAATGCCTTTGATCGGCAAAGAGCGTGGAGGCAACTGTTGTACCAGGCCGTCGGTTACGTCGAAACAGCCCTCCAGTGCCACGTACCGCTCCAGGTGCTCGCGCATCTGCTCCGCCACCTGTTGCTGACGGTAATTGGGCATCTTTGCGAGCTTGCGGAACTCCAGCGGCCCAAGTTCAACCGCATCGGTCCTGAAAAAATACTCCGGCTTTACGCCAAGCGCTTTGGATAGTTGCAGGATGCGGGTCGAATTGGGTGCACTTTCACCCTTTTCGAATTTGCTCAAACCCTGCTTGGAAATGTCGCCGAGGCGCTGTGCAAGAACTTCAAGAGTGAGGCCCCGCAGCACGCGCGCTCGACGGATACGATCATGAATCATCGTGACCTCCTAGTTGACAAGTCTCTGATAATATCAAATTTTGTCAACCGTTGCATTTATCGCAATCGCTGTAGCTAGACCCGTAACATGAGATTTCAGCTCTTAAAAAAACAAAGACTTACGCAAGGGGTGGATGCAAAAGTTGAGACGACGGGAAGCATATGTTGAGACTCCATAGCACACCAAGTTTTCATTCTACTTAACGTCCCTGACCCCAAACCCCATCGCCCATGACTTCAGCAAGGGAATCTTGCTGACGGTCGAAGGTGAGTACTTTGCGCTTGCCGCGAAGAGCTATTGCATGATGGCTTCTTTCTCTAAGCGCAGTTCTGCCATCGTTCTACCGAGATTGAGCCCCATCGCCGTGAATACACTTCACTTCATGAGCCGCAAAATTAAAAATACGCTTTATCCCCTCAGTGGCGTCATGGGTGTTTATGTCATTGCAGCAGCGGCCCGTTGAACAGGTTGGCCTATCTCCAATGCCAGAAAAACGACAACAACATTACGGGAGTCAATCTCGTAGTAAGCCTTAAAGCCCACAGGCATGGAATCATAGTCGTCCAATGGTTCGGTGCGAATATGGCTGAATCCTGTCGGGGGGCTGGCGCATGCAGTTCGCAGATGAGCAAGAATGTCCGCACAGTTCGACC
Source organism: Rhodoferax fermentans (assembly GCF_002017865.1). NCBI lineage: Bacteria > Pseudomonadati > Pseudomonadota > Betaproteobacteria > Burkholderiales > Comamonadaceae > Rhodoferax > Rhodoferax fermentans. Next base: position 2,198,941 of record NZ_MTJN01000002.1, on the reverse strand, counting down.
GACGGGCATAGGTAATGTGAAAGAAGAATCGGCAGGTGTCATACCCCAGCAACTTCTTGAAGTGCGATGTGAGATTGCCAGTTGAGACCGCGTCAGCGATGAGTGCCTCAAGCACAGCAAGTGTTGCAGTGTCTTTACTAATGACGATGTCTCGCTCTCCAACACCGCCTTTTTTGGAAAATCCACCGCGAGACTGGTCTGCTACTGCCCATTGAGTTAGCGTCAAACGCGAGCGTAAGACTTGCAGCAAGACCCCGGAAATGTCGTCCTCACAATCTATGTCAAGCCGCCTCATCATTGGGGCTAAGGCAACGATGCTTGCGCATGCTGCGCGAACCGTCTCAAGCAGGTAGAGCTCAAGATCACCTCGTGAATGAAGTACTTGGGCTTGCTCAGCAGCACCCAATCTCAAGAAGGCCTCAAACGCGTGACGAATTCCTGGCACGGGATCAGCGTCCATCCACATGTTTGGCGCCGTTGCGTATGGCCGGTGTGTGTCAATATTTGCCCGTATAGCCGAGAGAAGGTCAGAGCGTCCAAATGCGCTCTCGGCTTGAGTGAGCACAACCAAGGCTTCTCTCTTGCGGTCAAGTCGTGCCATCGCAAGAGCTCGAAACCCCTCAATGCTTGCGTCATTATTCGCATCTGTCAGGTCCATCAAAACCTGAAGGCTTTCCAGGGGTTGGCCGACGGCCATCAGCAACATCGCGCGGTTGACGTCCAGGGCTTTGAGGTCTGCGGGAGAGTGCTGGATTAGGGGCCGAGTTTCTTGCTGAGCTTCGGCAAGGTAGCGCTTTGCTTGCGTAAGAGCATCTCCCGACAAGATTCCAAAGCTATTGCCGCTAAGTAAGCGGCTAACACGACAAGCAAAAAGATTTATGCGGTAAGACGTGACCCCACGGTTCCGTTGGGTCAATTCCAAGAACATAGCTTCGGCAGCCGCGGGATTTCCATCCGTCTTCTTTAGCTCTGCGATACCCCGATAGAACAGCAGCAAATCTTCACCCTCACGCCGTAGGGCTTCACCCAAATTCTCCGGCAAGCTGTACGAAGTGATGGCGGGCCAGTCCTGCCGCAGCATCAGCATCCGAAGGGTTGCTCGAATCGTTGCAATTTCTCGGCCCCGCACAGGCCCCCATGTTCTGGTTTCGCGCTCCGCTGCTATAAAAACCTCCGCAACTTCGGGCAGCTCTGCATTCAGAAGCGCATCAACTCGGGCTTGCAGTGCCGACCAATTCCACACCTCAGGCGCATTTTCAGGGTTCAAACTTTGCAGGCGCCTCTTGATCTGTTCGTGAACAGCTACCGGCGTATTTGCGATGATGCCAGCTAGAGCAATTGGCTCATCTATTTGGCAAAGCTCAGTCACGAGTCTTTGGAGTGAATTTCCCTGTAGTCGTCGAAGCGCCTTTGCCAAATCTAGTGCGATTGGCTCCTCCTCCCCCCAGTTGCATCCGAAGCCAGGTCCTGGAACAAATGCATCGACCCTGCCGCGCTGTGGTTGGTCCGTTGCTCCAGCGTGGACGGCACTCGATAGCGCATCAACGAGCTCATTCGGAACTTCGGTTGGCCACCCTGCCGTGGCTCGGGACAATAACCGAATATGTGCCCTGATGCGCCGGGCCAACAAGTTGCGTACTGAAGGCTGCTCATCTGGGGCTGTCGGTTCGGCCTGTAGCCAGGCCCGTACATCGATAGCCCCCAAGAAGCGGCTGCGAAGACGCTCCTCACATCTCAAAGCAAGGAAAACAAACGACTGGGCGGCTGGCAAGCCCAGTTGGGTAAGTCCGCCACGCTCGGTATGCAGAAGCAAATTATCTAGGTATAACGAAACAATCTCTGACGGGTCAATGCGGTCAACCCCCCCTCCGTCAGAAATAAAATCGAGTGCTGCACAAAACCCGGTCATTTTGTCAGTGCCGGACGAAGCCGATGCCACTAATGCGGCAAATACTGCGTCCTGGATGCTTGTGGCCGCTGATGCCAGCTCCTGCCGCAGCAATGGCAGCGTTGCGAAATGCCTAAAACGCTTACGAGGATTCGACGCCAGCTCGTAGATGTACCGATACAGCGCCGCCAACTCAGTAGCGGGCACTCGTTCTGCATCAAGATGTTCACCCAACAACGCAATAGCGTCTTCAAACGCAAGCATTGCTGTTGTGTCATTTGCCTGAGCTTGAAAATCCCGATTCCAGCCGCCTGTGTTGTACTCCCATCTTGCGATGAGGCTGCACGCCAATGGGCAGGTCGCCGGAACCATAAGCATGTCGGCAAGCAGCACAGGTGCTTGCCGAACTCTCAATACGAGCTGCTGAAGCAGGACTGGCCGCTTGACGACAAATTCCATCAACCTGGAAGCAAGATGCTTGGGGTCGAACGTGGCTTCCTGTATTTCATTTAGGAGCGCGTCTAGCAGACTCGAGCCTTTAGTCTCCAAGTATTCGTGGAAGGTTTGCTCCGCTAGTCCCCGTGACATCCAGTCTACGCGTTCAACCGTCGTCGCCGGTACCGGTGAAACGACGTTTTCCACATGCGCGGCTCGATGCGGATACAGCAAGGTTATCGGAGCTCTTGCTGCCTCTCTGAACTCAGCCCATCCGGGCGTGGTTGAGTCCGCCGCTAGTACAGCAAGGCCTGACTTCACGAATTCTTCAAAAGAGGCCGGCTCCAGATAACTGCTTATTGAAAATGATGGGCAATTCAGGAGCGTCCAACTATCTATCCAGCGACTCAGGCGCTGCTGGGCGTCATCTATGCCGGAGCAATTTGAAGCAACCACAGGCGCGTCCCATAGTCTTGCAGCAATCCAAGGGCGAGAGACACATGTAACCTCACTAGGCCGAAATTGTTCTGTGACGATACCGTTGGCGATGACCTGAAGGTCGCCTTCAGGGGAGAATCCTTCTCGCTGTTTAAATACATCCCGGTACAGCGCTTCAACCAACAACTTAAATGCCGTGCCAGCAGCCTGTGGCTGACGACGACAGGCAATCCTAAGTTCATCTGGCACCGAGAATCGTCCCCACGTCTGACGAATCCATCCTCGCGCAAGCAGTTCGTCGAACGACGGAGGTGGGAATAGTCCATCGAAGCTAGGACAATCTGGAATGACCTGAACAGAAACCGCTATTTGCCCGGAAGGTGCGCCGCGCTCATTTTCTTCAATCGCGGCAGACGTTGCCACTGGCTCCGGCGGGGGGGCGGTCCAGGTGAGCGCCTGTCTTTGAGCGGCTTCCTCATATAGGGCTCGCGCTCTCCCGATGTCGTCGCCGGGTAAAAACTCAAGGTTTAACAGGAGATCAACGAGTTCCTTGTCGGACACAGGAGGACGCACTGTCAAGTCCAAACCACCTCTTGGCATCGAGTGCGCTGGCAAAAATCGCGCTAGCCGCTCTCGCAGCATGCTGCGTGTTTCAGCCGGAACTTGATTGCTCTCGATTCGCCGCACCATTCTTCCTCCCTATATGACCTTCTTTTTGATTGTCCATGAAGAAAAATGAATGAGTGACATGTTGCCGCCATCGCCATCGTTGCCTCTCACGCTAGCATTGCCAGTCGGGGTCTTCACCCTTGAAGCATCCTGGTACTTGGTTGTTGCATTCGCGCTTTCTGCGTCTAAACCGCGAGACGCGTACGTCAGGACAAAGTTCGCCATAGACCGCACAGTGGGGGTGATATTAGGAGCCTTGGGTATCAAGTTGTTCCTTTCATCCAAGTAACCGCCGCGCTTTTGCGTGGGCTAACCCACGCCGACAGCCGCGCCTCCTGTCCAATGTTCGATAGCCGCTTCCTCAAAAACTGACTGACTGGAATTGGGCTGTGTCCTAAAACGGCACGTCCCCCTCGCAAGGGTTCGCCGGAATAACTGGCGTTGTGACGATGCGGTCTTGGCGCGATATCGTCGGTTGTCGCTCTTTTCATGCGTTGGGTGCTACCGCGACAAGGTGCTTGTCGTAAAGAGCTGTGCTTAGATGGCGTGGGTGTCGTGTTTTTCAATTTGAGGCTCGCATCTCTGAAAATACACCTCACTTTTTGAGCCGCAAAGCTAAAAATACGCCTCATCCCGACCCCCAACCAGCCCACATGCCTCGGCCACATCTGGCCGCACCGCACGTGACCGCCAGCGAACCAGACGCACACGATGCGTGAGACATGTTGGTGCCGATAGATGGACAGTTTGTCGGGAACCTGCAACAGGTGCCAAAAAAACTGTCGTTCTATGACACTTTATCTACCGAGCAAATCGTGAAGTGCCAAGTCGCGAATTTTTTCGTGTTGACCCCTGTTCAACGCAGCGATAGATTGGCCTTTATGGTCAATCAACAAACACTCTCCGACGCAGCCCTGGTGGTGCTTTACCTGGACATTGATGGCGTACTTCACCACGAACACGCCGTCTGGAACTCTCGTTGTGGAGTCCATATGTGCCCCAAACGGGCGCCTGGGAGGAGACTTTTTGAGTGGCTTCCGATTCTTGAAACTATCCTGCAGCCATTTCCGCTGGTCAAACTTGTGCTCTCCAGCAGTTGGTGTGTTTGGCCTGGTTACGGCAAAACCCTGAAACGGTTCCCACCGGCCCTGCGTGGGCGCTTTGTTGGGGGTACTTTCCACAAGCGAATTCACAGAGTCGATCCACCAGCGTTTACAAACTTTCAGGGTAAATCGAGAGCAGAACAAATCTTGATGGATGTCCAGCGGCGAAGACCAGCATTTTGGCTGGCCCTTGATGATGACGCAGACGGCTGGCCAGTCGAAGCGATAGACAACTTTGTGAAATGTGACGGCTCAACTGGCCTGTCGTCCCTTAGCGTGCAAGCCGAGCTGAAGTTCAAGCTTGAACGCTGTTATGTGTCGCAATCTTCATTTCGGTCTGATGAGTCGATCCGGCGCCAAACTGCAGCAAAGGAAAAGTCATGAGCACAAACTTACAAAGTATCAAAGGACGATATTTATATATGTTTAAGGCGAAAAATCTTGGCATCGGTATCCCCGCCGGATGGATGTCGGTCTTCGCACAGCTCTGCGAAAACATAGATGAAATTCTTGGGCCGGATAAGCGTGGTTTTCACTTTGTGCAATGCAAACAAAAGTTCGGATCAGCGCGCTGGTACTGCAAACTCAACAAAGTCAAACAGCGGACGCCTGTAGATATCCTAGACAGCAAAGGTGTTGTCATGTCATTGCGTGTCCCCGACAAGCACAAAACACCCGACATGCTGGGCGAAAAAATTGCAGCGCTTGTGCACGAGGCTGAAGCAAGAACTATGCAGTTGTGCATTGTCTGTGGCGAGCCATCTCGGCTGGATACGTTTGATGGTTACATGCTGCAGTTGTGTGCGGTTCACAAAAAAATGCGCCGCAAGGGCACATTGCCGAACTTTTGGGAAGAGGATGATGAATTTGACCCGCCCTGAAGGGGGAGCCCTTGGTCTTGGAACGTCAGTGATTGGCCAATTGTGAGAAGGAGCGTTCATGACACGACGCAGGAAGGAAAGGATTTCCCAACTGTTTTACAACCGTTTTTATGGAGCGGTTCTGTGGCGATCCGCTGAGGAGCAAGCGTGGCTTGATGCTGTTCCTGTTGGTCGAGAGTTCGGAAGTCCAGATTACGACAGGTTTGACCAACTAGATCGACATGCATTCGACGCCTTTAGGGGCGATATGAGCGATGCTATCTAATGGCTCGTCCAGCCAAATCCAGCCCTGGGTGGCATTTCCCCCGATGAATGTGCACGCAGTGATATCCAACTCCAAAAGGCGCTGGACCTACTGGCCAAACTCAAAAGCAAAACGTCGGTCTAGCCATGACAGTCACAGCCTGTGATTTGCGTTTGCCCGCAGATAGTCGTCAAACACCTGAATCCTAAGCAACAGAGGTGCCTTTGTGGCCGCTGGCTTGGCTTTGACAGGATGTGCCGAAAGAATTGGACAGGCGCAAAGTGGATGCCAAATCGCGTCTTTCCGCGATAACTTCCTAATGAGGGGCTATCAGTTATTCCCAGCGCACTGTCATATCTGAATCGGCGGTCACATTGCTTGGGCTCTCGTGGCCATTGTTCTGCTCCCTATGCTTCGTTTTAAAAGTGCTTTTCTCGCTGCGCTGCTTAGACAACCGGGCTGATGAATTTTCTTCGTCTACATCTCGGCAAACCTAACGGCCTGTGAGCCACTGAATCAACGTGTCAAGAGCCTTGGTAACCCAGGATGGTTTATTACTTGTCGTTGAGTTCGCTGCCGTCGTTTGAGCAACGCTGTCTTTCAGCCGGTTTATCTGGCCAACGTACCGTGTCTTGTCTGCTTTGTCTTTGGCCTGTACCAGCGCAATTTGCTTGGCAGGCATACCGCCGGCCCATTGAATTGCATTCCTGCGAATCCAGTAGTGGGAACGACAGGCGTAGTTCCAATTTCCGATGGAAGGGTGCAAGCTGACTAAGCCCCGCTCCTTGCGAAGCTGCCATTCAACAGGCGACAGCGGGGTTACAACTTCTTCGCCACATCCGCATGCACACTTATGCGATGCAGTCTTGTAGCGCTCACTGATGTAAAGAACGCCTTCCTCCAGGTTGTCCGGAATAAATTCACTGAACTGCGGTCGAATTTGGTGAATCTTCATGGTTCTGGTGGTGAAACTAAGACATCACGCGTCAATGACATTGAGTTGACCGAAAAGGTCATATTGTGTGGGTTGAAATCGTCCGCGTAAAACCCAAATAGTTGCTTCCACTTCATCACGGCCAGTTGAGCATTTAAGGCATTCATATCGGCGACCTGAATGTTCTGCCGATAGAGAACGTCCTGTTCCACTTCATCCATGGGGACATATTGCGCGAAGTGGTCTTTTTGTGTCGGGGTATTTAGAGTAGTGCGGCATGTGCCGATGAGCTTTCGGCTATCGGGAACGAGTTGAATATTCATCCCCACATCCACGAACGGTACCGAGAGAGACTGAATATGTTGACTCAACATTGAGCGGGTTCCACCGTTGTCCACGCATACAAAGATGAAATCAAATCCTGTCAATTCGCCCAAGTTCAGTTCCGTCAGGTAGTACGGATGACTCACGATACCGCGATGCATGGCATCATAAATTCGCTGGAAATAATCGGATTTAGGAATCAGTTTGGCAAGGTCCTCCAGCTTCGCTGCGCCTGGTGACCTGAAAGCGTTGTGCTGCAGAAATTTGTCGCCATCGAACAGGTGAATCTCTGACACCGGTGTTTTGGCTACCTGGTCAAGCACGTATGAACCTGTACCACCCAGGCCGATGATTGCAACCCGACCAATGCCAAGGCGAGATGAAGTCATCATGATTTCCGCACGTGCTGATGCCGTGTCGGCATACCGAAAAACGGATGTACCTTCCACGGGCTCAATCACGCGCCCAGTCCGGGCATCCGCATTGGGGTCGATGGCCTTTGCCTGGTCTTGAAGGATGGTGATGTAGTGGACCATTTTCGAATAGTGGTCTGAGAAATTCGAAAACCCTTCAGGCTTATTTGAGAAGCGGTGCTGGATGGTGCACCCCCGAAACAATTCTTGACGGTTGTTTTCGTTCTCGATGTGTGCAATGCGTGCACCACTCGCAAAGCAAGGGTATTGGCCGGTCCACCAAACTTGATGGTTGTCCGGCGGCAGGAGTGTTCCTGCGCTTTCAATAAAGGTGCATACCAAGGTGCCGCGTCGCAACTCTCTGTCGCTTGTGACATAAGGGACCGAGTGCACGAGCAAGTGCTGCTGGCGGACTTCGACCTCAAAACCCTCGTCAAGAAGGTTCTGAAGGCCGAAATTAAGACCGGTTGGTTTTGACGACATTGAAGCTCATCCCGTCTTTGACATGAGTGTCTTGGCCTGGGGCCAATGTCCCGTCTTTGCCATGCGGATTGGCATAGGCGACCGTGTACAGGATGTCAAACGGGCCTTCAGGGAAGGCCAGGCGAACAACTTGTTCGTACGAAATGGTCTTTTCGGTGACGGTGCGCTGTTTGCCATTGACGACGATGTCGTAGCTTTTATTGTGGCCGGGGGCCTCAGCAGAGTTTTCATTGGACATGGTTTGTTCCAGAGTTGTGGTTTTGAGAACGGTGACTAACCTTTGGGCGGAAACGGGTCGTGCCCATGACTGTCTTTGTCACGGATGCGGCCATCAGGGCGGTGAATGATCAATTCCGATTCCTGATTCTTCGCAATGCCTCGGGCAACTTCCGTGGCTTTTGCCTGCGTAGGTTGGATGGATGTCGCTTTGCTATTGCCCTCACCCTTGACGGCCCATCCGCCTTTGTGTGGAACAACATGTTGGTTTTTGCCGGTCATACAAATCCTTTCGTTGGTTTACGATTCGTAATATATATAGAACGAACGTAACTGTCAAGTGTTGTTGTATTCGGCGTTAGATATATACTTTTAGGTTGGGCAAAGTCCCCAATTTTTGGAGAAATGACATGTCCCTAGGAGCTAAGCTGACCGAACTCCGGTTACGCAAGGGGAAGTCGCTACAGCAAGTAGCTGACGCAGTAGAAGTTTCCAAGACCCACATATGGGGACTGGAAAAAGGAACAACTCAGAATCCGTCGTTAGACCTGTTGAAGAATTTGGCAGAGTATTTCAATGTGGCCGTTGAGTACCTGGCTGGCACGGGGGACGCTGAGTCACTCGTTGATGCAGATGCGCAACAATTTTTCCGGGACTTCAAGACGCTTTCAGCGTCAGAGCAAACGGTTTTGATGCAAACTCTCGAAATATTCAAAAAGAAGAAGACCCAGGGAGATGCTGAAACTTGAGCTTATCGAGCTTGCGGACTTAGTTCATCCGGAGCAGTTAGTTGATGCCATCATTCAACAGAATCCGGGCATTGAGCTTCCAATTCCCATTGAAGAGCTTGCGCGACTGGCAGGAATTACCAAAATTGAACCTCTAGAAAGTGTGGGCTTTGAGGGCACGCTAATTGCGAATGCAGAGAAATCTGCAGGAGCAATTTTTTATAGCAGCCGGAGTCCACGCCCTAGGCAGCGCTTCACCATTGGTCATGAACTCGGGCATTTTTTGCTTCCCTGGCATCGGCAAACAACCTTTAATTGCACGGCTGAAGACATAGGCTCTAGGGCAAATAAAGACTGGGAAATTCAGGCCAATCAGTTTGCGGCTGAGCTTTTAATACCGCAAAAGCTATTGAAACCGCGACTTCACAAGTTTCAAGACCCGGAGTTAGACCATGTGCTAACGCTGGCTGAAGAATTTGGGACAAGCGTGACCATGACCGCGCACCGTCTGGCAGAACAAAGCGACTACCCCTGCGCCTTCGTGTTTTCAAAGGACAACCAGGTCAGGTATTCAGTGAAAAGTGCCCATTTCGCAGAGCAACTGTGTGTATGGAAAGGAAATAGCCTTCCCGCTGGTAGTCCTAGCAGACAGCAGACTTCATCCCACGACGAATGGCATGAACTTGATTCAACCTGGTGGCTAAAAGAGCGTCGTGGGGGCGAGTTTCCTGAGATGGTCTACGAGCAAACCTTGTGTCAAGAAGATGGTTACAAGATTACCTTGCTTGCATACGAGTGAGTCATAGTCACCCTCACGTCATTCAGCATCTTTGCGCCTCAAGCCACTGCCCGCTCGCGAATCTCCTCCAGCACCCGGACCATTTCTGTCACTTTGGCAGGCAGGAACAACGCTTCTGGCCCCTGCTGGCTGATGTCGGTGAACGGTGACTCATACAGCCTCTCTGCATCCATCACGCCGTTTTCCGTCAGGTACTGAACAATCAGGTCGATGAACTCAATCTGGCTGGCAGTGGCGGTGGTGCCGACCACAAACTGGCTGAACGCCTGCGTTGCCGTTTCACGGTCCAGGCCTACCAATGACCGGATGAAGATGCCTAGTCCATGGCTTTGTTCTGCGGCCTGGGCAATGACCTCTGTCGTGCCACCAGCATCGACCAGCATCCGCTCCAGCTCGTCTAGGTCGGATGGCGTCAGTGGTTGGTTGCGCCGCAGGCGTTGCAGTGACACATGGCTTTCATGGGCTTTGAGGAACTGGCGGGCCTTGTCCTTGAACTTGGCCAGATTCATGCCGGTGCTCACGCCTGGCAGGTTGATGACAGTGCCAACGCCCAACTCATCCTCGAAGTCGGTGTAGACAACCTTCTTTTTGCCTTTTTCAATCAGCTTGACCAGGGCGCGCAACTTCTTGCGCGCGGCCTCCAGCATGGCAATGGTGACGTCTTCCCACCATTCATCGCCGGCAATGGCCTGAATCAGCACCATGTGTGCCTTGATGGCGGGGATGGCTTCTTGCGCTTCCAGGGCACTGGCAATGGCCTGGGTGCGTTCGCGCAGGCTGGCAAAGTCCGGCAGGGCCTGCAGAATGGACAACTGGATGCGCAGCATCAGCAGGTCAAAGCGCTTGGCGTCTTCGTCGTTGTCCAGCAAGGCCGTCGGTAGTTCTGCCAATTGCTGACTCAGTTCGTGGTGCGCATCGGCATCCAGCGATTTCCAGGATTCCAGCTGGGCAAAGCGCTCCACCGACTTTCGCCGGGGCCGCACCACAAAGTTGTCCAGGTTCATGGCTGCCACTTGCTGCTGCAGAAAGCCCGCCAGTTCACCGCGCAACCGCCCATCGGTGAGGTTGTCACCGAAGGCGGCTGGCTCTTGGGCCACCTGGGGGTCCGCAGCCATGCGGCTGTCCAGTGCCCCAATCATCTGCAACCGCGCCCGAAACAGCCGGGCGCCCAGTGGTGCCGATGCCCTGGCATCGTCTGGCGGCAGTTCCTGGTTGAAGTACTCGAGGTTCTGGCAATAGTCAAAGACCCGAGAGAATTGCTTGTGCTTACCAGGGCCATACAGGTCAGGGCACAACCTGGTGCCCCGGCCAATCATCTGCCAGAACTTGGTCTTGGAACGAATCACCTTGAAGAACACCAGATTGACCACCTCCGGCACATCAATGCCGGTGTCGAGCATGTCGACCGAGATGGCGATGTGCGGCATGCTCTCTTTGGCAGAAAAGGCATCAATCAGGGTCTGGGCGTACTCTGTCTTGTAAGTCACAACCCGGGCGAAAGCACCCTTGTAATGCGGATAGTTGTCATTGAAGCACTTGGCAATGAAGTCGGCATGGGCGTTATTTTTGGCAAAGATAATGGTTTTACCCAGGCGGTCACCGCCGGCGACCTTCTCGCCCTGGGTCATCAGGTTTTCCAGCACTTTGTCGACGGTATCGGTGTTGAATAACCATTGGTTCAGCGCTGCCGAGTCCACGGCATCGGGCACGTTGCCGTCTTCATCCCACTCCAAGGCGTCCCACTGCTCCTTCTCTTCATCGGACAGGTCCTCATACCTGATGCCTTCGCGCTGGAACTTCAGCGGCACCGAAATGGCTTTGGGGGGCACAAGGTAGCCTTCGGCCACGGCTTCATCCAGACCGTAGACATCGGTGGGGACGCCACTTTCCAGGTCAAACAGGCTGTAGGTGTTGTGGTCTATCTCGTCCTTGGGGGTGGCGGTCAGGCCCACCAGCATGGCATCGAAGTAATCGAAGATGGCACGGTACTTTTGGTACACCGAGCGGTGGGCTTCGTCGATGATGATGAGGTCAAAGTGACCCACGCCAAAACGGCGCTGGCCGTCAGCGGCGTCGTCAATCAGGCCCATCATGGTTGGGTAGGTCGAGACAAACACCCGGCCGTCAGTGGCTTTCTCGGTGACCAGGTTAACCGGAGATGAATCGGGCAGGTGCGCCTTGAAGGCGTTGACCGCCTGCTTGACCAAGGCCACGCGGTCGGCTAGGAACAGGATGCGTTTGGCCCAATTGCAGCGGGTCAGCACGTCCGCCAGCGCCACCACCACACGCGTCTTGCCGCCACCGGTGGCCATCACCAGCAGGGCCTTGCGCTGGTTGTCCAGCTCAAAGGTCTCACCAATGCGGCGCACCGCCCGGTGCTGGTAATAGCGGTTGATGATGTCGTCGTTGATGACGGCATCAGCCAACTTCTTGCGACTGCTGCGGCGCTGAATCAGCAGGTCGAGTTCTTCCTTCTTGAAGAAGCCCTGCACCGACCGGGGTGGGTAGCTGGCATCGTCCCACATCCAGTGCTCATAGCCATTGGAATAGAAGATGATGGGGCGCTGACCATACTGGGCTTGTAGGCAGTCGGCATACAGCTTGGCCTGTTGCTGGCCCACGGTCGCGTCCTTGCGGGTGCGCTTGGCTTCCAACAGGGCCAAGGGCAAACCGTTGTCACCCCAGAGCACGTAGTCGACAAAGCCCTTGCCTTGGTTGTTGGGCATGCCGCTGACTTCGACTTCCAGGTTCTTGGCCGTCAGCTGCCAACCGGCTTCCTTGAGCAGCAGGTCGATGAATTTGTCACGGGTTTCGGCTTCGCAGTAGTCGTGGGTGTCGGGCTGGGCGGTGTTGGCCTTCTTGGCGGCCGCCACTTCTTCGCGCAGCTTCTTGAGTTCGTCGTCCAGCGCGGCATTGGTGGACAACAGGGCTGAGAGCTTTTCGTCGCTGACTTTGAGCTGAGTCTCCAGTTTCTGGAGCTGGTCTGTGGACTGGACTGGGGTGGCAGGCGCCGCTGATGGTGCCGGTGGCAGGGGAACCAATGCCAGGTCAAAACGCAGGTCCGGCGCCGGGCGAACTCGCTGGCCGTAGGTCCGAGCCAGCCAATAGCAGACATGGAACAGCTCGCGGGTGGCGGTGAGGGCATCGGTGCTCTGGACGATGCGGGTGCTGTGCACCGCCATGTTGCCCAGGTCTTTGATAAGCTTGGCTTTGGTGAAGACCGCGTCGCCGGCGGTGGCTCGAAAGCTGGGCTCGTGAATCAGGGCACTCAAGTGGTCCTGATACGGCAGACGCAGGGATTTGTCGTGTTTGTAGAGCCAGTTGACCGCCAGTTCCAACGTGCGGCGCGCGTAGAAGCAGGAGGTGCGGGCATCGGTATTCGCCATCCCTTCAGCCTTGATAGCCGCGCCGTAAAGGAAGGACCATTCAGACTTGAGGAAGGCGAAATTGCTCATTTACAAATCGCCTTGGAAGGCGCGGTGTTGGAGGGACGCGAAGAGGGTGTCGAGTTCGGCCAATGCAGTGCGATGGGTGATTTTTAGGGCTTCGACGGACTGAACGCGTAAAGCGAAGGTTCGTTGAAGTGTCAGCGGCGGGACGTTTACCTGGAAACTTTTCACGTCTTGTTGATTGATACTTGACTGGTTGACCGCATTTTTTGAACAGGACTTGATTTGGTTTTTGATGAACTTCGTCTGCAAAAACTGAACAACATAGCCCGGTTCGACCAAGTCCCGCCTTACCGAAAATCTCATCATGTTTGATTCAAAAACAGTATGCTCACTGAGCCTCGGTATCAATGCACTCTTACCAAGATACTCAATGCTATTGACGCGATTGATGACAATGTCGTTGATGCGTAAACCGTAGAGTTTTAGTTCTGAGGCAGATAAGCGAACACGCTTTAAAGAGTGCAATTTCGTCACCACACCATCATAAAAAGCGTCAATGCGCAAAATTGGCGTACCAGTTCCATAGTCTGTGGATGGTTTGTAAAGGCCGTTCTGAGGCCCGTTTTCGTCCATCAACTCATTAAGAGTCAATCTTGGCCATGCCTTGGGATTTGCAGCAGGGTCCCCAAACATCTCAATGAAAATCGACTGTGTGAGGCTGTCCAGTTGCGCCAAGGCTTCCCGGCGCTTGGCTCTGAGCGCATCGGCTTGGTCCAAGATGGCGGCGATGCGGCGTTGTTCGGGGAGGGGTAACAAGGTGACCGAAAGTGAAAAAATCATCTCTCTGGTGATGACACCTTGCGCAGCACCCTGGGACCCCTCACGTAGCTGCATCACTTTGGTTTTCAGAAAGTGAAACAAAAACCGTGCGTCAAGTTTCTGTGGATTCGAGCGAACGGCTGCTACCGAGCGACCAATTGCGCAATCGAATGCACCTTCATTAACTTTGCCTGCGGTAGCACCCACCACACAAACTAGCACGTCGCCAGCTTTGGACAACTTCAATGGCTTTGTCGTCCATTCTCGGACCACTGGATGGCGCTCTTGAAATTCCCCGGCCTTAACGAAGATGGTTCCGGTGCCGTCTTTGTTGCAAGCATCGCCAGGGGGCGCTTGCCCCATCACCACGTCAACAAGTCCACCCAGTTCAACGGCTGGGTACTTCATCCCAGCATCCCCTCAAGCTCTATCATTCCCGCCTGAATCTCAGCTTCGAGCTCCGCCAGCCTGGCCAGAATCTCCCTCGGCGGCAGATGCTCACTGACCTCATACACCACTTCCTTGTAGCGGTTGATGGACAGGTCATAGTCATTGCCCACGATGTCACCCTTGGGCACGCAAAAGCTCTGGTCGGTGCGGTCACGGTCAAGCTCGGTGCCATCCCGCTCAGCCCAGCGCTGCAGCACGTCCGGCAGGTTGTTCTTGGCGTGCTCCGCTTCCGATAGCTGACTGCGCCCGTTGTGAAAGGGCTGAAGGCCCAATTTATCATCAGACAGCAGTGGCTGGCGTTTGTCGTCCAGGCTCATGCCATCGGCCTTCATGTCGTAGAACCAGACGTTGTCGGTACCGCCCGAGTTGGTCTTGGTGAACAACAGAATCGCCGTTGAGACGCCAGCATAGGGTTTGAACACACCCGAGGGCAGAGAGATGACGGCATCGAGCTTCTGCTCTTCCACCAACTTGCGCCGCAGTTCCTTGTGCGCCTTGCTGGAGCCAAACAGCACGCCATCAGGCACGATGACCGCCGCGCGGCCACCGGGCTTGAGCAGGCGCAGGAACAAGGCCAAGAACAGCAGTTCGGTTTTCTTGGTCTTGATGATGGCCAACAGGTCTTTGGCGGTGCCTTCATAGTCCAAAGACCCGGCAAAGGGTGGATTGGCCAGAATCAGCGAATACTTCTCTTCATCACCCGCATGGTCCTGCGCCAGGGAGTCCTGGTAGCGGATGTCCGGGTTGTCCACCCCGTGCAGAGCCATGTTCATGCTGCCAATGCGCAGCATGGTGTTGTCAAAGTCGTAACCGTGGAACATGCCGTGGTGGAAATGTTCGCGGGATGCGGCATCACGCAGGATTTCAGGGTGCTTGGCACGCAGGTATTCACCGGCAGCCACCAGGAAACCACAGGTGCCGCTGGCCGGGTCACAAATCACATCTTTGGCGGTGGGGGCTGTCATTTCCACCATCAGCCGGATGATGTGGCGAGGGGTTCGGAACTGGCCGTTTTGGCCAGCGCTGGCAATCTTGCCCAGCATGTACTCGTACAGGTCACCCTTGGTGTCACGGTCTTCCATCGGAACGTGGTCCAGCAGGTCCACCACCTTGGCCAGCAGCGCCGGGGTCGGGATGGTGAAGCGGGCGTCTTTCATGTGATGCGCATAGGTGGAGCCATCACCCCCCATGCTGCGCAGGAACGGAAACACGTGCTCACCAACAACGGTGTACATCTCAGCCGGGGCGAAGTTCTTGAAGCGGGACCAGCGCAGGTCGTTGTATGACCGCCCTTTGGCATCCGCCCCTTCAGGAAAGTTGCGGCGCTCCATGGGCTTGCCCAGTCGCACGGACTTGTTTTCTTCCAGGGTGTGCAGGTCGTCCAGACGGCGCAGAAACAGCAGGTAAGTAATTTGCTCCATCACCTCCAGTGGGTTGGAGATGCCGCCAGTCCAGAACGAGTTCCAGATGGCGTCGATTTGGCTGCGAAGTTCGCCTGTGAGCATGTATTCAGTCCCTGACAATTGTTGAACGCAATGGTAACAAGCCAAGTTCAACGCTGGACTGATAAGCGCTAGTCAAGTAACGCGAATTCTGGGGGAGGGAAAAGAAATAAGGCCAAGCTGATTTGGCTTCAAATTGAACCTACTAGTTCATCGACCTCCCGCTTGGGTCGCAACTATTCAACAATGGTGCAGGTTGCTGCCGCAGAATGTCAATAAAGCGAACAGTGTGTCGGCGCCGATTGAATACTGAGCCACCGGGGGTGCGGTCATACCCTTTCGGCCAGAAGCAGTTATTCGGGCACGTAAGTCCAGTAAACCAATCAATGGGGCAAATTTCTCCTCCTCGGTGAACCTCGGACGGCGCCATGCACAACTCCAAACCATGCACAAACTTATCACAGATTTCATGTCTACCTTTTACGGTTACGGAAACCTCCAAGCTCCCTACTGGTTCATCGGCATGGAGGAAGGTTGTGGGCCGAGTTGGGAGAATGACGTTATCCCCCGCTTTAAGATTTGGGAATCCCGAGGCCGCAAAATGATTGATGACGCGCGGGAGTACCACTTTGACCTTGGCATCCGAGAATTCTGGGAGGCACCGACAGGGCGACAGGTCAAAGTACAGCGCACCTGGCGTCGGCTGCTGGAGACGTTACTTTGTGCCAAAGGACAAGAGGTCTCTGAAGAAAACGTAAGACAGCTTCAAGCCAACGCGTTCGCGATGGAGGGGAGTGATACCTGCCTGCTTGAGCTACTCCCCCTGCCTTCGTCCTCTATCAAGAGTTTCGACTACGTGCGTCTGGAAAACCAAGACCACGCCTACTTCGCCAGTCGGTCGAAGTATCGTAGGTACGTGCTTGCTAACCGTATCCCCAAAATCCGGGAGCTCGTGCTGACCCACAGGCCTCGTCATGTCGTTTTATATGGCACTACCTACCGTAAATACTGGGGCCAACTCGTAAACAGTGCGACGTGGCCAGAAAAAGGTGCGTTAATTCCCAACTATCAGGTGGGTGAGTCGAGCATCTGGCTGGTTCCCCACCCTTGCGCCCGTGTATCCCAAAGCGTGTTTATCGAGTTAGGGAAGAAACTGCGAGACATTGACCAAGAACAGATTGGAGCGGAGTGACGGTTCGTGGCCAGAAGACCGCTGTTGGCGGCCAGTCCTGCCTGACTTAAATACGACTCGGCATCGCCAATTGCTGACTTGCTCAATGACCACGCGTCCCTGTGTTGGCCGCAGAAAAACTGAAGCTGCAAATCATACGGGTTCGAATAGCGTTCACCAACCTCGGCTTGTATGACGGGCGCATCAATGGTGTGTTGGGTGGCACAAAAGTTGTGCGGCCTGATTCCAATGGCAGCTAAACTGACGTACTCGGTAAACAGCTGAAATGTCGGATGAATAGATACCTGCGCATCCTTCGCTCGCTGCTTAAAGGGCGATAGTTGCAGTCATTACATTTACGCCAACAACATGCACATCTAATGCAGCTAAGGAGCGGGAGATGACGGTGGACAGTGGCGCCGATGCCCCGTGTGTCATCAGCCGGGAGGCTGGCGACAAGACGAAGGGTTTCAGATTTCAAAAGTTAAGAGCAGCCATTCGCTTCCTTCAGCGTATAGATTCCAATCGAGAAGGGTTGGTGCACTGCGCGATGGAACTGCTAGAGGACTCCGTTCTCATCGACGGTAGTTGCGGCGCCGCGATTAGCGGTGAGGAAAACAAGTATTACGGCTCAAGCTTGAGTTTCAATTCGTCCGCGATTAAGAACACTGTCGTCGCATTTCTTGACCTGTATTTCACTTTCGGCCGAACAAGTGATCTAAAGCTCGGGGTATATGCGTCCGCGACGGTCGCGCAAGAACGAATTTCCGCAGAATTACGCAAAGAACTTGGGATAAATTCTGAGCAATCCCTCTACAGGATTCTCGATAAACTGGCTAAAAACCAGAGCCTTACTACCGATGAACTCGCTATCACCCGATTCTTGGTAACTGAAGAGTACGTCGAGCAGTACAGCAAGAAAAAGAGCGGTGGCTTTCAGTCAATGTTGAAAGCCCTGACGGCGAAGGATTTTCGTACATTTCTCGAAGGGATAGATTGGTCCATAACGGATGAAACGAATGAGACCCTAGAGCAGTCAGCTCTTGACGCCATCAGGAGTTCCCGCTTATTTACTCACCGGCATGCGAACCTTGAAACCTATTTGCTATCTACCCTTCTGGACGAATTAGAAAAGAGGTCCGCAAAACCCGTGCCATCGGATCGCCTCCTGAATACTGATACGCTCAAAAATATCTTCAATGAAATCCTTCTTGGTTCCAACGCAGAGTTTCGCGTAGAGGACCCTGCGGTAGAGCATTGGGACGCTCTTACAGCCAATGATTTCAGAAATCTTGAAGAGAAGATACTTTCTGTCTGCCCCAACTTTAGTTCGTCAAAACTGAAAGTGCTGGCCCGTGTCTGCGCTCTTGCAAGGAATGTCGAGCAAGAAGGTCAGCGAGAAATGAAAGGTATGCTACGCCGCATACTTGATGTCTGTGAGACGGAACTCTTGGGAATGCCGTCGGTCCAGGCAATGACCGAGCAGGAAGTCCTAGATGCAATTGACCACTTGTCGAAGGTGGCCGAGCAACACGTTTTGACCCTGCGAGCGACATATAGGTACAAGCAAAGGGACCATCATTCAATTAAGGGAGCAGTTCTTACACTGTTCGATGACTGCTTCCTGGCTCTTGATGAGGCGCCCAATGGAAAGTAGGAACAAGCGTCCCCTGTATTTCATCTCAGGGGAAGACTTCTATTTCATCGCGTACTCTATCCTTCTGACGTTGGAGTTGCTCGGTGGTTCGCCTAGGCGAATAAAGGACCACCGCAAATTCGCATACTTGATTCAGTTTCTGAACGATGCTCGATTAATCGATATCTTGGACAGAACACAGGCCCAGCGTCGTGCAAATCCAGTGGATCGTGAACTGCTGTTTTCAAGTTATACGACCGCGGAGCTCCACAAAAGAGAAGTATTTAAGGTTCTTTTCTCATTGAGGCGAAGGGGTTTCGTGTCAATCGAACGCACCGACACTGCGGAAGTTTTGGACATCACCCTTCTTGCGGCTGCTTTGCCAGAAGGTTTTTTCAAATCCGATCACTTTGACGAAGAGCGCCTCAACGCCGCTAATCTAAAACGTATCATCTCACGCATATCGACATTAAACTTTGATACGTTGCTGGAGCGTTTATATATGGATCGGGGAGTGCGCGTATGGGCAGCTTAGCCATAAGAAAAGTAGCCTACTTTGGCGATCAGTATTTTTTTGAGTCTCCCACATTTGATGATGGGCTGTCCATTATTGAAGGCCCAAACGGAACGGGCAAATCTACGTTTTTCAACTTGATCTACTATGGCTTGGGCGGTAAGGTTGACGAATTCGATTCAAACTCTCTCGAGACGCATAAAGAGATAATCGGCGACTCGAATAATATGGTGCGTCTCGTCATCCAAATAGGTGGCGAGTTGTTCACATTGAACAGACGTCTGCGCGAAAACAGTATTACAGTGGTGAAAGCATCCACAGCCATAGATGACGTAACCACGACTGTTGACTCTATTACACTTCCCATTCAAAGACGTGAAGATACTAAGACGTTTTCGGACTGGCTGCTTGAGCGCTTAAATATTCCTGTCGTAGATATATTTCAAGGAGGGAAGCAGTTTAAGTTGAATTTCTCGGATTTGGCAAGGCTGATTTATCACAATCAGAGCCCTGATCCAAACGGAATTTACAAGCCAGCCGAGGTTTCTAATTTCATTTCCGACTCGCTCGAAATACGGAAGGCTATCTTTCAAATATTGATCGGGAAGACGCTTCTTGATTTGTACGATGCCATTGGCAAACAGAAATTGGCTGAACGGGATACAGCTACGGCGAAAGCTGTTCATCAGGAGTACGAAAACATTGTTGAACAGCTGTTGAAGGCGAGCGGCATTACCGATGTCGCTAACACGAAAGCGCTTGCTGAACGAATAGAAGGGCTAGAGGCGCAAATTGAGAAGCTTCTTGCTACCCGTCGAGGCTTCTCCCGAGGTGAGTTGGGTTCTGCTGAAGCGCAGAAATCGCTCGATGCTGAACTAGCCAATGTCCGTGCGTTTGAAGTTCGAAGGCGCGAGTTGGACGAAGAAAGAGAAAAGTTAGTTCAGGAGGCTGGTCGACTGATTGACGTTGAGCGTTCCCTTCAGGCCGACATTGAACGCATTAACAAGGTGATTTACGCGCACGGGCAACTGAACCTATTTTCGAGCGACACTTGCCCCTATTGCCTTAATGACGTCGCTCGGACGCCGGGACATTGCATCTGCGGAAACAAGGTCGAAGAACTGGATTTTCAACGGTTTTTCTATAGTCCTGCAGAGTATCTAGATATCCTTAAGAGCAAATCGAAAACCCTTGAGACGTTGCGGCTTGCCATCGCCGGCGTACGGGAGGACTCAGTTCGCTGGAGTTCGGAGCGCGCGGTAGTGCAGGAGCGACTTCAGCTCCATCGCGTCCGCCTCCAAGAAGCAAACGCGTCTCCTGCAAGCGTTGAGCAGGCGATGGAAGAGCTCGACACGAAGCTCTTAGAAACCCGAGATCGACTCGCAAAGGCGACAGAGGCTTTTCGCCTAGAAACTAGGCTTGATGAGCTTCTGAAGCGATACAAGAGCAAAAAAACTGCATTTGATTTGGCTAAGGCTGAGGTTATTCGGCTCGATGGCGAATCGAAAACCGAGCTTCACAAGCAAGTTGAAGCATTTAATCGGGTCTATAACGAGTCAATGACGTCAGTCGTGGCCGAGTGCAGGAATGCCAGCATCGACTCGCAAACGTACCTACCGCTAATCAATAACGGTGAATATAGAGAACATAGTGCGAAGGTGCCGAAGCGCTTTTTGTACTACCTTGCGCTAATGCAATTGAGCCTGCTATCTGATGTACCGTTTCCCCGATTGCTGTTGGTGGACACGCCGGAGACCGCGGGGATCGACTTTGAGAGACTTATTAAGATGCTGAAGCAGATTCAGTTGCTTGAAAACCCGAATGCACGGCACTTTCAGATATTATTTTCCACTGGCGTGAAGAAGTATCCAGCTGAGTTTGAGGGAAACGTCGTGATGAAACTGACAGAATCTGCCCGATTGCTCACGAAGCGGGAAAAGACGGAAACTGAAGCATAAAGAGACACTGGAACCGGATTGCGCTCGGCGCTGTTGTCGGCTGGTCGAATGACTGCTTTTCAAATTCCCTGACTTTGGTGAACGACGGTTTTACACACCCGCCTAGGACAGCATTGGGGTGGAAGTAGCGGGAGCTGCCGTTCAGAGGCAGCCTCCAATTTGGTGATGGTCAGTTGAAGGTAGCTGGCGGTGTAGGACAACATGCAGCATGCTTGGTGGACACGGGCCCCTATGAGCCAGATGCGCGGCTCTTCGCACAGAAACTGCATGCGTACGTGACACAAGCTGGCAACCGAATTGGAGCTGACTGCTCAAGAAGCTATGCGCATATTAGGACCGAATCCCAGTAGCCGCAGCGATAGAGATGCCCGAGTTTGCCCGTTAGTGACGCCTACCGTGGTCAGTTCACCCACAGGGCACAACAGCTCATTGAAGACCACGTCACATCATTCATCGACGTCATCACCAGCACCAATCATTCAGCCGGCACAAACAGGTCATGTCCAGCCTTAGCCCCAATCACCGCGAGCCGACCAACATCTGCCATGCGCAGCAAGCCGCCGCGCATCGCGCCATCAGGTAACTGTTTCGCACCAAATAGCTCAATGCCCGGGAGCATGTGCGACAAGGCTGATGCCCTCTTGTCCATCGCGCGGGCCAAGTCTGCCAGCGGAATGTACGTTTGGCGAAATTCCAGCAGCTGTTTCGGCAAGACCACGCGACATGGCTGACCCCGGAGTTGAATCGACTCGCAAGCCAGCAGACCCGCGTCGATCCAGTGCGAGATCGACTCCCACTTCCAGCCCGTCGCTTTGGATAGTTGATGAATCGACATGCCAGCTTCGAGCAATGGCCTTCCGAAATGCTGAGACACGTCTGTCATGCAGAACGACATCTCGCCCAGTGTTCGTGCACCCGCGACAGCCCTCACAGCGCCGCTCGCAATGGCTTTCATGAGTGATTCAATAGCACGCTTTTCCCCCATCCGCCGACTCGTGAACTCAGACCAGGTGAGCGTTGTATCTTCTGTGACGTCAGCAGAATTGGCCCACGAGTCGACACGTTCATACAAATCTAGCAAAGATTGACGCTCGACTGGTCCGCCTTTCATGAAGTCCTCGCGCCAGCGAATGTCCGAGCGAATAACTTCAGCTGCTTTCATGCGTTCGAGTACCGCGGGGGTGACGCCTACCAACTCGCATGCCATGGCGTCGGAAATCCACTGGGCTCGCAGTTGTTGAATGCGTTCGACTTCCACACGGGAAACTTCAAAGACCTGACCCCGGGTACCGATCCGCCTTGTGCGATGCGCGCACTCGCCATGATGGATCGCATCAAGCATACGAGACACGCTAACACCGATAGCCTTGGCGGCATCTGGCGCCCTCACATATTTGGTGACATCTTCAGCCATGGCCTTGGCCGAGTCCATGCCCAGCACACAATCGGTTTTTTCAGCGGCAACGTCGATGATGACTTGAAGAAGCGGCTCGAGCGCTGTGCCCTGACAAGCCTTGCGCAAGCTGATGTACCAGTCGCCCAACAAGGTGTTCAAAGTGCGTGCATCTTTGCGCCCGGCGGCAATGCGCTGCTCAACATGCGAGCGCAAACTCGTGGGCCAGTCGGCCAGCAGTGATTCAAGCGGGCCGAGGAAGTCGATTGCTTTCGACACATTCTTTGGCAGGTCGGCGCCACGTGGCAAAGACGGCGTAGTCGGGTCGGGATGTCGGCACAGCGTTCGAATGACCTTCACGAGTACATCGGTGTCCACTTCATGAAATACGGGTTTCAGGTTGCCAGATAGCGAGCAGTTGCCCCCAATCAGCGTCGACAACCAGAGCTGTGACTTGGTGGCCGGCACCTGCGGCAGGCGGCCCAAGTCCTGGCCGCACGTGCACAGCCCGATGTAAAGCCGCATCGGCGAGAGGTGTTCCCCACATGCATTGCACTGGTCGACCAACTGAATGCGGTGTTTAGGGCAAGCAGTGACATAAGCGTGTTCCCAGTGGTGACGTAGATAGGGAGATTCAGCCATGCATGCCGGACAAACTGCATCCGCTTGGGTGCGATGCAGTCGCCCCCACTTGCGGCAGAGTTCTTCTTTCTTGCATGCGGATTCGGTCCATGCCGGCTCCAGCCCCAGATTGCTTGCAACATCATTTGTGCGCATCAGCAATGCGCGGCGATTGCGCTCGACGCCCGCGACGTCTGCCAGGTTCCGCCAACCGAAAAGCGCATTGTCGGCAGATAGTCGACGGTAGTAGCCGATTCCGGACTCGTCACCATGGGGTGCGTGGGTAATGATGAGGCCCATTATTTGTCTCCCGATTTCTTGCGAACGGGCACTGACGTCGAGTTGCTGGTCAGTACATGGACGTAGGCCTGTTTCATGGCTGCCGGAGGCACGTCAGTGTCTTCGACACCAGAACCCTGGAAAGCCAGTTGGTGGGGTGAGCCCGCGTGGCTGACATCGTCTAGCACCATTTGGCAGTCTGCATAAGTGAGCGCGCGCGGTGCGCTGTCGGCTACGCCTCTGGCGAGCTCCCGCATGAAATCAGCGAGCACACCAATGAGCCCTCCGGTGAGCAGATAGCTCTGCTGCACCAACACGCGCGGCGGCACGGAAATCGGGTAGCCAGCAGCAGCAAACATGCGGGCGTAGTTCGTGACGCAAGCGGCATAGGCTGCCATTTGTTTGGCATCACTTGCGTCGTAGGGTAAAAAGACGCGGGCAGGACGCGATCTGCGGCGTAGCTGTTCATTCGCAGAAAACAACCGCTCAAGCCGCGGAATGCCAAAGAGAATTAGGGTAATTTGGGCTTGGTCGAGAAGCGTTTTGAGCCAGTCGCTCACGGCGCGTGGTGGTACTCGAGAGCCCTCATCCACCAAGTGGGAAATTTCATCAAAAATCACCACCCGTGTACCCGCTAGTTCAAGTTGCTTCTTCATAAAGTGGAACAACGATCCCACTGTCATTTTGGCAACGACCTGTAGGCCCAGGGCATGCAGCACACATGTAGGAAGCTGTTTGGCGCTAGCGAACTGAGGTATCTCGACAACGAGCACTGGTGCCTGTAGGCGTCCGTCCACCCGTGTTTGGGGGTAAGCACGTGCGAGTGTCGCAATCAGTGAAGATTTGCCCACACCGCTTGGACCAGGCACCCGATTAATTTTGGGTGCGAAGCCAGCCAGGGCATCATCGATGTGTTGCTTGAGAACACGGGTGTGTTCAACGAACATCGGGTGCGCAAGTTCGCAGTTTTCGATGTTTCGTCGCAGTTGTTCGGCAGGCGTCAAAGCAGTTTTTCTCCAGTGGTTCGGTTAACGATGGTCATCAGCGGCGCGTCGTCGTAATTGATGACTGCCGGTAGATGTTCTTGGGGGGATAGGGACGGATTGCTCGAAGGAGCCGGTCCAAACGGGGCAGCCGATGAGAGCGGCCGCTCGAAGGTGCGCGCCACGGCCGAGTAATCCTTGGCACGGCGCACGGTTTCCTGGTTCTCTTCGCGCTTTCCACGCGTTTTGGCTTTACGCGTCGATTTGCGTGACTTGGCAGTCACTGCATCGTCCATGTCTTGCAAGAACTGCACTTTGGCAATGGGATGCGCCCAGTCCTCCATGTCGGCATCGAGCCGTGCCTTGGCCTCGGCAAAGGTCCATGCGGGTGAGTCGGCACGCACGTGTTCGTGTGTCAGGGTGACCAGCGGCAGCTCATCGGACTCATACACGTAGGCGTGGCGGAAATCGTCTGGGTTGTAGACCACGTGCAGCTGTGCGTGGTCGCCGTATTTGCTGAGCAAGTAGGACATCGCATCGCCCTTAAAGCGAAATCCATGTTCCAGCGTGATGCCCGTCTTGGCGCTGAGCGTGCAGGTCTTGTGCTCATAGAGCGCAGTCATCCATTCTTGACGTGATGGAGGCATCGTGATGGGGTGTCCCATCTCTTCAGTCAAATACCGCAGGCGCTCCAAGGCTGTTTTGCCCCTGACAGTGTCGACCAGCAGTTCGTCCCAGCGCAGCCGCTCCAACGGTGTGTTGACCCAGGACTCATAGAGCCAGCGGACAACCCATTTCTCAAGATCGCCTATGGTCATTAGTTCGTCGCCTAGCGCCTCGGGGTCGCGCTTGCCGTCCTTGCCCTCAAATCTTGTGCAACCTGGCAGGCGTTCCAGCGCCTCCTTCAGGGACCTGTTCAGCCGTTCGATGAAAGGTTTGCCTTGCGCTTCTCTTGCTTTGCAGTGCTTGACGTCTATGCCCAGTAGCTCAAGACGCACGATACGGCCACCTTTGGTTTCCGGACCGTTATCAAAAATGACTTGCAAAGGTGTGCCGTAGACATTCAGTGCATGGGCAATGCCCAGTTCCTTGAAGCGAGCAGCTTTAGCAGGTGTCAGATACATCTCCAGGCACAATAGCGAATCCATCTCGCGCGGTGCGCCAAGAGTGAGGTGCCAGCCCACGGGATATGCAGTGCACACATCAATGGCAAGCACCAAATAGACAGTACGAGCAACACCGTGCAAAGTGCGCACCACAAAAGGTAGATGCACGGCGTCTTGCTCGATGCGCGCGAAGGGAAGCGCAGCCCGGATGCGCTTCTTGGCAAATGACTTGCCAGCAACCCGGGTGAGCGGGTCCATCCTGTCGCCTTCGGCATCTACCGACTGGATTTGAATCGCCCTGTAGACAAACTTTTGGCTGATGTCGTGTTTGGCATTGAGGAGGAGTTGCCGACGGGCCTCGCGGTTGATGTAATCTGTAAAGTTCGACAGTGTCCATTGGGAACCTGGGACCAAGTACTTGTCAAGGATGGCCTGGTCGATGAAATCGCGCAGTTCCTTCGAATATCTGGAGGTGGCGTTTCCTTTGTTTTTGTCACCCTTGAGAACTGGCAGACCCAGCAACTGATTCTTGTGCGCTCGGTAAAGCGTGGCGCGGGATGGAAACTTGATCGCTTCACTGTTGTTTGAGTTCTCCTTCGTGTAGTTTTCACGCGCCCTCGAAATTGCTGCGTCAAAGGACAGGTCCAGTTTGCGCTGTATGGCGTCGATCCGTCGCAGTACATCATGCAGATGACAAACATTGGCATGCAGTTCCGAGGCTTCGTACTGGGCCGCGACATTGACACGCGGTTTTCCTTGTCGACGCAAAATGAGGCTACCGTTAGACAGTCCTGCTCGAATTCCTGCTTCATCGACGTAGCGTGCCTCGCGCTTGTCTGAGTCGAAGACATGGATGGTTCCGGCATGACTGCAGGTATCTAACACCTCCCAGTAGTGTTCGGTCTGGTTGGGTAGTGCCAGTTTGTCGCCCCTGCGCAGGTCGGACATCATGGTAGAAACCTCTCGGAACAAAGCTCATTCGACACGAGCTGTTCTATCAGGCAAAGATGGCTGACATCACCGAAGGCAGCAGAGAGCTCAAGGGTGGCGCAGATGTGCTGGTGGGCCAGGTCGGCCTGCAGCACACCGCTGACAAGCAGAATGGGAATCACGCCTGTGGGAATCTGGAGGTCAGTGCAAAGGTCTCGCTGCAATACCGGGCCGGATGAGCAATATTGCTCGACCCTGCCGCTGATGTCCGAGTTGAGGTATGTACGCGCACGCATTTGTGCAGGTTTGAGTAGCTGGGCATTAACTAGAACCGGGTGGCGTTCGTCTGTGGGCACCACTACAGTAGACAAGGAGTAGCAGTACGCCTCCATAATGACTTTGGCCTGTTTGACTTTTGCCCAGTAAGCGCAGTCACCCTCGTAGCCTTCAAGTTTGACTTCGTAGGCGCACTGCGTGCCATCGGCTTGAATCGTTGCGAAATCGGGTGTGTACTCCGCAGTACCTCTGCGTCCGCCACGGCTGCGGCGTGCTTCGGACACTTCTTCGCGGGTGAACAGCAGCCGCTCGCCGACCAAGTCGACGGTAAACGGTTGTTGCTTGAAGGATCGCACCCGAGGGTCGATGCCGAGGATGTGTCCCATCAGACGCTCAGCGTCGGAGTCGACAGTAATTTGACCTCCGGCTTTTGCTGCATAAGTGCCAATGCGGGCTTTGCCATAAGTGCGGGCCGTGGGCCGGATGCCAGTGTTCACTGCAGTCCGGCTGCTGCGAACACCAAAGGTGGGTGCGACTCTCATCGCGCAACTCCTGACGTCGGCACAAACAATGGGCTGATTGGGTCGGTTAAATGATCTGCTATCACGAGGGCCTCATATAAATTTCTCTCATGAAACGTATAGTTCTGAGGATTTGAGACCAGTCGTATACGACCTAAAATGTTCGTTGGAAGCCGCCCGATTGAATCTCGCGGTTGCAACTGGAAGTCCGTGGGAAGGTGATGAACAGACCGCCAAAAGAGAGTGCTCAGCCATATGAAGCCTGGGAACAGACAGCCAAGGAGTTCATCGAGATTGAGATGGCACGCCGCGGTAT
Organism: Rhodoferax fermentans; assembly: GCF_002017865.1. NCBI lineage: Bacteria > Pseudomonadati > Pseudomonadota > Betaproteobacteria > Burkholderiales > Comamonadaceae > Rhodoferax > Rhodoferax fermentans. Next base: position 2,171,579 of record NZ_MTJN01000002.1, on the reverse strand, counting down.
CCGCTACAAACAGCTTGCGCGCATGCTCGAAGAGCTTGGAATCGAAGAGTCGCCTGAACAGATAAATCGCAAGGTCAATCGCAAGCGGTTCAGTGCGGCATTTCTCGTTGCATGTCTGCGTGCCATGGGAGTGAAGACGATATCGCTCGACTAGATGCAGACGGGCACGCTTACAGCGTACTACCTCGTACCTCGGATTCGTCCTAAGCTTGACATGCTTCATCGCCAGCCCCCGTTCGTACCCTCTCACAAAAAGGGGGACTAACCCTGGCGCACTGGTCGCAGGGCTAAGACTGGTGGATCAAGCTCAAATACGGGCCAGCATTGCACTGGCTCGGACCTCCACCGTAGGCGTTGGCGGTCAACTTGTCAAGTTGGCAAAGTAGAGGCAGAAATAAAAAAGGGCCACGTTAATGTGGCCCTTTTTAATCATGTTGGGTGCTTAGGCCTGAGCTATCAAGACACATCCATCAATAAAAGTCTCAACGGATGCTTCCCAAAATCTCAGGTTATGGTTCCAGCTACAATCGCGTCAAATATCGATGTTGCCCGCCCGCAGCGCGTTGGTTTCGATAAATTCTCGCCTTGGCTCTACTTCGTCACCCATCAGCATGGTGAACACCTTGTCGGCCTCGATCGCGTCGTCAATCTGCACCCGCAGCAAGGTGCGCACGGCCGGGTCCATGGTGGTTTCCCATAGTTGTTCGGGGTTCATTTCGCCCAGCCCTTTGTAGCGCTGGCGGCTGGTGGCGCCTTCGGCCTGGGTGATGAGCCAGTCCATGGCTTCGCGGAAATCTGCCACTTTTTGCTCTTTTTGGCGCTCGCCTTCACCGCGTGTGACCCGGGCACCCGCGCCCAGCAGGCCCTTGAAGGTTTTGGCGGCCTCGGCCAGCGCACCGTAGTCCGCGCCGTGGACAAAGTCTTGCGTGAGCACGCTGCTCTTGATGTTGCCGTGCAAACGACGGCTGATGCGCAGAATCGGTTTGTCGGTGCGCGTGTCAAACTCCCCGGCCACTTCGGCATCGGGCAAAAAGGCCTGCATCGCGGCGGCAGAGACTTCGGCATCGGCCACCGTGTCGAGGTTGAGCGCCACGCCGTCGGCAATGGCACGCAGGGCGGACACGTCCATGAAGTTGCCCAGGCGGGCAATCACGGTCTGCGCCACCTGGTGTTTGCGTGCCAGCTCGGTCAGGGTGTCACCCGTGAGCGGTGTGTTGGCCTCACCACCGGTGTGGACGGTGGCGTTCACCAGGGCCACACGCAGCAGGAAGTTGTCCAGGTCGGTCGGGCCTTGCAGGTAGAGCTCTTCGCGCCCGGCCTTGACCTTGTACAGCGGTGGCTGGGCGATGTAGATGTGGCCGCGCTCCACCAGTTCGGGCATCTGGCGGTAGAAGAAGGTCAGCAGCAGGGTGCGGATGTGGGCGCCGTCCACGTCGGCATCGGTCATGATGATGATGCGGTGGTAACGCAGCTTGGCCACGTCAAAGTCGTCGTTGCCGGTGGAGCCACCAGCCTTGCCGATGCCGGTGCCCAGAGCGGTGATCAGCGTCAAGATTTCATTGCTGGTCAGCAGCTTTTCGTAGCGCGCTTTTTCCACGTTCAGGATCTTGCCGCGCAGCGGCAGGATCGCCTGGAACTTGCGGTCGCGTCCCTGTTTGGCCGAGCCACCGGCGGAGTCCCCTTCGACGATGTAGATCTCGCAGCCAGCCGGGTCTTTTTCCTGGCAGTCGGCCAGTTTGCCGGGCAGGCCCATGCCGTCGAGCACACCCTTGCGGCGGGTCATGTCGCGTGCCTTGCGGGCCGCTTCGCGGGCGCGCGCGGCTTCGATGATTTTGCCAACGATGATCTTGGCGTCGGCCGGGCGCTCTTGCAGGTAGTCGTACAGCAGTTTGGACACGATGTCTTCCACCGGGCCGCGCACTTCGGATGACACCAGCTTGTCTTTGGTCTGGCTGCTGAACTTGGGCTCGGGTACCTTGACGCTCAGCACACAGGTCAAGCCTTCGCGCATGTCGTCGCCGGTGACTTCGACCTTGGCTTTTTTGGCGACTTCGGTGTCGTCGATGTATTTGTTGATGACCCGGGTCATGGCGGCGCGCAGGCCGGTCAGGTGGGTGCCACCGTCACGCTGGGGAATGTTGTTGGTGAAACACAGCACCTGTTCGTTGTAGCCGCTGTTCCATTGCATCGCCACTTCCACACCGATGTTGGTGTTCTGGTCACTCTGGCGGTCACCCAGGGCGTGGAAGATGTTGGGGTTGAGGATGGTCTTGCCCTTGTTGATGAAGTTCACAAAACCACGCACGCCGTCCGCGCCGGAAAAGTCGTCTTCCTTGCCAGTGCGCTCGTCTTTCAGGCGGATGCGCACACCGTGGTTCAAAAAGCTCAGCTCGCGCAGGCGTTTGGCCAGCACGTCGTAGTGGAAGTCGTTGTTCTGCTGGAAGATGTCGGTGTCGGGCAGGAAGTGCACCTCAGTCCCGCGGCGTTCGGTGTCACCAATGACCTTCATCGGCGAGACCTCGATGCCGTCTTGCACCTCGGTGATGCGGTTTTGCACAAAACCCTTGCTGAACTCGAGCACATGCACCTTGCCATCGCGGCGCACCGTGAGGCGCAGCATTTTGGAGAGGGCGTTGACACAACTCACACCCACACCGTGCAGACCGCCAGACACCTTGTAGCTGTTCTGGTTGAACTTGCCACCGGCGTGCAATTCGGTCAGCGCGATTTCGGCCGCAGAGCGCTTGGGCTCGTGTTTGTCGTCCATCTTGACGCCAGTGGGGATACCGCGCCCGTTGTCCACCACCGACACCGAGTTGTCTGCGTGGATGGTGACCAAGATGTCGTCGCAATGGCCCGCCAGCGACTCGTCAATCGAGTTGTCCACCACCTCAAACACCAGGTGGTGCAAACCGGTGCCGTCAGATGTGTCGCCGATATACATGCCCGGGCGCTTGCGCACCGCTTCCAGGCCTTCGAGGATCTGGATCGAGCCTTCGCCGTAGGCCTCGGAGGCGCCGGCCTGGTGTGCGTCGATGGTGGGCTGATAGTTGGAGCTGTCAGCGCTGCCTTCACCCGTGTGAACCCCGCTGTCGGTGGCTTCAGGGGCAGGGATGGGCTTGTTTTCTTCGGTCATGACACACTCTTGATCAGGTTAGACAGGCTTTTGGCGGTCAGCGCTGTCGCAAAACATCGTAAATTTCGGGAAGTCTGGAAACATCAAACCCGCAAGGAACAAGCTGCTCATCGCGGGTTTGGTGGGGTGCACGGGTGCAGCCTGTGCGTCTAGATTCGCATGGGCATTACCACGTACTTGAACGTGTCGTTGTCGGGAATGGTCATCAAGGCCGAACTGTTGCCGTCAGAGAGCTCAATCTTGACCATCTCCTGGCTCATGTTGGACAGCGCATCAATCAGGTAGGTCACGTTGAAACCAATTTCGATGCTGTCACCGCTGTAGTCGATGTCCAGCTCGTCCACGGCCTCTTCCTGCTCGGCGTTGTTGGCGGCCACACGCAGGGTGCCGGGGTCAATGTTCAGGCGCACACCCTTGAACTTGTCGCTGGTCAGGATGGCGGTGCGCTGCAGGGTGGACAACAAGGCCGCACGGCCCAGAGTGATGCCGTTCTGGTGGTTGCGCGGGATGACGCGGTTGTAGTCCGGGAACTTGCCTTCCACCAGCTTGGTGACAAACTCCATGCCGTCAAAACTGAACTTGGCCTGGTTGTTGGCAAACTGCATCTCGATGGCGCCTTCGGCATCAGAGAGCAGGCGCTGCAACTCCAGCACCGTCTTGCGCGGCAGGATCACTTCCTGTTTGGGCACTTCTACATCCAGCGTGGCGCTGGCAAACGCCAGGCGGTGGCCGTCGGTGGAGACCAGGCTGAGCTGCTGGCCTTCGGCCACAAACAGGATGCCGTTGAGGTAATAACGGATGTCATGCACCGCCATGGCAAAAGACACCTGGCTGAGCAAATTTTTGAGGGTTTTTTGCGGCACGCTGAACACCGGACCAAAGTTGGCCGATTCCTGCACCAGCGGGAAGTCTTCGGCGGGCATGGTCTGCAGGGTGAACTTGCTCTTGCCACCTTTGAGGATCAGCTTGGCCGCGCTGGATTCGAGGGACACCACCTGGTCGCTGGGCATGCTGCGCAGGATGTCGATGAGTTTGCGCGCACCCACGGTGGTGGTGAAGTCGCCGGTATCACCGCCCAGATCGGCGGTGGTGCGGATCTGGATCTCGAGGTCGCTGGTGGTGAGCTGCACGCTGGCGCCGGTTTTGCGCAACATGATGTTGGCCAGAATCGGCAGGGTATGACGCCGCTCCACAATGCCGGAGACTGCCTGCAGCACGGAGAGCACTTTACTTTGGGTGTCTTTGATCACAATCATGTTGTCTTCTTCCGGTCTGTTTCTAATGGATTGGTCGATGTGTTGCGGCTATTTTCCCACTCATTTGTTTCAACCTTTGAGGGTCTGCTCCAGCACGTGCAACTGCTGGTTGAGCTCCGTCAATTGTTGGCGTTCCCCCCCTATTTTTCGCACCGCATGCAACACCGTGGTGTGGTCGCGCCCGCCAAACAACTCGCCGATTTCCGGCAGACTCTTTTGTGTCAACTCCTTGGCCAGGTACATGGCAATCTGGCGCGGCCGGGCGATGCTGGCCGGGCGCTTTTTGGAGTACATGTCGGCGATCTTGATTTTGTAGTAGTCGGCCACCGTTTTCTGGATGTTTTCCACAGAAATCTGCCGGTTCTGGATCGACAGCAGGTCGCGCAGCGCCTCGCGTGCCAGCGCAATCGAGATCTCTTTCTGGTTGAAGCGTGAATAGGCCAGAATTTTGCGCAGAGCACCTTCGAGCTCACGCACGTTCGAGCGCACATTTTTGGCGACAAAAAATGCCACCTCTTCGGGCATCACGATGCCTTCGGCATGTGCCTTGTTGATCAGAATCGCCACCCGCATTTCCAGCTCGGGCGGCTCGATGGCCACCGTCAAACCCGAATCAAAGCGCGAGACGAGTCGCTCGTGGATGTCGGCCAGGCCTTTGGGGTAGGTGTCGCTGGTCATCACGATGTGTGATTTGCGGGCCAGCAAGGCCTCAAAGGCGTTGAAAAACTCTTCCTGGGTGCGTTCCTTGTTGGCAAAAAACTGCACGTCATCGATCAGCAGCAGGTCCAGCGAGTGGTAACGCTCTTTGAACTCGTCGAACGCTTTGCGCTGGTAGGCTTTCACCACATCGGTCACAAATTGTTCGGCGTGGATGTAGAGCACCTTGGCGTTGGGCCGCTCACTGATCAGCTGGTTACCCACAGCGTGCATCAAATGGGTTTTGCCCAAGCCGACACCGCCGTAAATGAACAGTGGGTTGTACAGATGGCCGGGCATGCCCGCCACATGCATGGCAGCGGCGCGCGCCATGCGGTTGGCGCTACCCTCGACCAGAGCGTCAAAGGTCAAAGCGGCATTGAGTCGACTTTTGAGGGGCTCGTTGCTGTTGTCCGGACTGGGGGCGGCCGCCGGGCCCGGCGCAATGGCGGGTTTACCGAGCATGGGAGCCCTGGGGGTCGGCTCACGTGCGGCCAAAGCCAGTTCAATGCTGACGGGTTGCCCTGTGAGGCGCTCCATCAGGGCGGCCAGGCGGGCGCTGTATTGCGCCCGGATCCAGTCCATCTTGAAGCGGTTGGCGACAAAAATCGTGACTTTGGACAGGTCGTCAGAGACCTGTGCTGTTAGTGGCTTGATCCAGGTCTGGAACTGTTGGTCAGGCAACTCCTGCGCCAGTTGTTCGATGCAGGTCTGCCAAAAATCGGGGCTGGCCAGGACCTCGTGGGTGTCTGGCTGCGGTGGGGATCCCTGCGTCATGTGGTGTCAGCTTGGTGTGGATAGTTTTAAATTGCTGTGCCCTGTATTCTAATTTATCAAAGCCTTATCCACACCCCGTGGCAACCCGCAAATCTTGCTGCTGGCAGGCAGTTGCGAGCATCGATGAAAGTAGTAGTGAACCGCTGGTCACAAAAATTTGCGATAATCCGCGGTTCCCTGAACATTTCAGGAGAAAACCGAACGTCGGTTGATTTGGCACGGGCACTTGTTCCGTGGAGCAATCAGCTGCTTTAGCCTCTTAGGATTTCCAAAATGAAACGCACATACCAACCCTCCAAAATTCGTCGCGCTCGCACCCACGGCTTTTTGGTCCGCATGAAAACCCGTGGCGGCCGCGCTGTGATCAATGCGCGCCGCGCCAAGGGTCGCAAGCGTCTGGCTGTCTAACTCCCGTCGCGAGATGGGTCAGCGGCTGTCCAGCCTTCTCCACGCGGCCTGACCTTGCAGCGTCTTGCAAACCGCCCACAGTTCCAGGCGGTATTGGCTGGCTCCACTTTGGCGCGGACCCCTCACTTTGCCTTGCATTGCGTGGCCCTGAATGCCAATCAAACCGATGAAGCCCGTCAACCACTGTTTGCGGTGGATGATGTCTGGCTGGGTGCCATGGTGCCCAAACGCTGGGCCAAACGTGCGGTCACCCGCAATACCATCAAGCGCCAGGTGTACGCCGTGAGCCAGGACTTTGCCTCTTCACTGACGCGGTCTGCCCATGTGGTGCGACTGCGCAGCGGTTTTGATCGCCAGCACTTTGTCAGTGCCACGTCTGAGGTGCTGAAGGCAGCGGTGCGCAGTGAGTTGCAACAGTTGTTCGCTCGGGCCGTGGCAGCACGCCCGCAACAGCCATGATGGCGCGTCTGTTGATTGGCCTGGTTAAAGGCTACCGGCTGTTTTTGAGCCCGTCGCTGGGGTCGGCTTGTCGTTTTGAGCCGACCTGTTCTGCGTATGCCCTGCAAGCTTTGCAAACCCATGGTGCGGCACAAGGCAGCTACCTCACGCTCAGGCGTTTGGGGCGTTGCCATCCTTGGTGTGAGGGAGGGCTTGACCCCGTCCCGCCGCCCAACACTGTTTCTCCGCGTCGCCTGTTGACCCGGTTGATCTCAACTTCCCCTGAAAAGAAGTCTTCATGAACGATATTCGGCGCACTATGTTGTGGGTGGTCTTTGGCATGTCTCTGGTCATGCTATGGGACCAATGGCAGGTCTACAACGGGCGGAAAACGACCTTTTTCCCGAGTCCGACCCCGGTGGTGGCCCAAGGTGCCAGCGCAACACCAGCCAGCGGCGTGCCAAGCGCGGTACCCACTGCTACAAATACTGCAGCTAATAGCTCAGATATAGCCAAGGCTACGAGCGGTTTGCCTGCGCAAGATGTGGCGAAAGTCGCGCATGAGCAAGTGGTTGTCCAGAACGATGTGCTGAAGGTCACCTTTGACACCGAAGGTGGTTCGGTGGTGCGTACAGAGTTCCTCAAACACATCGACATGGCGGACAAGTCCCGCAACTTTGTGTTGCTCGATGACAGCCCATCGCGGGTTTACCTGGCCCAGTCGGGTCTGATTGCGGCCAACGGCGGCCCGGCTCTGCCCACCCACAAGGCCGTGATGACCCTGGCACCCGGTGAGCGCAGCCTCAAAGACGGCAGCCAGTCGCTCGAAGTGCGGTTTGAATCACCCGAGGTTGGTGGTGTCAAGCTGATCAAGACTTACACCTTCAAACGCGGTAGTTATGCCCTGGCGGTGAAACACGAGATTGTGAATGTGGGTAACTCACCTGTGGTGCCTCAGCTGTACCTGCAACTGGTGCGCGACGGCAACAAGCCGCCGGGTGAGTCAAGCTTCTACTCCACCTTCACCGGCCCGGCGGTTTACACCGAAGCCAAGAAGTACCAAAAAGTCAACTTTGAAGACATCGAGAAGAACAAGGTCGATGTCGAGAAATCCGCCACCAACGGTTATGTGGCCATGGTGCAGCATTACTTTGCCAGCGCCTGGTTGCTGGGTGATGGCATCCACCGTGACCTGTTCCTGCGCAAGGTTGACACCAATTTGTACTCGGTGGGCATGATTGCACCGCTGGCTGAACTGGCACCGGGCGAGCGCAAGACACTCGATACCACCTTGTTTGCCGGCCCGCAAGAAGAAGGTGTGCTGAGCGCCCTGACCCCGGGTCTGGAGCTGGTCAAGGACTACGGCTGGCTGACCATGCTGGCCAAGCCGCTGTACTGGTTGCTGGTCCAGCTGCACAGCGTGATTGCCAACTGGGGTTGGTCGATCATGGCGCTGGTGTTGCTGCTCAAGATCGCGTTTTACTGGCTCAATGCCAAGGCCTATGCCAGCATGGCCAAGATGAAGGCGGTCAATCCTAAGGTGACCGAGATGCGTGAGCGCCTCAAGGACAACCCGCAGAAGATGCAGCAGGAGATGATGCGCATCTACCGCGAGGAAAAGGTCAACCCCTTGGGCGGCTGCTTCCCGATCATGATCCAGATTCCGGTGTTCATTGCGCTGTACTGGGTGTTGTTGTCGAGTGTGGAAATGCGCAACACACCGTGGCTGGGCTGGATCCATGACTTGTCCTCACCCGACCCGTACTACATCCTGCCGATCATCATGACGCTGACCACGGTGTTGCAGACTTCGCTGAACCCGGCACCGCCAGACCCCTTGCAAGCCAAGATGATGTGGTTCATGCCGCTGGCCTTCAGCGTGATGTTCTTCTTCTTCCCGTCGGGCCTGGTGTTGTACTGGATCACCAACAACATCTTGTCGATTGCCCAGCAGTGGGTCATCAACACCCGCATGGGTGTGCCACCGAAGTTCCATTTCCCGAAGTTCTAAACCCCTAAGCGCCAGCGCAACACACCTGTTGAGCTGGCGCAGCACCATCCGGGGGCCGGTTACACCGGCAAGTGGGTGGTGTTCTTGACCTCTTCCATCACCGCATAAGTGCGTGTCTCACGCACACCCGGCAGCTGCCACAACACGGTGCCGGCAAACTCGCGGTAGGCGTTCATGTCGGCCATGCGGGTTTTGAGCAGGTAATCAAAGCCACCGGCCACCATGTGGCACTCCAAAATTTCGGCGCGCACCTGCACCGCTGCCTTGAAGGCCTCAAACACGTTGGGTGTGGTTTTGTCCAGCAGCACCTCCACAAACACCATCAGCCCGGCACCCAGTTTGACCGGGTCCAGCCGCGCCTCGTAGCCTTGAATCACACCGTCTTTGGTCAGCCGTTGCACCCGTGCCAGCACCGCCGTGGGTGACAAAGTGACCAGTTCGGCCAGTTTGAGGTTGCTGATGCGGCCATCCTCTTGCAAGGCGTGCAGGATTTTGCGGTCAATGCGGTCGAGTTCCATGGTGTTCGGGGACTTGTCTTGTCTCAGTGGCGGTCAGGGCGTCTCAACTTGCCTGGTAACGCCGGATAGATGAATGAATCACTATATCAAACCAAAAATAAAGTGAAAAATTCACCAGATAAACCGACAACATAGCGCTTTTATTTGTTGCCGGAGTTTCCCCCATGTTGTTGACCCAACGCTTGCCTGAACCCTATCGTCCCGAAGCCGCCATCGTTGCCCAGCGGCTGACTTCCCTGGGCCAAGCGCTGGACTGGGTGGCCGTGGCCCGCGTGGCCGCACCTTGGGTGCAGGCGGTGCGCGACAACCCGCCCCCGTTCTGGGCGATGGAAAGCCTGCTCAAGGAGTACCCGATCAGCAGCGCCGAGGGCCTGGCCCTGATGCGTTTGGCCGAAGCGCTGCTGCGTGTGCCCGATGCCGAAACCGCCATCGCACTGACCGCCGACCAGCTGGGCCGCGCGGATTTTGAGGGCAGCAGCGACAAGGTGATCTCGCGTCTGTCGAGCACCGCCATCGCGCTGAGCAAACACTTCCTGCCCACGGTGGGTGACAAGGCGGGTGAACCCGGTCTGTTGGCCAAGCTGGGCGCGCGCACCGTGGTGGCCGCCACCTTGCGTGCGGTGCAGCTGCTGGGTCGCCAGTTTGTGCTGGGCCAGACCATGGCCGAGGGCATGTCCGAGGCAGTGTCGGCCAAAAAGAAGACGCCCAACCTGCGCTACAGCTACGACATGCTGGGTGAAGGCTCACGCACCGATGCCGATGCGCTGAACCATTTAAAGAGTTATCAGAATGCTATTGCTGCAATAGCTACCACCTCAAGCACAACAAGGGCTTGTGAGGACAATGATGGTATATCCATCAAACTCAGTGCCTTGCACCCGCGTTATGAATACGCCCAGGTGGATCGGGTTTTGGCCGAGCTGGTGCCGCGCGTCTGGGGCCTGTGTGAGCAGGCCGCACGCGCCAACATCAACCTGACCATCGACGCCGAAGAGGTGGACCGGCTGGAGCTTTCGCTGGCCGTGTTCGAGGCTCTGCTGGCCAAGGTGGCCGAGCACTGCCCGCAGTGGCGCGGTTTTGGCCTGGCAATGCAGTCCTACCAAACCAATGCGCTGGAGTTGGTCCAGCATGTGATCGCCCTGGCGCGCCAGTACAAGCTGCGCTTGATGTGCCGCCTGGTCAAGGGCGCGTATTGGGACGCCGAGATCAAACGCGCCCAAGAGCTGGGCCTGCCGCACTACCCGGTGTTCACCCACAAGCACCACACCGACGTGTCCTACCTGGCCTGCGCCAAGGCTTTGCTGGAGGCGCCCGATGCGCTCTACCCGCAATTTGCCAGCCACAACGCCGCTACCATCGCCGCAATCCTGCAGATGGCCGAGAAAACGGGTTCGCCCTTTGAATTGCAGCGCCTGCACGGCATGGGTGAAGGCATCCACGACGAGGTGCTCAAAAACCCGAAAATCGCCTGCCGCGTCTACGCGCCGGTTGGTGCCCACAAGGATTTGCTGGCGTACCTGGTGCGCCGTCTGCTCGAAAACGGCGCCAACTCCTCGTTTGTGCACCAGCTTGCAGATGAAACCCTGCCGGTTGCTGAGCTGCTGGTCTCACCGCTGCGCCAGGAACCTCACCCGTCATTGCCTCTGCCATTGGCTTTGTTTGGCACACAGCGCCCCAACAGCGCCGGCCTGGACCTGACCGTGCCCGCCATGCGCGACAGTCTGTTGGCCGCCTACGCCAGCACGCAGGTGCCCAGTGTGCCAGTGTTCGATGCCAAATTGGTCTCCGGCCCTTTAGAAATAAGCACTACCAGCTACAAAACATGGAGCAAGATGCCGGTGACTGAGCGCGCTGCCACGCTGCGCCAATCTGCCGATGCGCTGCAAACCCAGCTGCCGCAGTTCTGCGCCCTGTTGGTCAAGGAAGCTTTCAAGACCTGGAACGACGCGATCAGCGAGGTGCGCGAAGCCATCGACTTCCTGCGTTATTACGCTGCCCAGGCCGAGGCCATCATGCAGCCGCAAACCCTGCCAGGCAAAGAAGGCAACAACGTGCTGGGCATCACCGGTGAGAGCAATGAGCTGTTTTTGACGGGCCGTGGCGCCTGGGTCTGTATCAGCCCGTGGAACTTCCCGCTGGCCATCTTCACCGGCCAGATTGCGGCCGCGCTGGTCACTGGCAACACCGTGCTGGCCAAACCGGCCGAACAAACCCCTGGTGTGGCGCTGGCGATGGTCAAGCTGATGCACGCCGCCGGAGTGCCTGAAGGCGCTTTGCAACTCTTGCACGGCCCGGGTGAAACCGTCGGTGCAGCTCTGGTGGCCGCACCCGGCGTGGCGGGTGTCGTGTTCACCGGCAGCACCCAGGTCGCCAAGATCATCAACCGTGCGCTGGCCGCCAAGGACGGCCCGATCGTGCCGCTGATCGCCGAGACCGGTGGCATCAACGCCATGCTGGTCGACAGCACCGCCCTGCCCGAGCAAGTGTGCGACGCGGTGATGCAGTCTGCCTTCCGCAGCGCGGGCCAGCGCTGCTCGGCATTGCGCCTGCTGTGTCTGCACGAAGAAATTGCCGACCATGTGATCGAAATGATCTGCGGCGCCGCACGTGAACTGGTCGCCGGTGACCCGGCTGATCTGGCCACTGACCTGGGTCCGGTCATCGATGCCGAAGCGTTCGAGGGCATCCAGCACCAGCTCAAGCGCCTGGATGTGGAGGCAAAACGCCTTCCAGCCCAATCAGAACAAGCGCAAGCAGCTACAAATAAAGTTGCAAACCTGATTGCGCCGCAAGCCTATGAGGTGGCGAACATCAGTGACCTGAAGCAGGAAATCTTTGGCCCGGTGTTGCACATCGTGCGCTGGACCGGTGACCCGCTCAAGGTCATCGAGCAGATCAACGCGCTGGGTTACGGCCTGACCATCGGCATCCAGACCCGCATCGACAGCCGCGCTCAAGCCCTGGCGCATGCCGCCCACATCGGCAACGTCTACATCAACCGCAACCAGATCGGCGCGGTGGTGGGGGTGCAGCCGTTTGGCGGCGAAGGCCTGTCAGGCACCGGCCCCAAAGCCGGTGGCCCGCACTACCTGTACCGCTTCTGCGCCGAGCAGACCATCACGATCAACACCACTGCAGCTGGGGGCAACGCGGCCTTGTTGGCGGGGTGAGGGGCTGGCGACGGTTGCGCGTTGAACCCAGGGCGCGGGCAGGGCGATTGCCGGGGGCTCATACGCTTCGCTTTTTGAAATCGCCCCCGACATCCGCCCTGCCCACGCCCCTGCGCGATGTTGACGAGGCTTACGGATATTCAAATCGCTGAACCCTTTTGCATCTGCTGAATGGCAACAGCAAAGCGTTCAATCAATTTGCGCTCCTCTGAAGCAAGAAGCAAGAGCGATTTGTGGTTGGGGTTGTCCATTTGCCAATGCATGAGATTGATGACGGCATCGGCCCAAGAATTCAATATCTCGATTGGAACGTCTGTGTGGAGCATATGCGGTGATTGAAACAGGGCGAGGCCAAAGCGCATCCACGCCGCATCGGTATCTGAATTCAAGGCGGTCAGTTCTTTCATGAGGTTGATCACTTCCTGAGTTCGTCCTTGGACGCTGGCTTGTGACAAATCTTTGTAGATCGCCATGACTTTGGGATCAGCGTTCGTCTCTTGCGCCAACAAGAGCGCCCGTTCGAGATACCGTAAATCCATTCGGCAGATGACTTCCGGGTCGCGCAGCATGGTCGTCAATTCATCCGTCGTGTACCAAATCCGCAAGAAGTCCACAAAAAGGCTGATCGGCTCCCCGCGCTGCTTCTTTACTTCCATACACAACCGCATCAACGGTTCGCATAACTCGTAGTAACTCTCGCGCCCTTGCTCAATTGAGCGCACGTAACGCTTGTCCTTGAGCTGTTTGAGTTGGCTGGAACAGGTTTGCTGCGTGATGAAGCAGGACTTGGCAATCTGCTTGACCGGAGCTGCGCCACGGTAGTTCACCAGGTACTCAACGATCTTGCGCTGCTGGCCTGGTAGCTCTTTCATCCGAGCCTGGTAGTAGGGCGTGAGTTCGTCCAGGGTGTGCATGAAGGCGGGTACCAGCTCATCCAAGGCTTGTGCGCTCAGAAACTGGGCGAAGATGATGTAGATGCGCGGGTTCCCCTCGGCCAAGTGGTGCACGGCCCGGATGCGGGCGCGGCCTTCGGATGTGGCGATGAAGGCGGCCAGTTCTTGGTCGCCGCGCTCTACTGCAATCTTTCTCAGCAGGTTGACGACGTCTTCAAAGTCCAGTTCCTTCAGGGCTTCGATGTCAAAAAAACCGTAAAACACGGACTTCTGCAAGCTCACCCCGGCAAACATGGCGGGCGTGGTGCATACAAGTACCATGTTGTTGTGGTTTTGGATGAAGGCGCGCCAGGCTTTTTGGCCATGCTCCCCCAACTGGTCAAACAAGTCGTCCAGGTTCTCCAGCAGCACCACAAGGCGTTTGGTGCCCAAGATCTGCAGCAGAATGGATTCCGCAAGCTTCTCTGCTTCTTTCAGAGGAAGTTCATACAGCGGTGTGGTGAGCGCATCCACTTGCAGCTCTGGGTAGCTGGCATCAAGTGTGCGCAGGATACGTAGCACCAACTCAAAGAAACTGGTCACGCCCCACTCTTCCTCGCGCATCCAGGCGATCAGAGCTTTGCTCTTGGCCTCTTCAGTTGTTGCCAATCGGTAGTGCAACAGTGAAATCAAATGGGTTTTGCCAATGCCACGCGGGCCGACAAATAACGTGTGGTGGCTGCTGCCGGTGCGCAAGCTCTCCAGCACATGGTCCAAGCTGCGTTGCAGCAAAGGTTCGCGTTGCACCAGCATGGTTTCCAGCGTTTCCGGGGCCATCATGCTGGGCGTGAAATGCGACAGATAAAGCGCCTTGTTGACCAGCGTTGGTGTGCTGGCATTTGTGGTGTCACTCATGCCGCTTCTCCTTTGTGCTGGACGGTCAGCCCGCGATGCCAAACCCACCAGCGTTTGACCACGGTGAATTTGAAACTGACCTCGCTTGCGGCGTTGCGGATGAAATAGTGGTCGCGCTCCAATAGACGAGATAGCTCGATCCACTGCTGTTGCTCCACCAAAGGGTAAGCGGCTTTGGCGAGCCGAATGGCATCAACCATGGACAGTGGCGCCACATGAGAAGCCACAACATCCAGCAGGGCCAAGCATTCAGCACGCTGGGATTGGTAGTAGTCCAGTGTTCGCTCTTCATAGTGCTGCAAATCCCACGGGTTGTCGCTGGAGTGAATGCCGTGATCGATGACCGCATGCACTGCGGCCATGTCCAGCGGCTGGGTTGACGACGCGGGCTGCTTCAGCAGCGCAGATACCACGTGGTGGATGTAGAACGGAATGCAGTCCAGTGTTTTGGCCGTTTCTTCATACACGGCGTGTGAGGTGACAGACAGGCCGTTGTCGGTAAACAGGCGCTGCACCAGACTGATGGCATCAGTTTGCGTGAGTGGCTCTACTTCCACCGCCAGCATGTCGTTGACCGGTGTGTTGTTGTAACCCAGTGCCTTGAGTCTGCGCACGATGTGGTGCAGACCAAGTGAGCCAGTGAACACCATGCGCAGTTTGCTGGCATGTTGTTGCCTCAGGGCGCGCAAGACATCCAGCAGTTCCATGGCTTCTTGGGGATTGTTCTTGGCGATGATCTCCAACATCCATGGCAGTTCGTCCCAGAGGAAAACGACGCGTTCTAGCGTCTTGTTCTCATGCAGATGTGCGACGGCATCGTTCAGAATTTGTTTCCACTGCTTGGCCGCAAAGTTTGGCAATTTGATGGGGCCAATTTGCGTACCACCTAGTTGTTCTCCCAAACTTTGTAACCAGTTTCTGAAGTTGGTTTTTGCCTCCAAATGTGGGTAGAGATCTGCCATGACGTATTCCACAAACTCTGGCGCACTGCGAATGGCGCCGATATCACGCTTGATCACAACCCAATCTGCCGGGGCGGTGGCCTTGAATTTTTCAAGAACGTGGGTTTTGCCAGTCCGCCTTTCTGCCACCAACAATATGCTCTGTTGAGACAGAGCCGTCTGCAGGTAAGCGACGACGGCGTCTCGCCCGACGATGTCGTTGAGTTGAAGCATGCCGCCAGGATTGGGTTTCATAATGCGATGAAATTTATTTACGATAAATTCATTGTATTTTATTTTGACTGTGTTGAGTGAGGTGTAACCCTTTGGTGGTGAAGGCCTGTCAGGCACCGGCCCCAAAGCCGGTGGCCCGCACTACCTGTACCGCTTCTGCGCCGAGCAGACCATCACCATCAACACCACGGCAGCGGGGGGGAATGCGGCTTTGCTGGCGGGGTGAGCCACAAGGAACGCAGTGATTGGGTTGAGGTGGCTGCGGTGCCCAAGAGGGGGTAGTCGTTGTGGCATAGTCCGGGCCAACCGGCTCGTGGCACCTGACCACCCACCGGCATACCCAGGAGACAGACATGACCCACAACGTGGCAGACACAACACCGGTAGACACGTTTGGTGACCGGATCATTTTGCTGGCCATTGGGCTCAGCGCGGTAGCGGCGCTGATTCTGGGCGCCCAGTTTGTGGACACCGCGCTCGCGGTGGGTGGAACAACGGCTTTTGTGTTGCTGGCGGGTGTGGTGTATGCCAGCGCCAAAGGCAGTACGCTGAGCCGCTTTGTGCTGACCTTTGTGCTGGTGGGCCTGGTGGTGTTGCATATCCAGCTGGCGCAAGGCATGTTGGAGTTCCACTTTGGTGTGTTCGTCACCTTGGCACTGTTGCTGGTGTACCGGGACTGGCGCATCATTGTGTTTGGTGCCGCCATGTACGCGGTGCACCATGTGTTATTTGATCGCCTGCAAGCAGCAGGTTATGGCCTGTATTGCCTGACAGAGCCCAACTTCAAAGTCATCGTGCTGCACGCGGTGTATGTGGTGGTGCAGTCGGGCGTCGAAATTGTGCTGGTTACCGGCATGGCGCGTGCCGCGCAGGCCGGGGAAGAGTTGGCGGTGCTGGTATCGCGCATCAACCAGACCGATGGCATCTTGCTCAATGTGTCCGGGGTGGTCACAGGCACCCCCTCCAGTCAGGCCCTCAAGACCACTTTGGAGCGTATGGACGTGGCGGTGTCGGCGGTACGTACCGGCTCCCACAGCATTGAGCTGGCGGCAGCCGAAATTGCCAGTGGCAACCAGGACCTGAGTGACCGCACCGAGCAGACCGCCAGCAACCTGCAGCGCACCGCCAGCAGCATGGCCAGCCTGACCCAGATCGTCACCCAGTCGGCCGACAACGCGCGCCAAGCGAACCAGCTGGCCATGAATGCCAGCAGTGTGGCGGCTCAGGGCGGACAAGTGGTTGGACAGGTGGTAGAGACCATGCGCGGCATCAACGAAGCCTCGCGCAAGATTGGTGACATCATCAGTGTGATCGACGGCATTGCCTTCCAGACCAACATCCTGGCTTTGAACGCGGCAGTGGAAGCGGCCCGCGCCGGGGAACAGGGCCGGGGGTTTGCGGTGGTGGCGTCTGAGGTGCGCTCCCTGGCCGGACGTAGTGCCGAGGCCGCCAAAGAGATCAAAACCCTGATCAACACCAGTGTGGAGCGGGTGGAGTTGGGCAGCACGCTGGTAGACCAGGCTGGCACCACCATGACCGAGGTGGTCGACGCCATCCGCCGCGTGACCGACATCATGGGCGAGATCAGCGCAGCCAGCAGTGAACAGGCCTCCGGTGTGGCCAGTGTCAGCGAAGCAGTGACACAAATGGACCAGGCCACGCAGCAAAACGCCGCGCTGGTAGAACAGATGGCTGCGGCTGCGGGTGGTCTGCGCACACAGGCCCAGGAGCTGGTGCAAACCGTGGCGGTGTTCAAGGGCAGCAGCACCGCTGGGGCGCGGCCGTCGGTGCCGACCCAACAGGCGCGGCCGCGTCGCCCTGTACCTCAGCCCGTTGGCACAGCCCGGCCCAAGTTACTGTCAGCAGCCAAACCTGGGCGGTCAGAAGCTGCCAGCCCGACCGCCAAGGCTTTGCCCAAACCGACGCCTCAGGCGCCCGCAGCACAAGCCAGTACCGAAGGTGAATGGGAAAGCTTCTGACCCAGTGAATGCGCTCAGGCCGCCGCTTTGCGCATCAAGGTGCTTTTGCCAAACAGCGACTCGATCAGGTCCACCGCGACCTCGGCGGTTTTGTTGCGCACGTCAAAGGCCGGGTTGAGCTCCATCACATCGAGTGAGGCCAGGCGCCCGGTGTCGGCGATCATCTCCATACACAACTGCGCCTCGCGGTAGGTCGGGCCACCGCGTACCGTGGTGCCCACACCCGGCGCGATGTCGGGGTCGAGAAAATCGACGTCAAAACTCACATGCAGGTGGGTGTTGGCGTCCACCAGCGCCAGTGCCAGTTCCATCGCGGCGCGCATGCCCATCTCGTCGATGAAACGCATGTCAAACACGTCGAGGCCGGCCTCGTGCACCAGGCGTTTTTCACCGGCGTCGACGCTGCGGATGCCAATCTGGCGCACCCATTTGGGGTTGATCGCAGGCACCTGGCCGCCGATGCTGGTCAGCACCTCCGGGCCATAACCACACAGGCAGGCCACCGGCATGCCATGGATGTTGCCGCTGGGGGTCAGCGCATGGGTGTTGAAGTCGGCATGGGCGTCCAGCCACAACACCCGCAGCTTCTTGCCCACATCGCGGCAATGCCGCGCCACCGCGCTGATCGAGCCCAGGCCCAGGCAGTGGTCACCACCGAGCAAGATGGGTAAGCGTTTTTGCTGCAACTCGGCATACACGGCGTTGTGCACCAACTGGTTCCAGGCCACCACCTGGTCCAGGTGCCGGTAGCCATCCACCGGCGGCAGCCAGGGGTTGGCGGGGCCGCTCAGGTTGCCCCGGTCGGTCACGTTCAGGCCGTGGCTTTGTAACACCGGGATGATGTTGGCCACACGCAGGGCCTCGGGGCCCATGCTGGCACCACGGCTGCCCGCGCCAATGTCGGTGGGTGCACCAATGAGAGAGATTTGGGTTGTCATGGGCCGCACTGTACCGTGCTATGACGAGAACACCTTGACCGCACCCACCAAACGCAGTGCCTGTTCACCCAGACTCGCTGCAGCGGCACTGCTTTCCTCCACCATGGCGGCGTTTTGTTGGGTCATGTCATCGAGCTGGGCCACCGCTTGCCCGACTTGTGCAATGCCCTGAGATTGCTCCTTGGACGCCAGTGTGATCTCGCGCATGAGGACGTTGACATGGTTGACCTGGCTCACCACGTCGGCCATGGTCTGGCCGGCCTGGGCCACCAGTTTTGAGCCACTCTCGACCTGTCGGACTGAGTCGTCGATCAAGGCCTTGATTTCCTTGGCCGCTGAGGCTGAGCGCCCCGCCAGGCTGCGCACTTCGGAGGCCACCACGGCAAACCCCCGGCCCTGCTCCCCGGCCCGGGCCGCCTCGACCGCAGCGTTCAGGGCCAGGATATTGGTCTGGAAGGCAATGCCGTCAATCACGCTGATGATGTCGGCGATTCTGCGGCTTGCGCTGGTGATTTGTGTCATGGTGGCGTCCACCAGGTCCATGTTGTTGCCACCTTGGGCCACCACCTCGGTGGCGTTCTGAACCAGGGAACTGGCATGCAACGCGGTGTCCGCGTTTTGCTTGACCGAGGCGGTTTGCTGCTCCATGGCCGCAGCGGTTTCTTCGAGGTTGGAGGCAGCCTGCTCCGTCCGGGCGGAAAGGTCGCTGGCTGCCGCCGCAATTTCCTGGCTGGCCACCTGCACGCCCGAGGCCTGCTCAAACACATCGGCCACCAGGGACTGAAGGTTCAGGCCGGACTGGTTGACGGAGCGGGCGATTTGCCCGATGTCGTCCACCCGGTTGAGGTTGAGGTCGGGCGCTGACTCACCGGTCGCCACCTGTTGTGCCGCCGCCCTGATGTGCCGCAGCGGTGTGGTGATTTGCTGCTCCATGAAAACATCGGCCAACAACAGGCTCAGCGTCAGCGCAGCACCACTGGCCAGCATCACCGTCGTGCCCAAGCCTGAGCTGGCCAGCACCGAACCGGTCACCAGCCCCACACCGAGCAGCGGCAGGCGCACACGCCAAGCGGTGGGCAGCAGCTGCAGGGTACTGGCCCAGCGCATCAGACCGGTGCGCACCACCAAGCCCCGGTGGAAAGCCAGCCCGGTCGCCTTGCCCGCTTTGAAACGGGCATAAAGCTGGGCAGCGGCATCAATTTCCTGGCGCGGAGGATGGGTGCGCACCGACAGATACCCGGTGAGCTGGCCCTTGCGCCGCATCGGTGCGGCGTTGGCGCAGACCCAGTAGTGGTCCCCATTCTGGCGCCGGTTTTTCACCACCGCGCGCCAGGATTGCCCGTCCTTGAGGGTGCGCCACATGTCTTCAAAGGCTTCCACCGGCATGTCCGGGTGGCGCACCAGATTGTGCGGCTGGCCTAGCAACTCATGCGGCGCATATCCGCTGGTGCGCACAAACGCCGAATTGGCGTAGGTGATGGTGCCCTTTGGATTGGTGGTCGACAGCAGGGTCTCAGCAGCTGGAAACTGGAATTCCTGCTGGCTCACGGGGAGGTTGGTACGCATGGCGGGAAAATTCTCGGTTATGGCAGGCAGAGGCCTGTTCCAACGATTGCAAAAAACGAAACACTATTTTACTTGTTTTGCAAGTAACGTGCCAGAAATGGGTCCAAGTTGTCGTAACTTGCACTGACCTACCTTCGTGCAGGTGTGGGGCCGACGTTCCCTTTTTAGGTGCGCTCAATCTTCCAGGCCAGTGCCACCGAGGTGGTGGTTTTCACCACGCCTTCAAGGTTGCGGATGTCATCGAGCAGGGTGTTGAGCCGCACTGCCGACTCCGCGCGCAGCAGCAGCACATAGTCAAACTCACCACTGACCGCACACAGCTGGCGCACCTCGGGCATGCGCTGCAGCTGCTCCTCGATGCCACGCCCGGCCTTGGGCTGCACCGTCAGGCCCACAAAAGCCTGCAGACCCTGGTTAAGCATGTCTTGCGCCAGGCGCACGGTGTAACCGGCAATCACGCCTTCGCGTTCCAGGCGGTTCAGGCGCGATAACACCGTGGTGCGTGCGGTGCCGAGCTGGCGCGCCAGGTTGGCAGCCGATTCACGCGCATTGAGCTGCAACAGTGCCAGCAACTGGCGGTCCAACGCGTCGCGCAGAACAGGGGGTGTGGGCAAGCCGCTTGGATTCATGGTTTTCAAAAATTGACGTTATGACAATACGTTCATCATAGTGTCTGTTTTAAACACGATTGTGTCCAATACACCACCACTTTTGACACACAAGAGACCTAAACTGGGTGTATCTCGGTGATGTTTAAGGAGCAAGTCATGCGTGTTGTTTTAATGGGTGCCGGACACATCGGCCAAACCATTGCGGCCTGGTTGGCCAAGAGTGGTGACTACACCGTCAAGGTGGTCGATTGCAGTGTGGTGGCGCTCAAGGCATTGGCCCATTTGCCGGTGGAAACCGCGCTGATCGACACCTCGGACGTGGACGAACTGCGCAACAGCATGGTCGGTTATGACGCCGTGATCAACGCCTTGCCTTACCACCTGGCGCTCACCGTGGCCACCCAGGCCAAGGTCGCTGGTTGCCACTACTTTGACCTGACCGAGGACGTGGCCGCCACGCGCGAGATCATGGCTCTGGCCGACGGCGCCAAAACCGCCTTCATGCCGCAATGTGGGCTGGCGCCGGGTTTCATCGGCATCGTGGCGCACCACCTGACCCAGAAGTTCACCGACCTGCACGAGGTCAAGATGCGCGTGGGCGCGTTGCCGGCCTTCCCCACCAACTCGCTCAAGTACAACCTGACCTGGAGTGTGGACGGCCTGATCAACGAGTACTGCCACCCCTGCGAAGCCATCCGGGACGGCAACGTGATCGAGGTGCTGCCGCTTGAAGGTATGGAACATTTCAGCCTGGACGGCACCGAGTACGAAGCCTTCAACACCTCGGGCGGTTTGGGCACCCTGTGCGACACGCTCAAAGGCAAGGTGCAAACGCTGGACTACAAGACCGTGCGTTACCCCGGCCACGGCGCCATCATGAAAATGCTGCTGCAGGAGCTGGGCATGCAGCACGACCAGGAAACCCTCAAGGCGATCCTGCGCAAATCCGTGCCCTTGACGATGCAGGACGTGGTGCTGGTGTTTGTCACCGTCAGCGGTGAATGTGACGGCAAGTTCATGCAAGAGGTGTTTGCCCGCAAGATTTTTGCCGACCGCAGTGAGACCAACCCGATGAGCGCGATCCAGATCACCACGGCAGCGGGCATCTGTGGCGCCATCGACCTGTTCCGCGAGAAAAAGCTACCGCAGTCGGGCTTCATCAAACAGGAGCAGGTGGCCCTGCCCGACCTGCTGGCCAACCGCTTTGGCAGCGCCTACCAGCAGTCGCGCCAGGTCGAGTCGATTGGTTGAGTTGGTAGCCGGGGGACGGACACTGTCCGACCCATCGACCCGAGGAGTTATAGGTAAAAATGGGCGATAGCCCTTATAGAATAAGGGCTAGCAGCACCTTTTTCAGGAGCAATCATGCCAACCTCTGTCACCGAACTGATGGCCTCTTTGGGTGTGGCCCCCCAGGTGTTGCAAGGCGGTGATCTGGCCACGGTCTCGCCAATCGACGGCCAGCTGCTGGCCCAGGTCCACAGCACACCCCTGAACCAGGTGGCCCATGCCGCCGTGCGTGCCCATGGTGCTTTTTTGCGTTGGCGTCTGGTGCCCGCACCGCAGCGTGGTGAACTGGTGCGCCTGCTGGGTGAGGAGTTGCGTGCACACAAACAGCAGCTGGGTCAGTTGGCGACGCTGGAAGTGGGCAAAGTCTCTTCGGAAGGCCTGGGTGAGGTGCAGGAGATGATCGACATCTGCGACTTCGCCGTGGGCCTGTCGCGCCAGCTCTGCGGTTCAACCATGGCCAGCGAGCGCCCCGGCCACCGCATGATGGAAACCTGGCACCCGCTGGGCGCGGTGGGGGTGATCACCGCCTTCAACTTCCCGGTGGCGGTCTGGGCCTGGAACGCGGCCTTGGCGCTGGTCTGTGGCAATGCGGTGGTCTGGAAACCCTCCGAAAAAGCGCCACTGTGTGCACTGGCGGTGCAGGCCTTGTTTGAGCGCGCCTGTGTGCGTTTTGGCCAACCGGCGCTCAGCCGCGACCTGAACCAGCTGGTGCTGGGTCACGCCGATGTCGGCCAGGCGCTGGTGGACCACCCCAAGGTGGCCCTGGTGTCGGCCACCGGCAGCACCCGCATGGGCCGGGCCGTGGGCCAGGCAGTTGCAGCACGGTTTGGCCGCAGCCTGCTGGAGCTGGGTGGCAACAACGCCATTGTGGTGGCGCCCAGTGCCGACCTGGACATGGCGGTGCGCGCGGTGGCTTTTGCCGCAGCGGGCACGGCCGGGCAGCGCTGCACCACCGCACGGCGTCTGATCGTGCATGCGGATGTTTATGGTGATCTGGTCGCGCGGCTCAAGAAGGCGTATGCCAGTTTCAGGATCGGCGCACCCACCGAGCCCGGCACGCTGCTGGGCCCGCTGATCGACCAGGCCGCGTTTGAGGCCATGCAGCAGGCGCTGGTCCTGGCGCGTCAGCAAGGGGGTGTGGTCACCGGGGGTGAACGGGTGTTGCAAGCGCAGTACCCGCAGGCGTTTTACGTCAGCGCGGCGCTGGTGGAGATGCCCGCGCAGACCGAGGTGGTGTGCCACGAGACCTTTGCGCCCATCCTCTACATCCTGAGCTACCAGACGTTGGCCCAGGCCATCGCGCTCAACAACGACGTGCCGCAAGGTCTGTCGTCGAGCATCTTCACCAACGACCTGCGTGAGGCGGAGAGTTTCCTGTCGGCGGCCGGGTCGGACTGCGGCATCAGCAATGTGAACATCGGCACCTC
This sequence comes from Rhodoferax fermentans, assembly GCF_002017865.1. NCBI lineage: Bacteria > Pseudomonadati > Pseudomonadota > Betaproteobacteria > Burkholderiales > Comamonadaceae > Rhodoferax > Rhodoferax fermentans. The sequence continues at coordinate 2,148,396 of NZ_MTJN01000002.1, read as the reverse complement.
GGGTGCTGAAATTGGCGGTGCTTTTGGGGGTGAGAAAGAAACCGGCGGTGGCCGCGAAAGTGGCTCGGACGCCTGGCGCGCCTACATGCGCCGAGCCACCAACACCATCAACTACTCCAGCGCGCTGCCGCTGGCGCAAGGTGTCAGATTTGACATCTGAGCTGGCTGGGGCCGGTGCTCGCCTGTATGCTCTGCCTCTTTTTCAAACAAGGTGAACCGCATGACAAACAAACAATGGCTTCGATCTGCACTGGTGTGTGTTGCTTTGAGCGCCTCACTTGGCGCCTGGGCCGGTGTGGCCAGCGTCGATGTCAATCAGGGTGCCACCCTGCAAAGCCAGGGCGCGTTGGTGATTGATGTGCGCGAACCCAACGAATACGCCGAGAGCCATGCGCCCGGCACCACGCTGATCCCGCTGGGTCAGCTGGAGAGCCGTCTGCCGGAGTTGCGCGCCCACCAGAACCAGCCGGTGGTGTTGTTCTGCCGCAGCGGCCAACGCTCGGCCCGTGCCCAGGAGATCCTGGCCAAGGCCGGTTTCACCAAGGCGGTGAACATGGACGGTGGTCTGATCGCCTGGAGCAAGGCGGGTTTGCCGGTGGTGGCGGGCGCAGCCAAGTAGTTCTGTGCCAATGCCTGGCCCGGACCCACAAGGTGCTGGGCAGGCCTGGACCCGATTCCTAGACGCAGATCAAGGGTAAACCTGAAAAGGGTATGTCCTGATGGCCACCGACCCCTGTGGCGCATACAGTCAACCCATCACCCGGGCGCTACGCCCAGGCATGGTGAGAGGCCCCAGGAGACAGACCCAACAAGGTCACACAAAAAAACAGAGACAAGGCACCGGCCAACCCGGTGCCTTTTTTAATGGCTGCGCCGCCCCCTCGAGGGGTGACCGGGTTTATATGAAAAATAGGCTTTCAGCCCTTATCTAGAAAGGGTCAATAGCTATACAAAAAGAAGCTGGCCGAGGCGTGGCCAATGCGACAATGGCCCCCATGGAATTACTCATTGTGTCGTTGGCCAGTCTGTTTGCCGGTTTTGTCGATGCCATCGTTGGTGGCGGTGGTCTGATCCTGGTGCCTGCCCTGTTTGCCGCTTTTCCCACCGCCCACCCGGCGACCCTGTTTGGCACCAACAAGGGGGCATCGCTGTGGGGCACGGCCTTTGCCACTTGGCAATACAGCCGCCGGGTGCAGATACGTTGGGTCGCCCTGTGGCCAGCCGCGGTGGCGGGTCTGGTGGCCTCGTTTGCCGGAGCCTGGCTGGTGACGGTGATCTCACCTGATTTTTTGCGCAAGGTCTTGCCGCTGGTGCTGCTGGCGGTGCTGCTCTACACGCTGGCCAAAAAAGAACTGGGCCGCACCCATGTACCGCGTTTTGCAGGTGGTCAGGAGCAGCTGGCGGCGGCCGCGATTGGTCTGGTCATTGGGTTTTATGACGGTTTTTTTGGCCCGGGCACCGGCAGTTTTCTGGTGTTCTTGTTTGTGCGGGTGCTGGGGTACGACTTTCTGAGCGCCTCGGCAGCGGCCAAGCTGGTGAACTGCGCCACCAATGTGGCGGCGCTGGTACTGTTCATCAGCAAAGGACACATCTGGTGGCATTTTGTGCTGGTGATGGCCTTGGCCAATGTGCTGGGCAGCCTGCTGGGCACCCGGCTGGCGCTCAAACATGGCACCGGCTTTGTGCGGGGGGTGTTTCTGGTGGTGGTCAGTGCGCTCATTTTGAAGACAAGTTATGACGCCTTTTTGCGCTGAGTGGCTATCATGGTGGCTTTGACCGTCGACTCTTCCTTCGAAAGTTGATCTTGCGCTACTCACAGTCGAAAGAACAAAGCGCCGAGCTGCTGCGCATCGTGCTGGCGCGTATGGGTCAGCATGATGCGGCCTTCAATCCACTGACCTATACCGTCTGGTTTGAGTACGCTGCTGGCATCAACACCCGCTTGAACCACGCCATGGACCTGCTGATGCGCGGTGGTCGCCGACTCACCGACGATGACTTGTTGATGTTGTACCAGGCTCATGTGGCGGAACTGGATCCCCAGGCGATGCACCGCATTGGCAACGAGTTGCAGAAGGTCATGGTCACCCTGGCCGATGCCGCAGGCAATACCGGCAACAGCGCCGATCAATTCAGCGCGCAGCTCGACACCTTGGCCGCCAATTTGCAAACCCTCAACAACCAACTGATGGCGCCGATGGTGCTTCAGGTGATGGAGAGCACGGTGCGTATGCGCAGCTCAGCCCATGCGCTGGAGTCGGATGTCAAGGGCAGTCAGAGTGAAATCCAGCGTTTGCAGAATGAACTCAACCGGGTACGTGACGAGTCGTTGATCGACACGTTGACCCAGGTGTTCAACCGCAAAGGCTTCGACCAGCGGTTGGCGGCGATGCTGGCGCGGCCTGCCAACGAGGCGCGTCAGCACGGTCTGATCATGTTTGACATTGACCATTTCAAGGCTGTCAACGACACCCATGGGCACCTCAAGGGTGACCGTGTGTTGCAAGCCGTGGGTGAGGTGTTCAGAACTTGTCTCCCCCCGGATGGAACGCTGAGTGTGGCGCGTTACGGTGGTGAGGAGTTTGCCGTGCTGGTGCCAGATACCACTTTGGAAGAGTGTCTCAAGGTGGCCGAGCAGGTGCGTGCACACACCAAGGCGCTCAAAATCCGTGACCGGCGTACCCAGGCGCTGGTGCTCACGGTCACGATGTCCGGCGGCGTGGCGCTGGCCCATCCCGAAGATGACACCCACAGCCTGACGGCCCGTGCCGATGCTGCGCTGTACCGGTCCAAGCAGGACGGGCGCGACCGAATCACCTGCGCGTAAGTGGGTTGGCTGCGCTGGCGGCTGGCGTGGCAGACGCAGCCAGGGCGCCCGATGTGGCCCCACTTGCCGCACCCGCTGCCTGAGAGGCTGTCGCACTGGCAGCCAAGGCCGCTGCATTGGGCAGGCCTGAAACGCTGGCCAGGGGCACTTCGCTGGCCAGTCGTGGTTGGCCAATCGGTGCGGTGGCCTGACCGCGGCTGACGGCCGCCAGGTCTTCCTCGCTGGGGTATTGCCCAAGCAGCCAGTAGTCAAATACACGCCTGGCGATGGGAGCCGCCGCTGTGGAGCCAAAACCGGCGTTTTCAACAATCAAGGCCAGCGCAATCTTGGGGTCGTCGGCTGGCGCAAAAGCGATGTAGAGCGAGTGGTCACGTTTGCGCTCTTCCGTTCGGATGGCACTGTATTTTTCGTTTTTGCCGAGCGACACGGCTTGCGCTGTGCCGGTCTTGCCCCCACTGGTGTAGCTGGCACCGGCAAAAACGCGCGACGAGGTGCCCTCTTGCGCCACACCCATCATGGCGCGCCGGATGGTGTCCACATGTTCCGGTTTGAAGCCCAGATTCACCGCCGGATTGGCCGCCAGAGGTGACTCGACCCGCGTGTGGGCATCTTGTGTGGCAATCACCAGCCTGGGTTTGTGTTTGAGACCCCCATTGGCCAGCGTGGCTGTGGCTTGAGCCAGCTGCAGCATGGTGAAACTGTTGTAACCCTGCCCGATCCCGAGGGAAATGGTTTCACCTGCATACCATTTCTGTTGTTCGGGGCGTTTGAAGTAGCTGCGTTTCCAGGCCTGGTTGGGCAACACCCCCCGTACTTCGCCGTGGATGTCGATGCCCGTGATCTGCCCAAAACCCAGCGGGGCCATGAAGTCATGCATCGTCTCCACACCGAGTTCATTGGCCAGCGAGTAGAAATAGGCGTTGCTGGAGTAGAGGATCGCGGCGCGCATGTCCATGATGCCGGTGCGGTCGGTCTCGGGGCTGCCAAAACGGTGGCCGCCAAACATGTAGAAGCCCGGGTCATTGACCAAGGTACTGGCGTTGCGCTTGCCGGTGGTCAGAGCGGCCAATGCCATGAAGGGTTTGTAAGTGGAGCCCGGTGGGTAGGTGCCACGTAATGCCCGGTTGAGCAGAGGCTTGTCAATGGACTCGTTGAGCAGCTGCCAGTTTTCCTGGTCAATGCCTTCCACAAACAGGTTGGGGTCGAAGGTGGGTTTGCTGACAAAGGCCAGCACTTCACCGGTCTTGGGGTCGATGGCCACCAGCGCACCACGGCGTTCGCCATAGAGATCCTCGATGAGTTTTTGCAGCTTGATGTCGATCGACAGCTTGATGGTGTTGCCAGGTGTCGATGGCTGACTGGTCAGGCGCCGGGTGGCGCGCCCGCCAGCCGAAGTTTCCATCGAGTCCACGCCGGTGATGCCGTGCAACTGGGGCTCGAAACTCTGCTCCACACCGAGTTTGCCGATGTAGTCGGTGCCACGGTAGTTGGCTGGGTCTTCGGAGTTTTCCAGCTCTTCTTTTTCAGCCGCGTTGATGCGTCCGATGTAACCGATCACATGGCTGGCCAGCGCACCATACGGGTAGTTGCGAAACAGGCGGGCTTTGATGTCCACCCCCGCGAAGCGGTAGCGTTGCGCACCAAAGCGGGCGACCTCTTCGTCGGTGAGTCGGCTGCGCAGCGGCAAGGACTCGAAACTGCGGGCCTCTTCACGCAATTTTTTGAAACGTTTGCGATCCCGCGGTGTGATGTCAATCACCTTGGCCAGATCGTCGATGGTCTGCTCCAGGTTGGCCACCTTGGAGGGTGTGACTTCCAGCGTGTAGGCGGAATAGTTGGTGGCCAGCACCACCCCGTTGCGGTCCAGAATCAGGCCCCGGTTGGGCACGATCGGCACGATGGCGGTGCGGTTGTTTTCAGCCTGAGCCAGCAGGTCCTCGTGGCGCGTGACCTGCAGATACACCAGCCGTGCGGCCACCAGGCCAAAACACCCCACCACCACGATACTGGCTACCAGCACCCGCAGGCGAAAACGCGACAGCTCGGCCTGAACGTTGCGGATCACCGTCATGGTTTAGAGCGGGCGGTTGTCATCACGGTCGGGCGCTTGGCGCTGCGGCAGCAACAGCAACACACTCACCGCCGGCCACAACAGGGTCTCAATCAGCGGGGACAACACCACCGACCATCCGGGGAAATACTCCCCGGTCAGCAGCCGGATGATCAAGGTCAGTGCGTGTGCCGCGGCAAACAACGGCAGCAGTTGCAGCGCCTGACTCGGCACCGAGAACCACAGAATCCGCCGGTGAATGCCAATGGCCAAAAAACTCAAGGCACTGTAGGCTAGGGCATGCTGACCCAGCAACGCGCTCTGGTGGACATCCATCGCCAGACCCAGCAAAAAGGCCGCCCCCACACCCACCCGCTGGGGCTGGTGAATGGCCCAGAACACCAGGATCAGTGCCAACAGATCCGGCAACCAGGCGGCGCGCCCCCACAGCCCCATGTTTTGGAGCATATTCAGCGCCAGCGCCGTGATCAGGCTGCCCCAGATGAACCAGGGATTGGCTGGCAATAACAACTGCTGGCCACGCGGCATCATCATGGTTTGCCTCCTTTGGCTTTGGCCGCAGGCACGCTGACAGTGGGCTCTGGCCGTGCCAGCACCTGTCCGCTCAGTGGTTGCAGCACCAGCACATGCAGGCTGCCAGCGGTAGCTGCCACCGGGATGCAGCGCACCCGTGCGAAGGCAGAATCTGCGCCACGTTCGATTTTGTCCACCCGTGCCACTTGCAGCCCAGGGGGGTAGACGCCGTCCACACCACTGGTGGTCAACAGGTCACCGGCTTGCAGGTCCACATTGGCGTCCAAAAAACGCAGTTCCAGTGAACCCTTGCCCGGGGTGTCATCCCCAAAAGCCAGGGCGCGCAAACCGGTGCGGGCGTTGAGCACCGGAATGGCCTGGTTGCGGTCCGTGATCAGGGTGACTTCACTGACGAGCGGATAAACACGTGTGACCTGGCCCAGCACACCGAGCTCGTCCAGCACTGGCGAGCCTGACTGCACAGCAGCCAGGGCGCCTTTGTCGATGATGACCTTGCGGGTAAACGGATCGGCCGCGTCATACAGGACCTGTGCTGCCAGAGCAGGTGTGTTGACCCGTTCACGCAGGCCCAGCAGAGCGCGCAATCGGACATTTTCCTGGCTGAGCTGCTCCACCTGTTGGGCACGCTGGGATTGCAGGCCCAACTGGTATTGCGCCGCTGCCTCATTGGCCTGGGAGGTGGTCAGGGAATCAAAGTACTTGCCACCTTCTCGCGTCCAGACCACCGGCTGTAGCATGGCCCACTGCAAGGGGTAGATGACCGTGGCAATCGCAGCACGAACCGGTCTGATGATGCTGAACCGGTTGTCTGCCACCATCAGCAGCACGGCCAACACACCAAAAAAAACCAGCTTGGACAAGGCCGATGGCCCCTGCCGGAAGAATGGCGGCGGTGATCTGTCCAGCGTACCCAGTGGCACCGCTGACTCCTGGTACTTATTCGCTGGTGAAAATGGAGCCCAGACGTTCCATCTGGTCGAGCGCGATACCGCAGCCACGCACCACGCAGGTCAGCGGGTCTTCGGCCACCAGCACCGGCAGGCCGGTTTCTTCGGCCAGCAGGCGGTCCAGATCACGCAGCAGGGCGCCGCCACCGGTGAGCATCATGCCGCGGTCGGCAATGTCGGCACCGAGTTCGGGCGGGGTTTGTTCCAGCGCGTTTTTGACCGCCGAAACGATGTTGTTGATCGGGTCGGTCAGGGCTTCGAGGATTTCGTTGCTGGAAATCGTGAAGCTGCGTGGCACACCTTCAGACAGGTTGCGCCCTCGCACTTCCATCTCGCGCACCTCGCTGCCCGGGAAAGCCGAGCCGATATTCTTCTTGATCATCTCGGCGGTGGGTTCACCAATGAGCATGCCGTAGTTGCGGCGGATGTAGTTGATGATCGCCTCATCAAACTTGTCGCCACCAACACGCACGCTGCCCTTGTAGACCATACCACCCAGAGAGATCACGCCGACTTCGGTGGTACCACCACCAATGTCGACCACCATCGAGCCGCTGGCTTCAGACACCGGCAAGCCGGCGCCTATGGCCGCTGCCATGGGTTCTTCGATCAGGTACACATCGCTGGCACCGGCGCCCAGCGCACTTTCGCGGATGGCGCGGCGCTCGACCTGGGTCGAGCCGCAGGGCACACAGATGATGATGCGCGGGCTGGGCCGAAACACCGAACGCGGGTGCACCATCTTGATGAACTGTTTGAGCATCTGCTCGGTGACGGTGAAGTCGGCGATCACGCCGTCTTTCATCGGGCGGATCGCCTCGATGTTGCCGGGCACCTTGCCCAACATGGCTTTAGCTTCTTTGCCCACCGCCTGGATGGTTTTTTTGCCTTGGGGGCCACCTTCGTGGCGGATCGCCACCACCGAGGGTTCGTCCAGCACAATACCCTTGTCACGTACGTAAATCAGGGTGTTGGCGGTGCCCAGGTCAATGGCGAGGTCAGTGGAGAAATACTGACGGAATGCTCCAAACATGAATCGGTCCTCTCGGGTACAAACGGCGCTTCGGCTCGGTTGTCACCCTGTAATGTGTTCAAAATGGTGGGTTTTCGGCAATAAACCATGCCGTTTTGGACTGCTGCCCAAAGACGGGATAATACCCTATCCCCCCTGCACAAGCCGTGTCCAGGGGTTGCTGACACCCTGATTTACACCCTGTTGCAACCAAAATAAAGCCATGTCTCTGACCCTTGCTGATATCGACCGCCTGGCGCATCTGGCGCGGCTTGGTCTCCAACCCGATGAGCGCACACGCTTGTGCTCGCAACTCAATGATTTTTTCGGCGTGGTCGAAAAAATGCGTCTGGTGGACACCTCGGGCCTGGTGCCCTTGGCGCATCCGGTCGATGTGGCTGGCAACATGGCGCTGCGCCTGCGTGAGGATGTGGTGAGTGAGCCCAACCAGCGCGAAGCCAACCAGCAGAGTGCACCCGCGGTCGAGTCCGGCCTGTTCCTGGTGCCCAAGGTCATCGAATAAGCCAAACCCATTTTTATCATGACGCAATCTACCGATCTTCACGATCTGACCGTGGCCGAACTGGCCAGCGCGCTGCATGACCGCAAGGTCTCTGCGGTCGAAACCGCGCAGCATTTCCTAGCGCGTGCCAAGTCACACGCCAACTTGGGTGCTTTTCTGGATACCAATACAGATGCCACGCTGGCCCAGGCTCGTGCCGCTGACGCACGTTTGGCCGCTGGCAGCGCTGGTGCCCTTGAAGGTGTGCCGATGGCCCACAAGGACATTTTTGTCACCCGTGACTTCGCCACCACTGCGGGCTCACGCATGCTGGACGGCTACCACTCACCGTTTGACGCCACGGTGGTGTCACGGCTGGCCGACGCTGGTGTTGTCACCCTGGGTAAGCTCAACTGTGACGAGTTCGCCATGGGCTCGGCCAACGAAAACTCGGCCTTTGGCCCGGTCAAAAACCCCTGGGACATCACCCGCACACCGGGTGGGTCCTCCGGCGGCAGTGCCGCAGCGGTCGCAGCCCGACTGACACCAGTCGCCACGGGTACCGACACCGGCGGCTCGATCCGCCAGCCCGCTTCGTTTTGTGGCATCACTGGCATCAAGCCAACGTATGGCCGCGCCTCGCGTTACGGCATGGTGGCTTTTGCCTCCAGCCTGGACCAGGCCGGTGTGTTGGCACGCAGCGCGCAGGACTGTGCCCTGGTGCTCTCGAGCATGTGCGGGTCGGACCCGGAGCGGGATTCGACCTCGCTCGATGTGCCTGCCGAGGATTTCACCCGCACGCTGGCGGAGCCGATCAAGGACCTGCGTATTGGTGTACCCGCCGAGTTTTTTGGTGAAGGCCTGGCACCGGATGTGCGTGCTGCGGTAGATGCCGCGCTCAAGGAATACGAGGCGCTCGGCGCCCGGCTGGTGCCGATCTCGCTGCCGCGTACCGAGCTGTCGATTCCGGTCTACTACATCATTGCACCCGCTGAGGCGTCGAGCAACCTGAGCCGCTTTGACGGCGTGAAGTTTGGCCACCGCGCCAAAGACTTCAAAGACCTCAACGACATGTACGAACTGACCCGCGCCGAAGGGTTTGGTGACGAGGTCAAACGCCGCATCATGATCGGTACCTATGTGCTGAGTCACGGTTATTACGACGCCTATTACCTGCAGGCGCAGAAGATCCGCCGCATGATTGCCGACGATTTCCAGCAGGCCTTCCAGCAATGCGACGTGATCGCCGGGCCGGTCGCACCCACGGTGGCTTGGGCACTGGGTGGCCACGGCAACGATCCGCTGGCCGACTACCTGGCCGACATCTTCACCTTGCCAGCTTCGCTGGCGGGTTTGCCCGGCATGAGCCTGCCGGTCGGTTTTGGCGCAGGCAACCTGCCTGTTGGTTTGCAGCTGATTGGCAACCACCTGAGCGAGTCACGCCTGCTCAATGTGGCACACCGCTTCCAGCAGGCCACCGACTGGCATACCCGTCGCCCGCAAGGTATCTGAGAAAAAACACTATGACTGATACAAAATCTGTAGCGCAAAAGTCCCTTCTGGTAAGGGGGTATGAGGTTGTGATTGGTTTCGAGACCCACGCCCAGCTGTCCACCCGGTCCAAGATCTTCAGCCGGGCCGCCACGGCATTCGGGGCCGAGCCCAACACCCAGGCCTGTGCGGTGGACCTGGCTTTGCCCGGCACCCTGCCGGTGATGAACAAGGGTGCGGTCGAGCGGGCTATTGAGCTGGGTCTGGCGCTGGGCTCGCACATCGCACCACGCAGCATTTTTGCCCGCAAGAACTACTTCTACCCCGACTTGCCCAAGGGTTACCAGATCAGCCAGTTCGAGATCCCGGTGGTTCAGGGCGGCTCGGTCGAGTTTTACTTGGGTGACGAGAAAAAAACGGTGCGCCTGGTGCGCGCCCATCTGGAAGAAGACGCGGGCAAATCGCTGCACGAAGACTTCATCGGTCAGACCGGCATCGACCTGAACCGCGCTGGCACACCGCTGCTGGAGATCGTCACCGAGCCCGACATGCGCTCCACGGCCGAGGCGGTCGCCTACGCCAAGGAGTTGCACAAGATCGTCACCTGGATTGGCATCTGCGACGGCAACATGCAGGAAGGCAGCTTCCGCTGTGACGCCAACGTCTCGGTGCGCAAACCCGGCGAGCCCTTGGGCACCCGGCGCGAGATCAAGAACCTCAACAGCTTCAAGTTCATGCAGCAGGCGATTGACTACGAGATCCGCTGGCAGATCGACGAAATTGAGGATGGTCGTGCCATCCAGCAGGCCACCGTCTTGTTCAACCCTGACACCGGTGAAACCCGCGCCATGCGCAGCAAGGAAGACGCTGCCGACTACCGCTATTTCCCCGACCCGGATCTGCCACCGCTGGTGATTGCGCCTGAGTGGGTGGAGCGTGTTCGCGCCGGTATGACCGAGCTGCCACGTGTCATGGCGGCACGTTTTGTCAAAGACTACGGTTTATCAGACTATGACGCCAACGGACTGACGCAAAGTAAATCGTTCGCGGGATATTTTGAAACCGTTGCGCACACCTGCGGCTATCCGAAACTGGCAGCGAACTGGGTGCTGGGTGAAGTGTCTGCTTTCATCAATAAAGAAGGCCTGGACATTGACGACGTTGAAGTACCGAACCCCATTGCCGTGGGCGAGGTCATCAAGTTGATTGCAATTGGGAAAATTAATGGCGGCGGAGCCAAGACTGCTTTCCAGGAGCTTTGCGTTCGGGTACACAACGAAATTTCCGATTTGGCGGCTTTTGTCCAACAAATTGTGGAGGATCGTGATCTTGAGCAGACCAACGACACCGGCGCGCTCGAGAAGATTGTGGACACCGTGCTCGCTGCCAACCCGAAAAACGTGGACGAGTTCCGCGCGGGCAATGCCAAGGCGCTCAACGCGCTGGTGGGCCAGATCATGAAAGCCAGCCAAGGCAAGGCCAACCCGCAGCTGGTCAATGAGCTGCTGAAGAAAAAACTCGCTGCTTAATCGGGTTTGGCCGCTGTGGCCTGCTGCCACAGCGGCATCAGGCGCTGTTGCTCGGCATCAAAGCGGGCGTTGACCCGCGTGATCTCGGCATCCTTGTCGGCCAGAAAACGCCCCTGCGCAGCCAGGGTCTGGTTGACCTCATCGATCTGGCGTTTGAGCCGCAGCGGCGCGCGGCTGGGGTCTTTGGCATAAAAGGCCATCTCATCCAACAGCTTGGTCTTTTGGGCCTGCAGGTCGGTGACCTGGACCTGCGCGGTTTGTTTGACGCGGTTGATGTGGTCCAGCGCGTTGGCCCGCTCCAACTGGTGGGCGCTGTGGGTTGGGTAACGGACCAGCAGGGCGCGGTCACGGCGTTTTTCTTCTTCCAGCAAGGCGCGCTGCGCCTGTTCGGCCTTTTCTTTGGCTTCCTGTTCGGCGCGCTCCTTGGCGGTCAAGGTCGGGCCGATCCGGGTTTTCACGGTGCCGCTGGGGTTGAGGATTTTTTGCTCACGGTCACGGCACTCGGCAATCGGGCGGTCCGAGGTGAGCTTGCGTCCCCTGGCATCCAGGCAGGTGTAGATCTCAGGTGTAGGTAGCTGCGCCTGCACCGCCCCGTGGCCCAGCGCCGCCAACCAGCCCAGCACCAGCCCACCAGCCAAACCGCCACCGCGTTGCCACAACCCGGGAGCGTGGGTCTGGGTCATGCGCCATCTGCCCCGTAGCGTGCGCGGTAGGCAGCGACCCGTTCGTGGGCATCGGCCAGCCCGGGCACACGGTGGTGTTGCAGGTACTGCAGCAAATCCTTGAGTTTGGCCACCGAGCAGACTTGCAGACCCAGCTGGTTCTGTACATATTGCACCGCGCTGTGTTCGACGTCCTGGCCGTTTTCCGTGGCTTTTTCCTGGCGGTCCAACGCAATCACCACCGCATGCGCGGTAGCACCTGCCTGCTGGATCAGCGCGATGGACTCGCGCACGGCCGTACCTGCAGACATGACGTCGTCGACGATCAGCACCCGGCCCTGCAGTGGCGCACCCACCAGCGAGCCACCTTCGCCGTGGTCCTTGGCCTCCTTGCGGTTGTAGGCAAAAGGCACGTTGCGGCCCAAGCGTGCCAGCTCCACGGCCAGCACCGCACCCAGCGGAATGCCCTTGTAGGCAGGGCCAAAAATCATGTCGAATTCGATGTCGCTGCCCAATAGGCGCTGCGCATAGAATTGCGCCAATTTGCCCAGCTTGGCACCGTCGTCGAACAGGCCGGCATTGAAAAAGTAGGGGCTCAAGCGGCCGGCTTTGGTTTTGAATTCACCAAAGCGCAGCACGCCGCTGGCCACCGCAAACTGCACAAAGTCTTGTGCCAGACTGTCCTGGCCCGGGCTGGTACAGCTTTCGATTTCGACACACTCTGACATGGGGAATTCCTTGTTCAAATTGACCAGCCTGAACCTCAATGGTATTCGCTCCGCCACCAGCAAGGGCTTGGAGGCATGGATCGACAAAACCGCGCCTGATTGTATTTGTGTCCAAGAGGTCAAGGCGCAGGCCCCCGACCTGGCGGACCGCTTTGAGCAGCTGGCAGGTTTGACGGGTTACTTCCATCTGGCCGACAAAAAAGGTTACTCCGGCGTGGGCATCTACAGCCGCCAGGAACCCAGTGAGGTCATCGCCGGGTTTGATGGCGCCGAGTTTGATACCGAAGGGCGCTACCTGGAGCTGCGTTTTGACACCCCCACGGCCCGGCGCTCCATCATCAGTTGTTACTTTCCCAGTGGTTCGTCGGGCGAGGAACGCCAGTTGGCCAAGTACCGGTTTCTGGACCTGATCTACCCGCATCTGCAACAGCTCAAGACGCAACGCGAGTTCATCGTTTGCAGTGATGTCAACATCGCCCACAAAGAGATTGACCTCAAGAACTGGAAAAGCAACCAGAAGAACTCCGGCTTTTTGCCCGAAGAGCGGGCCTGGATGACCAAGCTGCTGGGCGAAGGCGGTCTGGTGGACGTCTACCGCCAACTGCACCCCACAACCACCGACGAGGCCTACACCTGGTGGAGCAACCGCGGCCAGGCTTATGCCAAGAATGTGGGGTGGCGGCTGGACTACCACCTGGCGACACCGCAACTGGCCGCCTGTGCCCACGCGGTGGCGATCTACAAGGCTGAGAAATTCTCGGATCACGCGCCAATCACCGTGGATTACGACTTTTAAAGCTTGTTATCGCTGTCAACTTGGTGCAATCTCCGGGTTCTAGAATCTTTGGGGCTTTTACTCACCAACCACCGGGGATCATCATGACAGCACGTCTCAGCAACAAGGTTTCCATCATCACCGGCGCGGCGCAGGGCATTGGCCTGGCCACCGCCATCAAGTTCGCCCAGGAAGGCGCCATCGTGATTGTTTGTGACGTCAAACAAGAGGCGGTGGACGAGGCAGTCGCCCAATGCCGCGCTTTGGGCGCCACCGCCGAAGGGTTTGTCATGGATGTGACCCAGCGCCCTGTGGTGGATGAGGTGGTGGCTCAGGTCAAGGCCAAGTTTGGCCGCATCGATGTGCTGGTCAACAACGCGGGCATCACCCAGGACGCGCGCCTGCAAAAAATGACCGAAGCGCAGTTTGACAAGGTGATCGACGTGAACCTGAAGGGTGTCTTCCACTGCACCCAGGCGGTGGCCGACGGCATGGTGGCTCAGGGCAGCGGCGTGATTCTGAACGCCAGCTCGGTGGTGGGCCTGTATGGCAACTTTGGCCAGACCAACTACGCCGCCACCAAATTTGGCGTGATCGGTTTCACCAAGACCTGGAGCCGCGAGCTCGGCCCCAAGGGTGTGCGCACCAATGCGGTGGCGCCTGGCTTCATCACCACCCCGATGGTGGCCGCCATGCCCGCCGAAGTGCTGGCCAAGATGGCTGAGAAGGTGGCCTCGCGCCGCCTGGGCAAACCTGAAGAAATCGCCAATGTCTACGCTTTCCTGGCCAGCGACGAAGCCAGCTACATCAATGGCGAAGTGATCGAAGTCTCGGGCGGCATCTCGCTGTAACAGACCTCGGCTGTGCCACAGCCAGCGTCAGTGTTGTGTGCATCCCCCCGTCAGCCCTGGCCAAATACCACCTGGCCCAGGGCTGTGTGTTTTCTGGATGCCATTTTGCGCAAGTGTTGACGTGGTGCAAGGTGTTTCACGTGGCAAGGTGCAAGATGGCGGTTTTGAACTGACCTAACACCTATGGAACTGTTTTCTGCCACCTGGTGGTGGGCCCTGCTGGCCATTGTGCTGATTGATCTGGTGCTGGCCGGAGACAACGCGATCGTGATTGCGCTCGCAGCGCGCAATTTGCCCCCCCATCTGCAAAACCTGGCGGTTGTTTCGGGCACCGTTGGCGCGATTGCGGTGCGCGCCATGCTGGCGTTTGGCACGGTTTGGCTGCTGCATATCCCGGGGCTGCTGTTGCTGGGCGGGCTCGGTCTGATCTGGGTGGCCTACCAGTTGCTGGCCGACGATACCGACGAAACCCCGGCCGACCCGGTGGCCTACACCTTTTGGGCAGCCATGAAAACCATCATCGTGGCCGACGCGCTGATGGGTGTCGACAACGTGCTCGGTGTGGTGGGTGCGGCGCACGGCGCCTTGGAGCTGGTGGTGATTGGCCTGCTGCTCAGTGTGCCGATGGTGTTGTTTGGCAGTTCGCTGGTGCTCAGGCTGGTGCAGCGGTTTCCGCTCATTGTCCAGCTGGGTGGCGCGGTGCTGGCCTTGACCGCCGCCAAAATGATCGTCAGTGAGCCGATGCTCAAGGACGTGTTTGGTCCCTTTCACGGGGACGTCGCGGCCGCCCCCTGGCAAACAGCGGCCCGCTGGGTGGTGTATGTGCTGGTGGTCGGTGGTGTGATGATGGCCGGCTGGTGGAAAAAGCGCGGCGCCCAGGTCAGCCAGCAGCTGGTGGGTTAAACCCCTTGCGACCGGGTCAGGCCGGGTTTTGGGGTTAAGCTGTCCCCCATGAAACTTATCCTCAAATGGTTGCTCAGCGCCGCCGCCCTGCTGTGTGTGGCCTATCTTTATCCCGGCGTGGTGGTTGGCAGTTTTGGTGCGGCCATGAAAGCTGCGTTGGTGATCGGGCTGTTCAACATGGTGTTGCGCCCGGTGCTGGTGCTGCTCACCTTGCCCGTGACCCTGGTCACGCTCGGGCTGTTCCTGTTTGTCATCAATGCCCTGATGTTCTGGGCTGCCTCGGGTGTGCTGGAGGGCTTTTATGTGCAAGGCTTTGGTGCGGCGCTGCTGGGCTCGCTGATTTACTCCGTGCTCGGGATGGCGATCGACTCAGTGTTTGAGCGCCTGCTGTTTAAGTAATTCCGCGATCTGGCGCTGGCGTGTGTCGATGATCGATGCGTCGATGTGGTCGGCCGCCCGCCCCAGTGCCTCGTTGCTGCGCATCAGGTCTTGTGCGGCACGTAGACGGTCCATGGCACCGGTGTAGTCCAGCCGCGCAGCTTGCGCTTCGGCTTCGGCGCGCAGGGCGCGCAAACCCTGGTTCTGCGCCCCATACAAACCCGCCAGCGTCTGCCAGACCAAGGCGTCCTGCGGCTGGTTACTGAGCCAGGTTTGCAGGTTCTGGATACTTTGACTCAAGATGTCAGCCTGTTTGAGCTGCAAGGCCAATTGGGCCTGCAAGATCAGCAGCGGGCGGCGCATCTGGGCCAGCGGCAAGCTGGCGCCCTGGGTCAAGCCCAGGCTGGTCGCTAGGCTCGCCAGTTGTGCTGGTGTCAGGTCACGTGCGTTCAGGTCAATCTCTGCACCCAGCCAGCGCACCGGCGCCGTCGCCTGCATATCCACCGCCGTCAGGGTTTGCAGCCGGGCCAGATAACGCCGCGCTTGCACCGGTTCGCGCAGCAGGCTGGCGGCCAGGGCGGCGCCATACACCGTGCCGGCCTGTTGTGCCACTGGCAACATGCGAGAGCCCGCATCATCGGCTTGGGCCAGCCAGCTGCGCAAGGCATCCACACCGGGGTTGGACAAGACCTTGGCGCGGGTGCTCATCATGGCGTGCAGCAGGGTGGGTGCGGTAGCCACCGCATGTGGCGCACCGAGCGGCAGGCGCGACTGCATGTCGGCGATGCGTTCGGTGGTCAGCGGGTGGCTGCGCAGGTAGGGGTAGTTGCCGCTGTCGTTGAGACGTGCGGCCTGCTGCAGCTTGTCAAACATGGTGACAAAACCTAGCGGGTCAAAACCGGCCTGGGTCATCACGCCAAAACCGACACGGTCGGCCTCCCGCTCCATGTCGCGTGAAAAATTGAGCTGGTTTTGCGCCGCCACGGCCTGCCCGCCTACCATCAGCGCACTGCCCGCGTCGGCGCTTTTGCTGGCGGCCAGTGCGCCCAGGATCATGGCGCCGATCAGCCACGGTGTTTGCGCGCTGTCCTTGGCAATCAGACGCGAGATATGGCGCTGGGTGACGTGGCTGAGCTCGTGACCCAGCACCGAGGCCAGCTCGTCGCGGCTGCTCACCACCGCCAGCAGCCCCAGGTTCACCCCCAGGTAACCACCGGGCAGGGCAAAGGCGTTGACCGTGCGGTCGCGCCCCAGCATGATGTGCCAGGCAAAACGTTCGTCCAGCTCGGGTGTCAGTTCGCCACGCAGGCGGGCAGCGGCCAGCAGCGGCTGCCAGACCCCTTGCACATAGTCGGCCAGCACCGGGTCATCCAGGTAATCGGGGTCACGAAACAGCTCGGCCGCAATGCGGTCACCCAGGCGGCGCTCTTCAGCGCTGGCCAGGGCGCTGCCGTCGCCGAGTTGCGGCAAGCTTGACGAGGCACTGTCGGTGCTGCCAGGCATGGGTGTCTGGGCTGTCAGGCTGGCGGGCAGCCAAGCACAAGCCACTGCCAAAACAATAGCTATACGCCCTTTATTGATAAGGGCTAGAGGCCGATTATTCATTAGTGATTTGTGTGGCATACAGTCCCAAGAAGGTCCATGGTTAGCGCCTGTGGTGCGCGTCAGCCCGTATGATGCCAGCCGCGTGTAAAGGTTCGGTCCCACCGGCCTGCCCAGTCCCCTTTATTGAAACGGTTTGTCATGAGCACCCTCACCCATTTTGACGCACAAGGTCAGGCCCACATGGTCGATGTGGCCAGCAAGGCCGCCACCCACCGTGTGGCAGTGGCAGCTGGCCGCATCGAGATGCGGCCCGATACGCTGGCGCTGATCACCGGGGGCAGTGCCAAAAAAGGTGATGTGCTGGGCATCGCCCGCGTGGCCGGCATCATGGCGGCCAAAAAAACCAGCGAACTCATCCCACTGTGCCACCCGTTGGCGCTGACCCGGGTGGCTATTGAGTTTGAAGTGATCCAGGCTGATTCAACAAGGGCTAGCGCCGTTTTCTGCACCGTGACCGCCGAAACCGTGGGCCCCACCGGCGTCGAGATGGAAGCCCTGACCGCGCTGCAGGTGGCGCTGCTGACCATCTACGACATGTGCAAGGCGGTGGATCGCGGCATGGTCATCACCGGCTGCCAGCTGCTGGAAAAACATGGCGGCAAGTCAGGCAGCTTTGTGGCGGCTGGGTAGGCCGCCGACTGGCTCACAGTGCGGGCGCTGCCGCACCATGTTTGGCAGCCCACACCGCATAGTCCTTGGGAAACGCCGCCCGATAACGTGCAGCGTAAAAAGCCACTTCACCGTTACGACCCAGCAGCAAGGCGCTGTTGAGCAGCAGCTCCACCACGCGAGCCTCGGGTGAAAAGTGCAGCATGTTTTTGGCCAGGGTGTTGATGGCAGGCGCATTGGCGGGGGTCAGCGTGGTGATGGTCAGTTCGGCAAAACGCACCGGGTCCTGGTACAGCCAGACACGGCGGACTTTGTCCAGCGTGTGTTCGCGGTAAGCGCTGGCGCGTTGGTCTGGGTCCAGATAGATCTGGCTGGCCAGGTAATAGTTCCTATAGGCAAAACTGCAATAGGCCACCAAAACAATAGCAGACAGCCCACAGATATAGAGGGCTGGAGCACAAGAATGCTTGTAAGTACAGGCCAAACCACCATGCGGCGGCACCCACCACAACAACCACAGACTCAAGGCCGCAGCCATCTGGAACGGCCCGTACCACAGCGGGTACTCCAGCAGGCTGTGTAACGCAATCACCGCCAGCATGCCCCAGGCCAACTGGCGTGTCGGGTGCCGTTCGCGCCAGGGCTGGCCACGCCACAGCAGCCAAAGGACCAGGCCACACAGCCCCAGCGCAACAGGCAGGCCCAGTTCCACCGCCAGGTGCAGCGGCAGGTTGTGGGCGTTGTCCAGAATGTCACAAAACCGGGTGCCCGGGTACAGCGTGATGAAGTGGGCGTAGTCCAGTTCACCCCAGCCCCAACCCGTCCAGGGCTTGAGAGAGATCAGATGCAGCACATTGCCCCACAGCGTGAGTCGGCTGGCGCAGGCCGGATCACCCGCCCGCAGACGCGCCCAAGCGCCGCTGCTGAGAGGGTCCAGGCCGGCCAGCCAAGGCAGGGCAACACTTGCCACCGCGTAAGCGATCAGCGCCGCCAGCACCACCGTCAAAACGCGACGAGCCTGAGGTCTGGGCACCTTGCGCTGCCACCACAGGCTCAGCAGCAGAATCAGCACCAGCTGCAACAGCCCGGTGCGTGACGCCGAGGCGGCATTGCCCGCACCCAACACGACCGCAGCGACCAGCACCAGTGTCAACCGTGCCGACGGCCACGCCGAGCGCGGCTGGCTCGGCCGCAGCCGCAGCATCCCCACCGGCGCCGCCGTCGTGGTGTAAGACGCCGAGCGGGCCACCAGCCACAACAGCGCCACCAGCCCGATGCTCAGCAACGTCGCAAACTGGTTGCGCTGGCGCAAGTTGCCAAACGCCTGGCCCAGCTCGGTGTGGTTGACCCAGATGCCAAACACAGCCGTTTGGCCAAAGTACTGCAACAGGCCCAGCACTGCACTTACCACTGCCGCCAAGGACCAAGCCAACACCACGGCTTTCACCATCTGCTGGTTTTCACCGCGCTGCCGATCAAAGACCAGCGTCAGCAGCACCCCGGCTGCACAGGCCC
This sequence comes from Rhodoferax fermentans, assembly GCF_002017865.1. Taxonomy (NCBI): domain Bacteria; kingdom Pseudomonadati; phylum Pseudomonadota; class Betaproteobacteria; order Burkholderiales; family Comamonadaceae; genus Rhodoferax; species Rhodoferax fermentans. The sequence continues at coordinate 2,129,457 of NZ_MTJN01000002.1, read as the reverse complement.
AGGCAAACAACAAGGGCACCACCTGCGCCGTGGGGCCAGGTGAAAACGGGTTCAGCCAGGGGAGGAGGATGAATATGAAAAGTGCAACAGGAAGCATTGACCGACAGGTGTCGAGTTGTTACGTTAGGTCTAGAAACTGCATTTGATCAAAGATGTGCAGGATTATTAGCTAGTAAACTAGATTAGTTTGGCAAAAAAGTTCCATCAAGCAATCTGTTTGCGTCCAGTTCTTGATTGTTTTATTCGCTATTTATTTGGCCAGGGAATACCACCAATTTTTGAATTCATCTCTGACTGACTTGCCCATTCGTTCCTAATTATTTCACATTGATCGCTTGGTGAGGTTTGGCATAACCGCCTGAGCCATTGACTCGCCTCGAGGGGGCTGTCATTTACCGCCAAAAATGATGCAAGTTTATACATGCCATAGGCGCTGGGAACCGTGGATACCAGATTCTTCATCCATGCTATGCGGTCTGGATTTATGTTTGGTGTAGGCTCCATGCGAGCAAAAATGATGTAATCGCGCCATTGAGTCAAGGCAATGACATCTGGTGGTGTCTTGGGATAGTCAGAAGCAATTTTTTTTTGTTCAAACCTCAATCCATAAAAACTATCCTCTACTCGAAAATAATCGCGTATCGTTATTGGCAAAGCACATATTCCCAAAATCAGGACAACAATAATGGGAAATTTATGAGAGATACGGATGCTCTTATGGTTCAAAGATGTTTCGAGACTGCCCATGATCATGCCTGCAGGAAGCAAAAAATAAGCATACTGTAGTGGATATTCCAACATTGAATGCACGCCCAGCACCATTAGGAAAAGAAAACTCATCAGCTGTGCGAGGTTCGTGAGATTTTTGGCTGTTGACAAGAACCACCAAATCAAAAAAATGCTGATGCCAAGTCCTAATGGAATTCCATTCCACAAAATCAAATCAATGAAGAGGTTATGAGCTTGCAAAAAACTCCCACCGAAGGATATTTTTTCATCCATCATCAAAAATTGAGCGTGCCCCAGTTGTCCCCAGCCGAAACCGAAAAATGGCTCGTGGACTGCGGCCTTCAAAAACATCACCCAGGCTGCCCAACGAGGGTCGTTTGAAGCGGATCGGTACTCTACCGGCAAACCACCTCCAAGTGCTTCGTTGATTGTTGTCAAATTGAGAACACAGACAGCGAAAAATATTGATAATCCTAGGATGCCGTAAATAAATGACTTCGAAGGGATCAATTTATGCCAGATTAAACTTGCTACAACTATAAGCATGACATTGAGCCAAGCTGTTCGAGATTCGGTTAGGGCTGTACCGAATAGAAATAAAGCAGCTATTAAAAGAGCTGTGTATGGTCCAATGAGTTTTCTCCAGAATCCCCACCAACAAGCTAGTGTTCCCAGCAACAATAGACTTGCAAGTTGATTTGGCTGAGCCATATTGGCATAATGTCGAGTTCCTGAAGACATTAATATCCAGGGGCCAATACTATCTAAACGAAAGAACTGATGTAACTGCAAACCAATAGATATTGCAGATGCAATTCCAATTGACAGAAATAAATAGTCGCCGACTTGATTTGGTGTAGTCTTTTCCCATGCTGCACCGGTCAATATAGCCAACGAAAAACCAAAAATGTAGGTTGCATTAATCCATGCAACTCCGAATATGGGAATTAAGTTAAAAATATACTGCAGGGCAGGGATTGTGGCAATGAATAAGCAGGTTGCTGATGCAATACTCCATTGCATCTCAAAATTTTTTCTTGCGAAAATAAATATTGAAACAATTAATAGTATTGTTGAGCACCATGCATCCCCATGAAATCCAAGCCAAGGTATCGAGTGGTTTGGAAGTATCCATGCCAGTGACAATGCAACAGCAGCAAAAGCCAACCAAAACCTACTAATTATTGGATTCATATTTGACAAATAAAAATGGGGAGCCATGCTCCCCATTTTTTGTGTAAATCAGTTTACTTGCAAGAAGCTGGCAGCCATTTCGGGGTTCCAGAACCTGCGCATTTCCATTCAGTAATTTGGCTTGACACCAATGTGGGTGTTAAAGTGACGATCAAGTCGTTTGCTGCAACGATTTGCCCGGACACAGTAATAACCCCAGTAGTGTCGCCAACACTAAGACCCTTCGCATACTTGGTAGCGACGAATCCATCTCCACATGCAGCCGACAGACCGCTCAGTCCATTGGATTGGACAACCTCACTCACACATGTGCGGGCTGCACTAGCCGCTAAGACAACTTCAGATGCCTTGGCGCGGTTGGTGTAATCCTGATAAGCTGGCAAGGCCACAGCCGCCAAAATACCGATGATTGCAACCACAATCATCAATTCGATCAGGGTAAAACCCTGTTGCATAGAACGCTTCATGACTAGCTCCTTGAGGTGAAGAAAAAGAAAACGGTAACCCTGCCCAGTCAGCAGCTTCCGTGCCAGGGATGTTAGCGGGCTTGGGGTGGCTTTCCAAGCGACTTTTTGGCCAAGTGCGCGTAATAAGTCCTCAAAATGCCAAGCCATTTTTGTCACTTTGCGCGCTCTGTCTGACAATTTTTGTCACCTCATTGAGGTGTGAAACATGTTTGTGGAGGTGCATAGGTTTGCCAGGCCTTGTGTGAACCCATCATCAAGCCTATTGAAGCAATGACCTGGGTCGACGGACGATGCACATCTGATTGGCATGGCATGACAATCTGCGAATCCCAATACAAGGATCCTCCACCATGAACGAACAAAACGGTTACGACATTGAAGACCTGCATGTGGGCATGACCGCCACATTGGCCAAAACCATCACCGAGGCTGACATTCTGCTGTTCTCAGCGGTGTCCACCGATGTGAACACCTTGCATCTGAATGAGGAGTACGCCGCCAGTACACCGTTCAAGGGGCGTATTGCCCACGGCATGTTGTCGGCCAGTCTGATCTCGGCCGTGCTGGCCAACCGTCTGCCCGGCCCTGGCACGATTTATCTGGCGCAGAACCTGACATTTCTGGCGCCGGTGCGCCCGGGTGACACGGTGCAAGCCACCGTGACCGTGCTGGAGATGGGTGACAAGGGTCGGGTCACGCTGCAAACCACCTGCCGCGTCAAAGACGTGGTGGTGATCGACGGCCAGGCCCAGGTCAAGATTGGCTCGTCGGCTCGGCGCGCTGCCAGTTTGGCGGCCGCTTCTCGATAAACGCCTGCACCCCTTCGAGCGCGCTGTTGTCCATCATGTTGCAGGCCATGGTTTGGGCAGCGTCCAGGTAGGCGGCTTCGATGCCGTTTTCCAGCTGGCGGTAAAACAGGCTTTTGCCAAGCGTGATCGCAGCGCGGGGTTTGGCCAGGATGTTATCGACCAGGCGGGCCAACTCTGCGTCTAGCCGGTCCGGCTCGGCCACGCGGTTGACTAAGCCTTCTGCCAGGGCTTTCTGGGCGTTGATGAATTCACCGGTGACCAGCATCTCGAACGCCGCCTTGCGCCCCAGGTTGCGCGACAGGGCGACACCGGGGGTGCTGCAAAACAGGCCCAGATTGACACCACTCACCGCAAAGCGAGCGTTGCTGGCCGCCACCGCCAGGTCACACATCGCCACCAGCTGGCAACCCGCCGCCGTGGCCACACCCTGCACCCGGGCGATCACTGGCACCGGGAACTTCTGGATGCTCATCATCAGCCTGGCGCATTGTTTGAACAGCGCCTGGTAGTAACTGTCTGAGGGTTGGGCGCACATCTCGCGCAGGTCGTGCCCGGCACAAAAGGCTTTGCCAGCGGCGGCAATCACCACCACAGACACGCTGTCATCGGTGGCCAGGACATCCAACTCGTGTTGCAAGGCAGACATCAGCGCCTCGGACAAGGCGTTGAAGGCGTCTGGACGGTTTAATGTCAGGGTAACCAGGCCACGGGGTTCGCGGCTGGTAAGTACAAGCGGGGAATCAGAGGTGGTCATGGCAGAGGCAGCAGTAGAAGGTGCCCCTTTGTATCAAGAACCTGGTCTTGACGCCACTATTTCCAGCGCAGCGGCTCGATGTCGATGGTGTGTTGTCCGTCACCCAACATCAACACACCTTCCTGGATCGTGGCTTGCAAACTCATGCTGCGCTGTGCCAGCGGCACCAAAGCCTGGGCGGTGCTGCTGGGGATACGCCAGACCTGCAGCTTGTCAAGCCGGGTGAGTTTGCTCTCGATGCCTTTCCACCAGATGTCGGCGGCCTGGCCAAAGGCGTACAGAACGACAGCATCGGCTTTGTTGCAGGCTTTGGAGAGTGGTTTGTCTTCGGGTTGACCAACCTCAATCCACAGTCGCGTTAACCCGGTGAAATCGCGCAGCCAGACGTCGGGCTCATCCGGATCACTCAGACCCGCGCCAAAAGCCAGTGTGCCGTCACCCCCACAGACACTTTGCAATTGGTGGGCCTGCAACGCCAGCGCACACAGACGCACCATCATGCGTTCATCGGTTTCGCTGGGGTGGCGCGCCAGGGTCAGGGTCTGGTCGGCGTAATAACTGTGGTCAATGTCAGCAATCTGTAGGCTGGCTTTGAAAATGGTGGATTTGGTGGCCATCAGGGGGCGGCTTTACACGCGTTGGGCCAACTCGGCAGCCTTGCCGGTGTAGCTGCCCGGCGTCATGGCCAGCAATCGGGTTTTTTCGGACTCAGGAATCGCCAGATTGCTGATGAAACCTTGCATCAGCTCACGTGTCATCGGGGCACCACGTGTGAATTCCTTGAGCTGCTCGTACGGCTCGGGCAGGCCAAAACGACGCATCACGGTCTGGATCGGCTCGGCCAGCACTTCCCACGAGGCATCCAGATCTGCAGCGATGGCCGCTTCGTTGATCTCCAGCTTGCCCAGGCCGGTGGCCAGTGACTGGTAGGCCAGCACGGTGTACCCGAGCGCCACACCCATGTTGCGCAGCACCGTGCTATCGGTCAGGTCGCGTTGAAAGCGGCTGATCGGCAGTTTTTCGGACAGATGGCGTAACACCGCGTTGGCCAGGCCCAGGTTGCCCTCGGCGTTCTCAAAATCAATCGGGTTGACCTTGTGCGGCATGGTGGAGGATCCCACCTCGCCCTTCTTGAGCTTTTGTTTGAAGTAGCCATGCGAGACATAACCCCACACATCACGCGACCAGTCGATCAAGATGGTGTTGGTTCGCGCGATGGCATCAAACAGCTCGGCCATGTAGTCGTGTGGTTCGATCTGGATGCTGTAGGGTTGGAATGTGAGGCCCAGGCCGAGCGGCTCGGGGCTTTCGATCACCTTGCGGCTGAAGGCCTCCCAGTCAAACTCGGGCCAGGCCGACAGGTGGGCGTTGTAGTTGCCCACCGCACCGTTCATCTTGGCCAGTAGCTGGACGCGGGCGATTTTGTCGCGCGCCGACACCAGGCGCACCACCACGTTGGCGACTTCCTTGCCAACCGTGGTCGGACTGGCGGTCTGGCCGTGGGTGCGGCTGAGCATGGGCACGGCGGCAAAGTCGTGTGCCATTTCGCGTAATTTGTTGATGATGCCGTCCAAGGCAGGCAGCAGCACCTGGTCACGTCCGGTTTTGAGTTGCAAGGCGTGGCTGGTGTTGTTGATGTCTTCGCTGGTGCAGCCAAAGTGCACAAATTCCTGCGCGGCCAGCAGTTCCGGGCGGGCCTCGAACTTGGCCTTGATCCAGTATTCGACCGCTTTCACATCGTGGTTGGTGGTTTTCTCGATGTCCTTGATCGCCAGACCGTCGGTGGCCGAGAAGTTCTTCACCAGACTGAGCAAGTAGGTGCGTGCACCTGGTGACAGCGGCTTGAACTCGGCAAAGCCGCAGTCGCTCAGGGCGATGAACCAGGCGACTTCAACCTGCACCCGGCGGTGCATGTAGCCTAACTCGCTCATGGCGGGGCGCAGTTTGGCAAGTTTGGCGGCGTAGCGGCCGTCCAGCGGCGAGAGGGCGGAGATGGCGTGGGTACTCATGGACAAGATTGTAGGGGCGCCCTGTGCCGTTGGTGCTGGCTGGATCAGCGGGCAGGGCCATGGCCCTGCCTGTCAGCTCAGATTCATCTCCACGGATAAAATCCGGCCAAACAACCACGATCACTGATCACCTGCCACATGCCCATGAAACTCATCGGATCCAATACCAGCCCCTACGTTCGTAAGGTGCGCATCGTCATGGCCGAGAAAAAACTCGACTACGACTACGTGTTGGAGGACGTGTGGAGCGCTGGGACCGAGATCGCCAAGTCCAACCCGCTGGGCAAGGTGCCCTGCCTGGTGCTGGAGAACGGCGATGTGATTTTTGACTCGCGTGTGATCGTCGAGTACTTTGACACCCTCTCTCCGGTCGGCAAGCTGATTCCCGCCGTGGGCCGTGAGCGCGCTGAAGTCAAAACCTGGGAGGCCCTGGCCGATGGTTTGCTGGACGCCGCCATTCTTGCGCGGTTGGAAGCCGCCTGGGGCGGGCGCACCAAGGCACAGCGCAGCCAGGCGTGGATCGACCGGCAGCTCGACAAGGTCAATGCCGCGTTACAAGCCATGAGCAAGGGTCTGGGCGACAAAGCCTATTACACCGGCACCCACCCGGGCCTGGCCGACATCGCGGTGGGTGTGGCGCTGGGTTACCTGGACTTTCGCTTTGCCGAGATCAACTGGCGCGAGGCGCACCCCAACCTGCACAAGCTCTACGACAAGCTGGCGCAGCGCCCCAGCTTCATCGACACCCAGCCTGCTTGAATTGACCCGCTCAACGTCACCCCCAGTGGCGTTGTTGAATGGAATGTCTGCGCCGACGCGCCTAGTTAGAGCGGCTTTGAGCCGGTCCGCTACCAGTCAGACACCCATTAGGAATTAGCGCGGCGTTTGAGCCAGCGCATCAGGCCACCCAGCACGGGCAATTTCTCGTACAGCTCTTCGGCGGCGTCCCAGTAGTCGCGGTGTTGGGTGATCAGCCCGGCCTCATCAAGCACCAGGTGGGTTGCACCCAGAATGGTCTGGGTCTGGCCGGTCTTGAACCCCTTGAAGCCAAACCTGAACTCCCAGGTCAGAAAACACTGCTGGCCTTGCAGCATCTGGTGGGTCACCACAAAACGTGGTTGCTCCAGTTGCACAAACATGTGGGCAAAGATGTGCTGGATGGCCGGGATGCCCACCACCTCATTGAACGGGTCTTTAAAACGGGCTTGCGGGTGGTAAAACTCACCCAGGCGGTTGAGGTTGTGTGGCGACACGGCTTCAAAAAACTGCACCATGCGTGCCATTTGGGCACGGTGGTCCGGGGTTGATGGGGTGGAATCGCTCATTGCGTGACCTTTTGAACCAGGTTGAAGTAGACACGGTACGGCAGCAGGCGCAGCAGCTTGAGCCACAGTGTGAACCGTTTGGGAAAGTGGATCTCGAACCGCCCCTTGGCCCAGCCCTGCAGAATCGCCCGTGCCGCCTGATCGGGGCTCAAAAGTGCGGGCATCTTGAAGTTGTTCTGTGCGGTCAGCGGTGTCTCGACAAACCCCGGGTTGATGATCGACACCCCCAGGCCCAGCGGGTGCAGGTCCAGGTACAGCGCTTCGGCCAGGTTGATCAGCGCTGCCTTGGTTGGCCCATAGGCCAGGCTGTTGGGCAAGCCACCGTAACCCGCCACACTGCCGACCAGGCTGACATGGCCCTGGCCACGCGCGCGCAGGGCGGGCAAGACCGCATCGAGAAGGTACAGCGCACCCAGGTAATTGACCTCGACATGACGCTGCATGTTGGCCGCGTCCAGCGCGTCGGCGCGCATCGGCTCGTAATGGCCGGCGCAGTACATCACACCGTCAAGCGGGCTTTGGGCCAGCAGGCTGGCTGTCGCCTGTTGCACCGCCGCCTGATCGGTGGCGTCCAGCGGCAAGGCCTGGCACAGCGGGTGGGCTTGCGCCAGCGCCTGCAAGGCCTGAGCCTTGCGCGCCGACACCACCACCCGCGCACCCTGGGCCAGCAAGGCGCGCGCGGTGGCCGCACCAATGCCGCTGCTGGCGCCCACAATCCAGACGGTTTTGCCTTGCCAGTCGGTCAGAGGCGGGTTCAGGGGGCAGAGTAGGGACATGGATTGCTTCTATAAGAATAGCTACATGCCCTTATCAATAAAGGGCTAGAGGCCAATTTTTCTTGTAAGGTGTTAAACCGGTTGTTTGGTGAACGCCAGCGTGACTTCGCCCAGGCGCAGACCAAACTTGCGCATCGTCGCCTTGTTGAGCATCACGGTGTCGGTCATCAAATACATCCAGTCGTCAAACTGCACCTCGTAGACGGTGCCGTCCACCGGCAGCGAGAGGGTGTAGGTCCAGTGGAAGGCATTGCCACGGGTCTGGCCGCTGGCCTCGCCCACCACGTCGTCGGCGCGACCGGTGTAGCGGCCATCGGGCAGCTGGGTCAGGCGCCAGATGCGTTTTTGTGTGCTGCCGTCGGAGTAAGTGAAAGACTCGTCGAGCACACCCTCGTTGCCACTCCAGCTGCACACCATCAGCACGGTGAAGCGTTTGACTACCGCACCGGATCGGTCGGTGAAGAGGCCGTAGGCCGTCAGGGTGCCGTTGAAGTAGCTGCGCAAATCCAGCACCGGGGTCTGGCTGGCGTAACTCTCGATGTCTTGGGAGGCGCAGCCACTCAAGGCCAGGCCAGCGGCGGCGCTGGCAGAGAGGAGCAATCGTCTTTTCATGGTCTCTTTCGGATGAGGAGGAGGTAGAGCAGGCCAGCGGCCAGCGTTTTGAGCAGGCAGGGCAACACGCAGTAGGCCAGGGTCAGGGTGCGCAAGGCTTCGGGGTCGGTGGCGCCGGGGGTGTAGCCCAGCAGGCCCAGCGCGGGCAGTGCCAGCCCGGCGGCCAGGGCCAGGTTGAGCTTGCTGGCAAAGGCCCACCAGCCAAAGTAGGCACCCTCCAACTGCTGCTGGTCACCATTACGCTGGATGACCCCGGCGAGCAGGGCGGCAGGCAGCGCCAGGTCGGTGCCCAGCGCCACGCCCGAGAGCGCGCACACGACCACAAATTCGGCCACATCCCCCGCGCCCAGACCTGCCGCAAAGGCAAACACCCCAATCGCCAGCAACATGCCCAGGCCCCAGGTGCGCGCCAGACCCAAGCGAGCCACCACTTTGAGCCACAGCGGGATGCTCAGCGCGGCGCAGACAAAATAACTGCCCAGAAACAGCGGCTCGGCACTGGCTGGTGCCTGCAACCGGTCCTGCACAAAAAACAGCAGCAGGGTGGCGGGGATGGCGCTGGCAATGCCATTGACCATGAACACAGCCATCAGCTGCCTGAATCGGGCCCGGCGCCAGGGCAGCCACAAGCGGCCAGCGGCAGGCTGGTAGATCAGCACACCACTGGCCTGCGGCCGGGGCCCGCTGCGCCAGGCCAGCCAGCCCCCCACACTCACTACCAACAAGATAGCGGCTGTGGCAGGCAAACCAAGGGCTACCGGCGAAATCGATGCAATGACCACACCCAGCAGCCCGAGCCCCTCGCGCCAGGCCACCACACGGCTGCGGTAGAGCGCATCCCCACCTAGGCGTGCGCCCCAGGCCTGGTGCAGGATGGTTAACGCGCTGAACGCGGTGGTGGTCAGCAGCAGCGTGGCACCAAGCCACAGCAGCAACTGGCTGGGGCTGTGGTGCAGTGCTGCGGGTGGGAAAAACAGCACGGCAAACCCGCCGCACAACAGCACGGCAGCCAGGGCCGCCCAGCGTAGCACCCGGGCTGGTGCAGCTTGTGCCGCGTGATCGTGCTCGTGCAGGCCATCGGCCCAGCGCCCCAGCAGTGGGTCGATCAGGGTGTCAAACAGGCGCACGGCCACCAACACCGCACCCAGTGTGGCCAGCGGCACACCAAAACTGCGGGCGTAGTGGTTGGGCAGCAGCACATACAGCGGCAGCGCCACAAAAGCCAGCGGCAGGCCCATCAGGCCGTAGCGCCAGCCTTGTTGCCAGGTGAGTGGGGGGGTCATGGTGTGTGGCCCGGCTTGACGGCGTGATCAAGCGAGCTGTACCGCTGATGTCCTGCGTTCTTGGTGGCAGTGGGCGAGGTACGGCGGGCCACCTCAGACGCGCTGCGCTTTGCGACATCGGTGTCCCGCCCTACCCCACCCGCTGCGGTGAGTCTTTGGGTTCGCGAGCGTTCAACAGCCGGATTCCTGAAAGCTGGATGTTCCAAGTCCTTCTCAGGCGAGGCGGGGCAAGGCCGTGGGCCGATGTCGCAAAGCGCAGCGCGTCTGAGGCCTGCGGCCTGCCCCCGCTTCGCCGACCACACCGGTTGGTATGTCATGGCATGGCTCCGGACTTCCATAGACCATGCGTTGTCACGGACGTCGTCCCGGATCAATCCGCACGCTTGCGCAACGTGTACTGCAGCACGTCAATGTTGTTTTCCAGAAACGCGGCCTCGCAGTAGGCCAGGTAAAACTCCCAGATGTGCATGAAGCGTTCGTCAAAGCCATTGGCCAGCACCTCGACACGGCGGCTCAGGAAGGCGTCGCGCCAGCGTTTGAGGGTTTCGCCATAGTCGTGGCCAAAGGCGTATTCGTCCACCACTTCCAACCCTGCCGCTGCCGCCTGGGCGCGGAACTCACGTGGGCACGGCAGGCAGCCGCCCGGAAAGATGTACTGCTGGATGAAGTCGGTGGAGTTCACATAGCGGTCAAACAAGGCGTCGTCGATCACGATGCTCTGCACACAGGCGCGCCCGCCGGGTTTGAGCAACTTGGCCAGCGTGGCAAAGTAGGTGGGCCAGTACTCGCGCCCCACGGCTTCAATCATTTCGATCGAGCAGATCGCATCAAACGGTGCGTCGTTGATGTCGCGGTAGTCCTGCAGCCGCAGATCGGCTTGCTGGCCCACATCCAGGCGCGCCATGCGGTTCTGGGCAAAGGCCAGTTGCTCGGTGCTGAGCGTCACGCCGGTGATGTGGGCGCCAAATTCGGTGGTGGCTTTTTCTGCCAGCGCGCCCCAGCCGCAGCCAATTTCCAACACCCGGTCGCCAGCCTTCACCCCGGCCATGCTGAGCGCGCGGCGCACCTTGGTATCTTGGGCCTGGGCCATGGGCTGGGTGATGTCGCCGCCAAAAATGGCGGCTGAGTAGTTCATGGTGTCGTCCAGCCAGAGCTTGTAAAAGGCATTGCCCAGGTCGTAGTGGGCGTGGATGTTTTTCTGGCTGTTGGCCTTGGTGTTGCGGTGCATCAGGTGTTTGATGCGGTACAGCAGCCGACCCAGCCAGGTGCCGTAGATCACACCTTCGACCTCGGTGCGGTTTTTGATCAGCACGCGCAGCAACTCGGTCAGGTTCGGTGTGCTCCAGTCACCGGCGATGAAACTCTCGGCAAAACCGATGTCGCCCGACTTGAGTGCGGCACTAAACGGCGTCCAGTTGTGCAACACCAGGGTGGCATGTGGCAGGGTCTGCTGGCCAAAACGCTGCATGCTGCCGTCGGGCAACCGGACGGTGAGGCTGCCATGCTGCAGTTTTTGCAGCAGCTTGAAAACCGTGCGTGCGGGCCTGGGGCAGTTTTGGGGTAGAACAAAGACGCTCGCCCGACTGGTCGTGCTGCTGTGGGTGGAGTGCATGGCGGGTGACCTCAACGGGTGGTGAAGTGAACGGGCGGTGGGGGCTTGCGAAAGAACGGCACCTTTTTGACAAACAGCTTGAGCGCGTGCCAGTGGATGCGAAAAGCGATGCCAAAGGTCATCATCGGGTAGCCCAGCAGGGCGCGCCGGGCCGATTGGGCGGTCAAGGGCTCCAAAACACCGCCCACGCTGGTTTCGATCAGCGGGCCAGCAGCATCGTCAAAGTCGATGCGCGCCACGGTGCGTTGGAAGTCGGGCGTGATCATGAAACGAAAGCGGTAAGCACCCTCCACCGGGCAAAACGGCGACACATGGAACACCTTGGCCGCGCGCAACTCCTGGCCGAAGCTTGGGCTGTCCAGCAAATAACAATGCCGCTCACCAAAGGTGTTGTTGACCTCGGCCACGATGGCCCGCAGGCTGCCATCCGGCCGGTGGCAGTACCAGAAACTCACCGGCTTGAAGGTAAAGCCCAGCACCCGCGGGTAGGCATGGAGCCAGACCTCACCGGTGGCATCCCCAATGCCTTCACCCGCCAGCAGTTCGTCGAGCCAAGCCAGCGCGCCGCCTCGGTCCGCAGCCCGGCCATCACCGTGGTCCGTGTCATAAAAACTCAGCGGTGCCCAGTGGTTGCGTGCCAGCGCACCCGAGCCATGGGCCTGCAGGCTGCGCATCGGCAGCATCAGGAAATAGGTCGGGTAATGGAAGTCGTGGTGTATTGGTTTCAGGCGAGTGTGGCGCACCTGGCCAAAACCGATCAACGGCTGCAGCGGGGCGGGGTTGGGGGGGGACACACTCATGCCTTGGTTGAGCTGATTTTGAAGAAAGTCATAGCAGAAGGTGCTTGATTCATAAGGGCTGGGGGCCTGTTTGTCATGTGGTCGACAAGTTGGTGAGGCGCTGCGCCACCTCCAGCCCGGACTTCAGACCGTCTTCGTGGAAGCCATACCCCGTCCAGGCGCCGCAGAAGTAGGTGTGTTGCTGGCCTTGTAGGGCAGGCACCTGGGCTTGGGCACGGATCGCGTGCAGGTCAAACACCGGGTGCGCGTAGTCAAACTCACCGTGGATGCTGGCCGGGTCAATCGGTTTCACCGGGTTGAGCGACACCAGCACTGGCTGGCTGAACGGCAGCGGCTGCAGGCGGTTGAGCAGGTAATGCAGGCAGACCCGCGCATCACGTTGCACCGCACCTTGGGTGCTGGCACTCTCAAAGTTCCAGGACGCCCAGGCCAGCTTGTTGCGCGGCAGAACCGACGCATCGGTATGCAACACCGCCCGGTTGGACTGGTAACGGATGCTGGCCAGCGTGTTTTGTTCGGCCTGACTCGGCTGCGCCAGCAGCGCCAGTGCCTGGTCCGAATGGCAGGCCAGCACCACCTTGTCAAAACGCTCGGTCTGCCCGTTGCTAGTGATGCTGACCCCGTCAGCGTCCCGAGCAATACGCTGCACCGGTGTGTTCAGGCGTTTGTCGCTGATGTGAGCAAGGATCTTGTCGACGTAATGGCGTGCGCCGCCCTGCACCGTCCACCACTGCGGGCGATGGCTGACCTGGATCAGACCGTGGTTGTGGCAGAAGCGGACCATGGTGGCCACCGGGAACTGCAGCATCTGTTGGGTCGGGCAGCTCCAGATGCAGCCCAGCATCGGCAGCAGGTACCAGTCGCGGAACTCGTCGGAGAACTGTTCCTGGCGCAAAAAGTCCGCCAGCGGCTGCATCAGCTCGGAGTCCACGCCCTGCAGCGCCAGTTCGGTGGTCAGCCGGTTAAAGCGCAGCAAGTCGCGCAGCATGCGCCAAAAACGTGGGTTGAGCAGGTTGCGGCGCTGGGCAAACACCGTGTTGAGCGAGGAGCCGCTCCACTCCAGCGCTGCACCCCCGGCCTGTCCCGGCACCTGGACCGAAAACGACATGTCGGATTGGGTGGTGGGCACCTGCAGTTCGGCCAACAAGCGGATCAGGTTCGGGTAGGTGCGCTCATTGAACACCAGGAAACCGGTGTCCACGCCGTAAGTTTGTGGCCCCTGCGGTGTCGGCAGGGTGATGTCGACCGTGTGGGTGTGGCCGCCAAAATAGCTGTCGGCTTCAAACAGGCTGATTTCGGCTTGGCCGCGCAGGGTGTGGGCAGCAGCCAGACCGGCAATACCGGAGCCAACGATGGCGATTTTCATAAGGGGCGAGTTGAGTAAAAACGGATACGTTACTTTGTGACTAATTGGTAATTTAGCACATTCACTCGTTTTTCGCTGGCCTTCTTCACGCTGACCTTGCTAATGCAGGCCTGGCCGCTCCCAATGTTTGAACCGGCCCTGGACCAGGCTCGGTCAAGCCCCGTCAGGCCGGGTAATGACGCGCGCCAAAAATCGCCGAACCCACCCGCACCAGGGTGCTGCCCGAGGCCACGGCGGCTTCCAGGTCGGCGCTCATGCCCATGGACAAGGTGTCGAGCTTTAGGCCTGAGTTACTTAAAGCATCAAACAGCTCTCTAGCCCTTGTGAATAAAGCACATTCAGCTTCAAAATCAGGAGCTGGATCGGGAATACACATCAGGCCGCGCAGACGCAGGCGCGGCAGCTGGGCCACCGCCTGGGCCAGTGCCAGGACCTCTTGCGGGGCCACGCCGGACTTGGTCGGGCCACCGTCGACATTGACCTGGAGACACACCTGCAACGGTGCCAGATGGGCCGGGCGCTGTTCACTCAGACGCTGGGCGATCTTGAGCCGGTCCACCGTGTGCACCCAGTCAAAATGTTCGGCCACCAGCCGACTCTTGTTGCTCTGGATCGGACCGATGCAGTGCCACACCAGGGGCAACTCGCGCAGCTCGGTGATTTTCTGCACCGCTTCCTGGATGTAGTTTTCACCAAACCAGGTTTGCCCGGCGGCATACGCGGCCCGGACGGCATCGGCACCAAAGGTTTTGGAAACCGCCAAAAGTGTGACGGAATCGACAGGTCGGCCAGCACTTTGGCAGGCAGCTTGCAGGCGCGAGTGCACTGCGGCCAGTTGTAATGGAATCGTGGTCATAATTGCTTTAGCGTAACAAACAATCCCGGGGGTTTTGTGGATATCACCCAATTGCTGGCATTCAGCGTCAAAAACAAGGCATCCGACCTGCATCTGTCGGCAGGTTTGCCGCCGATGATCCGCGTCCATGGGGATGTGCGCCGCCTCAATGTGGATGCGCTGGACCACAAACAGGTGCACGCCATGGTCTACGACATCATGAACGACGCCCAGCGCAAACACTACGAGGCGTTTCTCGAGATTGACTTCTCGTTCGAGATCGAAGGCCTGGCGCGTTTTCGGGTCAACGCCTTCAACCAGAACCGGGGCTGTGGTGCGGTGTTTCGGACCATTCCGAGCAAGATCCTGACACTGGAGCAGCTCAACTGCCCGAAGATTTTTGCTGACCTGGCCCTCAAACCGCGTGGCCTGGTGCTGGTGACCGGGCCGACCGGCTCTGGCAAATCGACCACGCTGGCGGCCATGGTCAATTACCTCAACGAAAACGAGTTTGGCCACATCCTCACCGTCGAAGACCCGATCGAGTTTGTGCACGAGTCCAAAAAGTGCCTGATCAACCAGCGCGAGGTCGGCCCCCACACCCAGAGTTTTGCCGCCGCGCTGCGCTCCGCCCTGCGTGAAGACCCGGACGCGATCCTGGTCGGTGAAATGCGTGACCTGGAAACCATCCGCCTGGCTATGACAGCGGCCGAAACCGGCCACCTGGTGTTTGGCACCTTGCACACCAGCAGCGCTGCCAAAACCATCGACCGGGTCATTGACGTGTTCCCGGCCGAAGAAAAGGAAATGGTGCGCGCCATGTTGTCCGAGTCGTTGCAGGCGGTGATCTCGCAGACCCTGTGCAAAACCAAGGACGGCCAGGGCCGCATCGCCGCACACGAGATCATGCTGGGCACCAGCGCCATCCGCAACCTGATCCGTGAAGGTAAGGTGGCGCAGATGTACTCGAGCATCCAGACCGGCAACAGCGTCGGCATGCAGACGCTCGACCAGAACCTGACTGACCTGGTGCGGCGCAATGTCATCAGCGCCGCTGAGGCCCGCACCAAGGCGAAAATTCCCGAAAACTTCCCCGGCTAGATGTGTCACCCCCCGGCTTGCCCACTTGTAGGGGGCAATGCCGGTGGCCCGACAAAGCCGGCTCCACGGTATTTCTGGCTCTATTGGGCTAACTCGTAGACTGACTCAGTTTGAACAAGGAGGTGTTCTGATGGAACGCGATCAAGCCACGACATTTATCACCGACCTGCTCAAACTCATGATTGGGCGCGGCGGCAGTGACCTGTTCCTGACCGCCGAACTGCCTCCGACCATCAAGGTGGATGGCAAGGTGACCAAGGTGTCGCCGCAGCCATTGAACGGCACCCACACCATTGCGCTGGCGCGTTCCGTCATGAATGACCGCCAGATGGCCGAGTTCGAGCGCACCAAGGAGTGCAATTTTGCGATCTCGCCGCCCGGTCTGGGGCGCTTTCGGGTCAATGCCTTCATGCAGCAGGGCAAGGTGGGCATGGTGATGCGTACGATCCCGAGTGTGCTGCCCACCATCGACGGCATGAAACTGCCGCCGGTGCTCAAGGAGATTGTCAACGCCAAGCGCGGCCTGTGTATTTTGGTGGGTGCCACCGGCTCCGGTAAAACCACCACGCTGGCGGCGATGGTGGACTGGCGCAACTCGACCACCTATGGCCACATCATCACGGTGGAAGACCCGATTGAGTTTGTGCACGCCCACAAGAACTGTGTGGTGACCCAGCGTGAGGTCGGCATCGACACCGACAGCTGGGGCGCGGCCTTGAAAAACACCTTGCGCCAGGCGCCCGATGTGATTCTGATGGGTGAAATCCGCGACCGAGAAACCATGGAGTTGGCAATTGCTTTTGCCGAAACCGGTCACATGTGCCTGGCCACCTTGCACGCCAACAGCACCAACCAGGCGATCGACCGGGTCATCAACTTCTTCCCGGAAGAACGTCGTCAGCAGGTGCTGATGGATCTGTCGCTCAACCTCAAGGCCATGGTGTCACAACGCCTGATCGTCAAGCCCGACGGCAAGGGTCGCACCGCGGTGGTCGAGATCATGATCAACTCACCCTTGATTTCCGACCTGATCTTCAAGGGCGAGGTTGCCGAGATCAAGGAGATCATGAAAAAAAGCACCGAGCTGGGCATGCAGACCTTTGACCAGTCGCTGTTCAAGGCTTACGAAGAAGGTGGCATCAGCTACGAAGACGCCTTGCGCAACGCCGATTCGGTCAACGACCTGCGGCTACAAATCAAGCTCAACAGCAAACGCAGCAAGAGCAGCAACCTCGCCGCTGGCACCGAAAACATCACCATCACCTGACATTCTTGAAAGATCCCCATACATGACGAGCAAGAGCTACGAACCCATTCCTTCACGCCGAGTCGCCTTTTTGGGTCTGGGGGTGATGGGCTACCCGATGGCAGGCCACCTGGCCCGCGCCGGACACCAGGTCACGGTGTACAACCGGACAGAATCAAAATCCATAGCATGGTGTTCAGAATACACAAGGGCTGATGGCCAAAAAGACGCTATAAGTTATGCCAACACGCCGCGCCAGGCGGTGCAGGGTGCCGAGTTGGTGTTTTGCTGTGTTGGCAACGACGACGACCTGCGCAGCGTGGTGCTCGGTCCAGACGGTGCGTTTGCCGGCATGCAAGCCGGTGCGGTGTTTGTTGACCACACCACTGCCTCGGCCAATGTGGCGCGTGAGTTGTATGCCCGCGCCAAAGAACTGGGTCTGAACTTTGTTGACGCGCCGGTGTCCGGTGGCCAGGCCGGTGCCCAGAACGGTGTGCTCACCGTGATGTGTGGTGGTGACAAGGCAGCGTTTGAGGCCGCCCAGCCGGTGGCCATGGCCTTTTCACGCGCCTTCACCTACCTCGGTGACAGCGGCGCGGGCCAGCTGGCCAAGATGGTCAACCAGATCTGTATTGCCGGGCTGGTGCAGGGCCTGGCCGAGGCGGTGGCTTTTGGTGACAAGGCCGGGCTCGACATGAACCAGGTGCTTGATGTGATTGGCAAAGGCGCCGCGCAAAGCTGGCAGCTCGACAACCGTGGCAAAACCATGGTGGCCGATCAGTTTGACTTTGGTTTTGCGGTGGACTGGATGCGCAAGGACTTGGGCCTGGTGCTCGACGAAGCCCGGCGCAATGGCGCCAAGTTGCCGGTGACCGCGCTGGTGGACCAGTTTTACGCCGACGTGCAGGCCATGGGCGGGCGTCGCTGGGACACCTCCAGCCTGATCAAGCGTTTGAAATAGGTTCCCCCCTGAGCCGCGCCTGGCGGCGCGTCATCCCCCAAAGGGGGACAACACCTGCGGCCCGGCAGAGCCGGTTCCGCGGTGTTACTGGGTTTTGGACTGTGGCTGCCAGAGCCGATCAGGCCACTCGCCGTTTATTTGGCAGTTGATTTGGACTCGGGTGCGGGTTGCGGCAGCATATTGCGCAACTCGTCTTCGCTGATGATCTCAAACACCCGCACCACTTTTTGCACACCACTGGTCGAGCGCGCGATGTCGGTGGCGCGATCCGCTTCACGCTGGGTGACGCGGCCCATCAGGTACACGGTGCCGCGCTCCGTCACCACCTTGTAGGCATTGGCAAACAGGTCTTTGGCATCCACAAAACCGGCCTTGACCCGGCCGGTCACCAGCACGTCGGAGGAGCGCTGCGTCAGCGTGGACGTCCCCAACACCACCAGCTCGTTGACCACAGATTGCACGTTGTCAACCCGGGCCACCACCTGTTCCACCAACTGGCGGTCTTGCGCTGAGGGCACTTCACCGGTCAGCAACACACGTCGGTTGTAGCTGGTGGCATTCACATGCACGCGTTCACCGAGGTTGTCGCGGATGCGGCTGGCGGCGCGTAACTCAATGCCTTCGTCTTCCAGTTGGGCGCCCGAGGTGCGGCGGTCTGTGGCCACAAAGCCGGTCATCACCGCGCCGCCCACGATCACCGGGAAACAGGCGGTCAAGCCCGTGCTCAGGCCAATGGCAAGCGCCATGACGCCGACAAGTCGTCGTGAGGGGTAGTTCATAAGGGGTTTTCCGTATCGCCGAGTAACAACTCATCTACCGCGTCACACAGGCAGTGCAGCGTCAGCAGGTGAACCTCCTGGACACGTGCCGTACGCTCGTGCGGCACACAAATATGCACATCGGTGTCGCGCAACGCGCGGTTGAGCTTGCCGCCACCCCGACCACTGAGGCCAATCACCACCATGTCGCGCTCGTGGGCGGCTTCCACCGCCTTGAGCACGTTCTCCGAATTGCCGCTGGTGGTGATGGCAATCAGCACATCACCGGCCTGGCCCAACGCACGCACCTGGCGTGAGAAAACGACGTCAAAGCCATAGTCGTTGCCGATGGCCGTCAGGATCGAGCTGTCGGTGGTCAGTGCGATGGCGGCCAGTTCAGGGCGTTCGCGCTCAAAACGGCCGACAAACTCGGCGGCGAAGTGCTGCGCGTCGGCGGCCGAGCCACCGTTGCCACAGGCCAGCACCTTGCCCCCGCTGGTGACACAGGCCAACAAGGCTTGCACCGCGTTGGCAATGGGTTGACTCAAGACCGGCGCGGCCTGGTATTTCAGGTCGGCACTGTCGATGAAATGTTGTTGGATTCTTTGCTCTAGCATGGGTGGCATGATACCCGGACCAAACTGAATCACGTCTTAAAACCCTGGCAAAAACGGGTTATCACAAAGTCTTACACCCGCTGTCCTGTCTAGGAGGCGTCAAACGCGCCCTGAATCCACACCACCTCGCCCGATTGCACCGTCACCACATCAAAACGGCAGGGTGGCAGGCGTGCCAGGCGCATCAGGTAGTGGCGTGCGGCCAGCACAATCCGGCCTTGTTTGACCGCGCTGACGCTGGCCGCCGCACCGCCATGGCTGGCACTGCGGCGCTGGCGCACCTCGACAAACACACAAGTGCCGTCGGGCGCACGCATGATCAGGTCGATCTCGCCGCCACCGCGCCCGGGGGTTCGATAATTGCGTTGCAACAGCACCAAGCCGGCGCGCTGCAAATGCTGCAGCGCCAGCACCTCGGCGGCGTCGCCCGCCTGCTTGGTGGTGCGCGGTTTGAGCTGCCCTTTTGTCGAAAGAAGTCCCATGTTGAATTCTCCCCCCTTGTCCCGGCTAAGCAGCAGCTTTGTCAACGCCCTGCAGGCCGCGCGTGACGCCGCCGCTGGCCAGAATTATCTGCCTGGCGCCTTGTATGTGGTGGCCACACCGATAGGCAACCTGGCCGACATCACCTTGCGCGCCTTGCACCTTCTGCAACTGGCCGACGTGGTGGCCTGTGAGGACACGCGCCACACCCAGGCGCTGCTGCGCGCCTATGGCATCGACAAAACGCCAGCACAGTTGCTGGCGGTGCACCAGCACAACGAGGCGCAAGCGGTGCAAACGGTGCTGGAGCGGCTGCAGCAAGGCCAGCGGGTGGCCTATGTCAGCGACGCCGGCACGCCCGCCATCAGTGACCCTGGCGCCCGGCTGGTGGCCGGGGTGCGCGAGGCGGGTCTCTGTGTGGTGCCGCTGCCCGGCGCCAGCAGTGTGATCACGCTGTTGAGTGCGGCCGGTGTGCTGGCTGACAGCAGCGGGCACAGCGGTTTTGTGTTCGCCGGTTTTTTGCCCGCCAAAGCCACGGAGCGCTCTGCGGCTGTGCTGGCGCTGTCGGCGGAATCACGTGCGGTGGTGCTGCTGGAGGCACCCCACCGCATCGAGGCCCTGGCCAGTGCGCTGGCCGTGCTCGGTGAGCGGCCACTGACCGTGGGGAGGGAGTTGACCAAACAGTTTGAAGAAATTGCCACGTTGCCGGCCAGCCAGTTCCCGGGCTGGCTCAGTGCCGATGCCAACCGAACACGGGGTGAATTTGCGCTGGTCTTGCATCCGGCAGCCGCGACGGCCAGCGCCGGGCCGGACACCCGTGTGCTGCAGCTGCTGCTGGCTGAACTGCCGCTGAAAACCGCCGTGAAACTGGCCGCCGAGATCACCGGCGAGCCGCGCAACGCCTTGTACGAGCTGGCGTTGACGCTCAAGGCCGGTTGAACAAAGCTGCGCTGGGTGTCAGCCCGCCCGGGCGCGTGAATACAGCGGCAAGACCTTGGGCAGATTGGCTTCGATGTCGGCGATGCGGGTTGTACCCGCCGGGTGGGTCGACAACCATTGGGGTGGTGCACCCTTGTTGGCCACGGCCATTTTTTGCCACAGGCTGACACCGGCGCGCGGGTCAAAACCAGAGCGGGCTGCCAGCTCCATGCCGACCAGATCGGCCTCGGACTCGTCGCTGCGGCTGAACTGCAGTGTGAGCAGCTGGGCGCCGTAGTTGGTCACCGTCTGCCCGAGTTCGCCCAGGCCCAGAACCTGGCTGAGCAAGGTGGCACCAATGCCAGTGGCGGCGTTTTTGCCCATGCGTTCACGCGCGTGTTCACGCAGCGCATGGGCGATTTCATGACCCATGACCATGGCCGCCTCGTCGTCCGTGAGTTTGAGCTGGTCCAGGATGCCGGTGTAGAACGCGATCTTGCCGCCTGGCATACAAAACGCGTTGATTTGTTTGCTGCCAATCAGGTTGACCTCCCAGCGCCAGTTGGCAGCGCGCGGGTTCCAGCCCAGCGCGTGGGGGATGATCTTCTGGGCCATGCTGCGCAGGCGGCGCAGCTGGGGGTTGTCCTTGCCCGCCAGAGCATTCTGCGCGGCGGCCTGTTGCAGCATCTGCGCGTACTGCTGGGCGGCCGATTTTTCGATGGTTTCGGCAGGCACCAGCTTGGTGAACACCGAGTTGCGGCCCACATCCACCCCTTCGGCCAACGCCTGCTGCAGCCCTGCGCCCGGCACAGCCAGTGTCAGGGCGGCACCTTGCAGCAGCAATCGCCGCTGCGCGCAAAAGTAGCAGCTATGGTGGTTATTCATGGTTGATTTGTCCTGTCAACTGACATGGCCCTTCTGTAGAGTGAGGCCCTCAGATTCGCAATTTTGTCTGTGCAATTGTGGCTCAAGGCGCGAAAATTCAAGCCACATAAAAACCATTTGCGCCTAAGGCCTAGGAGACATTTGATGACCGCCCCCCTGTTTGTTGCGTCGATGGACGCCTGTGTGGACCATATTCTGGACGCCGTTGCCGGGCCGATTGTGCTGGGTATTCCGCTGGGTGTGGGCAAACCCAACCCGCTGGTCAATGCGCTGTACCAGCGCATCAAGGCCAGCCCGGCGCGCCAGTTGCGCATCATCACCGCCTTGTCACTGGAGAAACCGGTCGGCCACAGTGAGCTGGAGAAGAACTTTCTGCAACCCCTGGTCGAACGGGTGTTTGGTGACTACCCGGACCTGGACTACGTCAAGGACCTGCGCGCCAACCAGCTGCCCCCCAACATCGAGGTGCAGGAATTTTTCATGAAAACCGGCGACTACCTTGGCAACGTCGCCGCGCAGATGGGCCATATTTCCACCAACTACACCTTTGCTGCGCGTGACATGGCGGTGCAAGGCATGAATGTGGTGGCGCAAGCGGTAGCTGCCAAGGGCGAGGGGGAAAGTCTGCGCCTGAGCCTCTCAAGCAACCCCGATATCAC
The DNA here is from genome assembly GCF_002017865.1 of Rhodoferax fermentans. Lineage (NCBI taxonomy): Bacteria > Pseudomonadati > Pseudomonadota > Betaproteobacteria > Burkholderiales > Comamonadaceae > Rhodoferax > Rhodoferax fermentans. The sequence continues at coordinate 2,107,261 of NZ_MTJN01000002.1, read as the reverse complement.
CCAGGCGGTGGTTGAGAGTGTGCGCGCCAGCGGACAACCGGTCATCACGGTCGGTGTCATCAACCACAAGACGCCCTTCATGCCCAATGGCGCCGAGATCAGCCCCGATTTTTTTGATGTGGTGGTGACCGACCCGGCGGGCACCCATGATGTGTTTGCGCCGCCCAACAACAAGGTCAGCCCCGCCGACTACGCCATTGGTTTACATGCATCGAGTCTGGTGCAAGACGGTGGCACCTTGCAGATTGGCATTGGTTCACTCGGGGATGCGATTGGCCAATCGCTGATCGTGCGGGACCGCCATGGGCCGGAGTACCGGCGCATTCTGGCGTCGATCTGCCCGGGCGGGCTGGCCGGACGGGAGCTTGGGCGTTTTGACATCGGGCTGTATGGCTGCTCGGAGATGCTGGTCAACGCCTTTTTGCGCCTGATCGAGGCCGGCATCATTCGCCGCGAGGTGTATGACGATGCGGTGTTGCAACAGCTGCTCAACAGCGGTGAGATCCCGGACAACTGCGTCACGCCTCACATGCTGCAGGCCTTGCTGGATGCCGGGCGCATCCGCTCCCCACTCTCCGAGGAGGACCTGGACTTCCTCAAACACTATGGCATCCTGCGTGCCGAGGTGGTGCTGCATGGCCAGCAACTGCGCTGTGGCAGCCACCAGTGCAGCAACCAGATCCGCGAGCCGTCCAGCTTTGCACTGGTGAGCCAGCACATGTTGGGCACCCACCTGCTCCATGGGATGTACATGACCGGCGGGTTTTTCCTGGGGCCGCGCGACTTCTACGAGCGCCTGCGCACCATGGCGCCGCAGGATCTGGCCAAGATCGACATGACACGCATCGACTTCATCAACCAGCTCTATGGCAACGATGCGCTCAAACGTGCCCAGCGGCGCAAGGCCAGTTTCATGAACACCACCATGGTGGTGACCCTGCTGGGGGCGGCGGCCAGCGACACGCTGGAGTCGGGTCAGGTGGTCAGTGGGGTGGGTGGCCAATACAACTTTGTCGCGATGTCCCACGCGCTGGCGGACGCGCGCCTGATCATGATGTTGCGCGCCACCCATGACAATAAACATGGCCTCAAAAGCAGCATCGTCTGGAACTACGGCAGCGTCACCATTCCGCGGCATTTGCGTGATGTGGTGATCACCGAATACGGCATCGCCGAGTTGCGCGGGCAGTCGGACGGCGAGGTGGTCAAACGCCTGATTGCGATTGCCGACTCACGCTTCCAGGACGAGCTGGTCAAACAAGCCAAGGCCCACGGCAAACTCGAAGCCGATTACGAAATCCCCGAGTGTTACCGCCACAACCTGCCCGAGGTGATCGCCGCCAAGATCAAACCCTGGTCTGAGGCCGGGCTGTTGCCCGACTTCCCCTTTGGCACCGACCTGACCGAAGACGAACTGCACATGGTGCGGGCTTTGAAGAAGATGAAACACGCCAGCCACCACCCGGCGGAACTGGTCACGATGGCGGTCAAAAGCCTGTGGGAGGGCAAAGAGGCGCCACCCGCTTATCTGGCGCGCCTGGGGCTCGACGAGGTGCACAGCTTCAAAGACCGCGTGATGCGCCGCCTGTTTGCCAACAATCTGTGATGCTTATCAAAAAGAATAGCTGTTAGCCCTTTTCGTATAAGGGCTGGCGGCCAATTTCCCATATAGACACAGGAAGATCAACAGGCCGGGCATCTGCCCACTGCACCCAAGCCAGCGGTGCATGGAGCTTATTTGATACAGACCGAGCGCACCATCTTGAGGTCGGTCAGGCCCATCATGACTTTTTCCATGCCGTCCATTTTCAGGGTGCGCATGCCACCTTCCACCGCCGTGGCAAACACCTCGGCGACGCGGGCGCGTTCCTGGATTTGTTTCTTGATGCCGTCGTCGGCAATCAGCAACTCATGTAAACCGACGCGGCCTTTGTAGCCGGTCTGGTTGCACTTGTCACAGCCCACATGGCGGTAAAAGTGCAGCTGGCCGTTGTCGGCGTACAACTGCTTCCAACCGTCGATCAGCCGGGTCAGCGCGCCCTCGTAATCGTTGGACCAGGCGGCCGAGTGGCGCAATTCCTCGGCGTACTCCATGGCAAACAGGCGCAGCTCCTCGGCGTCGGGCACATAACTTTCCTTGCAGATACACAGCTTTTTGGCCAGCCGCTGCGCCAGGATGCCCAAGAGCGCATCGGCAAAGTTGAACGGGTCCATGCCCATGTCCAGCAGCCGGGTGATGGACTCGGGTGCCGAGTTGGTGTGCAGGGTGGAAAACACCAGGTGCCCGGTGAGTGAGGCCTCCACCCCCATGGCCACAGTTTCCTTGTCGCGCGACTCACCGACCATGATGATGTCGGGGTCGGCCCGCAAAAATGCCCGCATGATCAGCGCAAAGTCGATGCCGGCCTTGCGGTTGATCTGCACCTGGCGCAAGCCTTTCTGGGTGATTTCGACCGGGTCCTCGGCGGTCCAGATCTTGGTGTCGGGTTTGTTCAGGTGTTTCAGGATCGAGTGCAAGGTGGTGGTTTTGCCCGAACCGGTGGGGCCACACACATAAAACAGGCCGTAGGGCTTCTCAATCGTCTGGATCACGCGCGCCATGTTGTGGCTGGTCAGGCCGAGCTTGTCCAGCGGAATTGGTTCACCGGCTGCCAGAATCCGCATCACCACGTCTTCCACCCCACCGGCTGAGGGGATGGTGGCCACCCGCAGTTCGATGTCGAGTGGGCCGTACTTCTTGAACTTGATCTTGCCGTCTTGCGGCTTGCGGCGCTCGGAGATGTCAAGGTCACACATGATTTTCAGGCGGGTGACCATGGCCTGGCGGAAATGCGCCGGCACCTCGATGTAGGGCTGCAGCGAGCCATCAATGCGAAAGCGGATACCGGTCTTGAACTTGCCCGGCATCGGCTCGATGTGGATGTCCGAGGCCCCCTGGTGGTGCGCGTCGATGATCACCTTGTTGACAAACTTGACCAATTCGTTGTCGGCCGCGGCCGATTCCAGCGCGTCGCTGAGGCCACCCTCGTCATCCATCGGGCCACTGTCCATGTCGGCCAACATCTCGCTGATGCTGCCGCCGGTGACCTCGATGCCAAAAATCTGTCCCAGGGTGTCGCGAAACTCGGTGTGGGTGGTGACCCGGTACGAGAAACTGGTGAACCGCGGAAACACCTGCTGCACGATGCGTGAACTGCGCACCGCCTCCGGGTCCAGGCACATGATGACCAACCCGTCGGGTGAGTCCTCCAGCGGAATCCAGCCCTGTTCTTCAATGAACTCGCGCTTGAGGGCGCCGTGCAAGGCCTCTGCACGGATGCGCCCTTCGGTCCAGGGTTCATAAGGCACACCAAAAAACTTGGCCAGCGACGGCCCGATCTGCGCGGCGCGTACCTGGTACTGGCTCAACAGCAGGCTTTCCGCCGTGAGCCCCTGCGCGCGCGCGTCCTGCAGGCATTGCTGCAGCTCACTGGCGGTCATCACACCGTCAGAGACCAGCCCGTCGTATTTGGTCACCATGCGCCGCACACCTTCCTCGGTGCCATGGATGCGGTGGCGGATCGCTGTGGCCAGGGTTTTGCACAACTGCGAAATACCCTCAATCTCCAGATCACCAAAGGGTTTGTTGCTCTTGTTATTGATGACTTGCAGGACGCCGTAGAGGGCCTCACCCTCCAGAATCGGCGCCACCATCATCTGCCGGGTGCGGTAGCCAGAGCGTTTGTCCACCTCTTTCAAAAATGACAAAGCGGGGTGGATGGTCTTGAGCGACTCATCGTCATACACATCGGGCAGGTTGACCAGCATGTGGCTGTAGGCCACATAGCCGGCAATGCTCTGCGGGGAGATCGGCAGTTTCAGGTCGCGGCTGCTGTTGAGCCCGGTCTTGACCTTGGAGATGATGGCGGTGTTGTCCTCGTTGACCACATACAGGGTCAAACGGTCGGCATCAAACAGCTTGCAGATGTCCTGGCTGGCTTCGAGCATGATCTGCTCGATGTTGTCGGTCTCGTGGATACGGGCTGTCACATGCTGAAGCTGCTTGTAAAAAAGTGCTTCAAACGTCATGCCACTGCGGTCAACGTGGTGGATTTTGAGGCCGGTGTTCATGGCGGTGTGATCTCAAACGGAGCCGGGGGTTCCTGGGACGGTAACCAACCCGGGTAGCGGGCCAGTCGTCCCATGGGTCAGCTCTGGAGGAATTGCATTTCTGTGCCCGCCAGCAAGATCCGGTCACCATGTTTGAGCACAATCGGCTCCTCACCCACGGTGTTGCCATTGAGGGTCAGGCGGTCTTGACCTTCGACGTGGTGCACAAAGTAGTTGTGACGGCGTTGGGTGATGGCGGCGACCGAGACCCCGGGTTTGCCGACCGTGGTGACCACTTTGGTCAGGGCCATCTCGCGCCCCGCAGCGGCACCGGTCAGCACCTTGATGGCACCTTTGAGCTCTGGAACCGCAGCCGTGGGGGCAACAGGCATCGGCGCAGGCGCCTGTGGCCTGTGCATCATGGTGCGCTCATAGGCGTCGTCAGCCCCTGCAGCGTCAAACCGGATCTTGTATTTGCCCATTTCCATGACATCACCGTGCTGCAGGACTTGCCGCTTGACGGCCTTGCCGTTGATGTAGGTGCCGTTGGTGCTGTGCAGGTCTTCGACCGCCACCTGATCGCCGGTTTTGATCAGCACCGCGTGTTCGCCGCTGACGGTCAGGTTCTCAATCACGACGTCGTTGTACGGCCTGCGCCCAATGCTTGTCCGGTCCTTCGTCAGAGTGACTTCACTGTGGACGACGCCGTCCATCATCACCGTTATGTGGGACATGATTCTCTCCTGTACAACGCAGTATATGGGTTTGAACCGGGCACAGCACCCTTCTGTATCAGGGCTTGCCGAACAAGCGTGAGATTAAACCGGATTTTTCCGGCGCCTGGCCAGCCTGCGCCAACAAGACCGAAATGTTGTCGCGTCCCCCATTGAGGTTGGCGCGGGCCACCAACTCGGTAGCCACCAAAGTCAGGTTATTGTGGTTGTTCAGGCTGGACAGGATGTCCTTGTCGGTCAACATGTCGGTCAGGCCATCGGTGCACATCACGTACAGATCGCCATCCTGGACCGGGTGTTCGTGAATTTCGACCCGCACCACGTCCTCCACACCGAGCGCCCGGGTCAACAGGTTCTTGCCGGGGGCATACGCGGCTTGCTCTTGCGTCAGGTAACCCGCGTCCACCTGTTCCTGCAGCATCGAGTGGTCTTTGGTGATCTGGGTCAGCACCCCGTCACGCAGGCGGTAACAACGCGAGTCACCGACATGTCCCAGAACCAGTTTCCCGCCATGAAACACAGCTGCCACCAGTGTGGTCCCCATGCCGGCGTACTGTGGGTTGGCATTGGCCGCGTTCAGAATGGCCATATTGGCCTCGTCAAAGCAGGTTTCAAGCATCCTGGCCACCTGCGACGGGCTGTGGTGCCTGTCTTCGGCCGATAACCAGCGCACCAGCTCGGAGGTGACCAGCTGCACCGCCATGCTGCTGGCCACTTCACCGGCGTTGTAGCCACCCATGCCGTCTGCCAGGACCGCCACGCCCAGATCGGTGTCAAAGGCCAGGGCGTCCTCGTTATTGGCCCTGACCAGGCCGGCGTCGGTCAGTGCGTGAAAACTGTAATGCATCATGAATCGTCAATGTTCCTGTCCAGCCTGTCCTTGATTGGCGGTTCCTGAATGTGCGTCACGACCACCATGGTGGCAGTGTGAAGGCCTAACGTCACATTTTGCCCTGAATGTGCGGTACACCTGCAGGCCATCCGGGTGTTGGCCCGGGGGGTATAAAAAAAGCGTTCAAACCACCCGGGCTTGAACGCTTTGTCGAGCAGTTGCGGCGGCCACAGGTCGCCAGCACCCGCAACTGGTTTACAGCAAAGCTTTGAGCAATTTGGCCATTTCAGACGGGTTGCGTGTGACCTTGAAGCCACACTCTTCCATCACAGCCAGCTTGGCCTCGGCGGTGTCGGCACCACCTGAGATCAAGGCGCCAGCGTGGCCCATGCGTTTGCCAGCAGGTGCGGTGACACCGGCGATGAAGCCCACGATCGGTTTTTTCATGTTGAGCTTGCACCAGCGTGCGGCTTCGGCTTCGTCGGGGCCACCAATTTCGCCGATCATGATCACCGCGTCGGTGTCCGGGTCGTCGTTGAAGGCCTTCATGATGTCGATGTGTTTCAGACCATTGATCGGGTCACCACCAATACCCACCGCGCTGGATTGACCCAGGCCGATTTCGGTCAACTGCGCCACCGCTTCATAAGTCAGTGTGCCGGAGCGACTGACCACACCGATGCGGCCCTTGCGGTGGATGTGACCGGGCATGATGCCGATCTTGATCTCGTCGGGCGTGATCAGACCCGGGCAGTTGGGGCCAAGCAACAAAGTCTTTTTGCCGCCAGCAGCCTCTTTGGCCTTCATCTTGTTGCGCACTTCGAGCATGTCACGCACCGGAATGCCTTCGGTGATACAGATCGCCAGGTCCAGATCGGCTTCCACAGCCTCCCAGATGGCGGCAGCGGCGCCTGCGGGCGGCACGTAGATCACCGACACGGTGGATCCGGTTTCCTGGGCCGCTTCCTTGACGGAGGCGTAAATCGGGATGCCGAAGATGGATTCGCCGGCCTTTTTCGGGTTCACCCCGGCGGCAAAACAATGTTTGCCATTGGCGTATTCCTGGCACTTTTCGGTGTGGAACTGACCGGTCTTGCCGGTGATGCCCTGGGTGATGACCTTGGTGTCTTTATTGATGAGGATGGACATGGTGTTTCCTATTCAGTCTCAGGCTGCGGCTTTGACGGCAGCGACCACTTTCTGGGCCGCGTCGGCCATGGTGTCGGCGCTGATGATTGGCAGGCCCGACTCGGCCAGCATCTTTTTGCCCATTTCTTCGTTGGTGCCCTTCATGCGCACCACCAGCGGTACCGACAGGTTGACCGCCTTGCAGGCGGTGATGATGCCGGTGGCGATGGTGTCGCACTTCATGATGCCGCCAAAGATGTTGACCAGGATGGCCTTGACCTTGGGGTTTTTGAGCATGATCTTGAAGGCTTCGGTGACTTTCTCGGGGGTGGCACCGCCACCCACGTCGAGGAAGTTGGCGGGTTCAGCGCCAAACAGCTTGATGGTGTCCATGGTGGCCATGGCCAGACCGGCACCGTTGACCAGGCAGCCAATGTCGCCGTCCAGGCTGATGTAGGCCAGGTCAAACTTGCTGGCTTCGACCTCGGCCGGGTCTTCTTCGTCCAGATCGCGGTAGGCCACAATTTCCGGGTGGCGGTACAGCGCGTTGGCGTCAAAGTTGAACTTGGCGTCGATGGCTTTGATGCCGCCATTGCCTTCCAGGATCATCGGGTTGATTTCGACCAAGGATGCGTCGGTGTCCATGTAGACCTGATACACCTTTTGCAGCACATCCACCGCCTGCGCGACCGAGCCTGCGGGCACACCAATGGCGTTGGCCAGCTTGGTGGCCTGCTCGACCGTCAGGCCGGTGGCCGGGTCGACGATCTCGGTGACGATTTTCTCGGGCGTGCTGTGGGCCACCTCTTCGATGTCCATGCCGCCTTCGCTGGAGACGATCATGGCCACGCGTTGGCTGGCACGGTCGGTCACCGCCGAGACGTAGTATTCCTTTTTGATGTCGGCGCCGTCTTCAATCAGCAGGCGGCGCACTTTTTGACCTTCGGGGCCGGTCTGGTGTGTCACCAGCTGCATGCCCAGGATCTCGCCGGCGAGTTTTTTCACATCGTCAATCGAGCGCGCCAGCTTCACGCCGCCGCCCTTGCCACGCCCACCAGCGTGGATCTGGGCCTTGACCACCCAGACGGGGCCGCCGAGTTTTTGCGCGGCTTCGACCGCTTCTTGAACAGTGAATGCCGCAATGCCACGTGGCACTGGCACACCAGCTTGGCGCAAGATGTCCTTGCCTTGGTACTCGTGAATTTTCATGAGGTCTCTCTCGGGAACGGAAGTTGATAGTGCACCTGAAAGCCGTTTGTGGTCAACGGTTTACCGACGCTGGGTGATGCGTCGCGGACTGTATCATGTTGAATTGATTCATTCTTTAGCCAGTCTTACAAGACCTGGCGTTTTTATTCACCATGCACAAAATCTTCATCGACGGCGAGGCCGGCACCACCGGACTGCAGATTCGCGAACGTTTGCAGCATCTGGACGGCATCGAGCTGCTCAGCATCGCGCCCGAGTTGCGCAAGGACGCCGCCGCCAAACGTGCGCTGATGGCCGAAGTGGACTTGGTGGTGCTGTGCCTGCACGACGAGGCTGCTATTGAATCTGTATCAATGATCGCAGATATTGAAAGGGCTACAGGCCAAGAAGGCCCTAAGGTCATCGACGCCTCCACCGCCCACCGCACCGCACCTGGCTGGGTCTACGGTTTTGCTGAACTGTGTGCTGGCCAGCGCGAAGCGATCCGGGCGGCGCGGCGCGTGGCCAACCCGGGTTGTTATGCCACCGGCGCCATTGCCCTGATCCGTCCGCTGGTGGATGCCGGGCTGATCCCGGCGGACTTCCCGCTATGCCTGCCTGCGGTGAGTGGTTATTCGGGTGGCGGTCGCCCCATGATCGAAGCCTACGAACAGGGCAAGGCCCCGGCTTATGAGTTGTACGCGCTGGGCCTCAAACACAAACACATCCCGGAAATTCTGGCCAACACCGGTCTGACACGTCGCCCGCTGTTTGTGCCCTCGGTCGGCAACTTCAAACAGGGCATGCTGGTGCAGATTCCGTTACATCTGGACCTGTTGCCCGGTCAGCCCAGTGTCGCCGACTTGCATGAGGCACTGGCCAGCCACTATGCGGGCAGCGAATGGGTCAGCGTGGTGCCCGCCGGCTCAGACAGCAAACTCGACGCGGTGGCACTCGACGGCAGCGACGCCATGGAGCTGCGGGTGTTTGGCAACCAAGACAGCAGTGATAACTTCCGCCACGCGCTGCTGGTGGCGCGGTTGGACAACCTGGGCAAAGGCGCCAGCGGCGCAGCGGTGCAGAACCTCAAGCTGATGCTGGATTTGTAAACCCCCGGCTGCTTGACTCGTGACGGCGGTCAATCCAGATCGGCGCCCGACACCACCCGGCGGATGGTGTCACCACCAAAACCACGACTGACCAGAAAGCGCACTTGTTTGGCGCGCGCGCTCGCGTCTTGCGGCGCTTGGCCGAATTTTTTGCGCCAGACCTCGCGGGCCCGCGCCAACTCGGTGGCGCGCAAAGCCTGAACAGCATCTGCCACCGCCTGCGGGTCGAGCCCCTTGGCTTGCAACTCCTGCTTGATGCGTGAGGCGCCCAGTTTGCTGGCGCGGCGGTTCACCACCGACTCCAGCACCCGCTGCTCACTGATGAAACCCTTGGCCTGCAAGTCATCGAGCGCGGCGGCCAGGCTGCCGGGCTCTTCCTCAAACGGCGCCAACTTGCGCTCCAGCTCCAGCCGCGAGTGTTCACGGCCGCTAAGCAGGCGCAGAGCGCGCCCTTTGAGGGAGGGTGTGGCAAAGCCCATTCAGCACATTACTATTAAAAATGAAGCTATATGCCCTTATTGAATAAGGGCTAGACCGCCTTTTTGCTGGCAGCCTTGGCTGCAGCATCGGCCGGCTCGGAGCCCGCCAGCAGCGGGATGCCCAGAGACGCGCGCACCTTGTTTTCGATTTCGCGGGCGAGATCGGTGTTTTCCTTCAGAAACTCGCGCGCGTTGTCGCGACCTTGGCCGATTTTTTCACCGTTGTAGGCGTACCAGGCGCCGGACTTGTCGAGGATGTTGGCGGTGACGCCCATGTCGATGATTTCGCCCTCGCGGCTGATGCCTTGGCCAAACATGATGTCGAACTCGGCGGTCTTGAACGGAGGCGAGACCTTGTTCTTGACGACCTTGACCTTGGTTTCGTTGCCGATCGATTCCTCACCCTTCTTGATGGTGCCGGTGCGGCGGATGTCCAACCGCACCGAGGCGTAGAACTTGAGTGCGTTGCCGCCGGTGGTGGTCTCAGGCGAGCCAAACATCACACCAATCTTCATACGAATCTGGTTGATGAAAATGACCATGCAGTTGGTTTTTTTGATGTGGGCGGTGAGTTTGCGCAGCGCCTGGCTCATCAAGCGGGCTTGTAAGCCGGGCAGGCTGTCACCCATTTCGCCTTCCAACTCAGCCTTGGGGGTCAGGGCCGCCACCGAGTCGACCACGATCAGGTCGACCGCGCCGGAGCGCACCAGGCTGTCGACAATCTCCAGCGCTTGTTCACCGGTGTCGGGCTGGCTGATCAGCAGGTCTTGCAGGTTGACACCGAGGTTCTGGGCGTACTGGATGTCGAGCGCGTGTTCGGCATCCACAAACGCACATTGGCCGCCGGTTTTTTGCATCTCGGCGATCACCTGCAAGGTCAGCGTGGTTTTGCCGCTGGATTCCGGGCCGTAGATTTCGACGACGCGCCCACGCGGCAGGCCACCAACACCGAGCGCAATGTCCAGCCCGAGGGAGCCGGTGGACACCACCTGGATGTCTTCGATCACCTCGCCTTCACCCAGACGCATGATGGTGCCCTTGCCAAACTGTTTCTCGATCTGTGCCAGCGCCACTTGCAGGGCTTTGGCTTTTTCGGCGTTGGCGGGGGTGAGTGTTTTGGCGGGTGCGTCCATGGCGGTCTCCTGAGGTGTCAACAAGTGGGCGGGTGGGAAAGCTTGCGCATCCTCTGTCAATAACTACAGGCTGGATGCTTGAACAGTAGTTTACAAGCGCTGTTAAAAATAGAAAAGACAATTTATAGTCAATTTGGTTTACTATTTAAGTCATGGACACTTTACCCTCAGACACCGGCTGGCGCCAGGCGCATCTGGGTCACTGGCTGGCGCTGGCGCTGCAGCGTTTTGATGCGCGTGTGTTGCAGCTGATGGCGCGCAACGACCGGGTGCCGCTGGCACTCAGCAACTTGGCGGCGCGCGGCAGTTTGACTGCCTCCCACATCCACATCACGCGGCATCTGGCGCTGCAGGGTTCGCGCTTGACCGAGCTGGCGCAGCGTGCTGGTGTCAGCAAACAGGCGATGGGCAAGCTGGTAGACCAGTGTGCCGCCTGGGGCCTGGTGCAGCGCCAGGACGACTCACAAGATGCGCGTGCGCGCCGCGTGGTATTCACACCCACCGGGCTGGCTTGGCTGCAGGCTTTTGAAGAAGCGGTAACCCAGGCCGAGGCCGAATTACGCGCCGCCGTCGGGTCGGAGGTGGCCACCGTGATTGCTATCGGACTGGAAGCATACGCGGCCTAAAATGTCCTGAAAAGAACGCGAGACAGCCCGTAACCCCACAGGCCCCAGCGGCCATCACGAGGAAACAGCCATGCGAATTTTGATAGCCGAGGATGATCAAGTATTGGCCGACGGTTTGCTGCGTACCCTGCGCAGTTCGGGAGCAGCGGTGGACCATGTGGCCAGCGGCACCGAGGCCGATGCGGCACTGATGACCAACACCGAGTTCGACCTGCTGATCCTGGACCTGGGCCTGCCCAAAATGCACGGACTCGAGGTGCTCAAAAAACTGCGCGCGCGCGGCTCCTCGCTGCCGGTGCTGATCCTGACCGCCGCTGACAGTGTGGAAGAACGGGTCAAAGGCCTGGACTACGGCGCCGACGACTACATGGCCAAACCCTTCAGCCTGCAGGAGCTCGAAGCCCGCGTGCGTGCCCTGAGCCGACGTGGCATGGGTGCGGCCAGCAGCACCATCAAACACGGTCCGCTGATCTACGACCAGGGCGGCCGCGTGGCCACCATTGACGGCGTGATGGTCGAGCTGTCAGCGCGGGAGCTGGGTCTGCTGGAGGTGCTGCTGCAACGCGCCGGGCGCCTGGTCAGCAAGGACCAGCTGGTCGAGCGCCTGTGTGAATGGGGTGAAGAGGTCAGCAACAACGCCATCGAGGTCTACATCCACCGTCTGCGCAAAAAGATCGAAAAAGGCCCGATCCGCATCGCCACCGTGCGCGGCCTGGGCTACTGCCTCGAAAAAATCCCCGGGTAGTCATGTCGCCCCCACGTTCGCTCACTACGTGTAGCTCTCTGCCCCCCGAGGGGGCCGCGTTTTGCCTTGGGGCGGCCCGGCGGCAAAACCAGCGGGCTAAAGGCGACTTCGCCAGCGCACAGCGAACCAAGTCAACCCAACCGTGAACGTTTTTCAGCGCGAACAGCGTTCCCTGTTTGGCGAAATCCTGGACTGGATGCTCACGCCACTGCTGCTGCTGTGGCCGGTGAGTCTGGTGCTGACCTGGCTGGTGGCGCAAAACATCGCGGGCAAGCCGTTTGACCGGGCGCTGGAGTACAACGCCCGGGCCATGGCGCAACTCATCACCATGCGTGGCAACAAACCCGAATTTGTGCTGCCACGCCCGGCGCGTGAACTGTTGCGCGCCGATGACTCCGACACCGTGTATTACCAGGTGATCGGGCCGCGCAGCGAGCTGCTCAGTGGTGAAGCTGATCTGCCTGCGCCCTCGGCCGAAGAGAAGGTGGTGCCTGATGAAGTCCGCATCCGCGACGATGTGATCCAGGGTTTTGACATCAAGGTGGCTTACATCTGGGTCAAGCTGCCCACCCGCAACGGCGACCTGGCCTTGGTGCAAGTCGCCGAGACACTGGAAAAACGCTCGGTGCTGGCCACCGAAATTGTCAAAGGGGTGATGCTGCCGCAGTTTGTCATCCTGCCACTGGCGGTGCTGCTGGTCTGGCTGGCCCTGGTACAAGCCATCCAGCCGCTTAATCAGCTCGAAGAACGTATCCGCGCGCGCCGACCCGATGACCTGAGCCCGATCGATGCCCAGGCGGTGCCGCTGGAGGTGTCGCCCCTGGTGGACTCGGTCAACGACCTGCTGTTGCGTCTGACCGACTCGATTGCCACCCAGAAACGTTTCCTCGCCGACGCGGCACACCAGCTCAAAACCCCGCTGGCGGGGCTGCGTATGCAGGCCGACCTGGCCCAGCGTGAGGGCGCCAGCGCCGAGGACCTCAAACACTCTCTGCGCCAGATTGGCCGCGCCAGCATCCGTGCCACCCACAGCGTCAACCAGTTGTTGTCGCTGGCGCGGGCCGAGAGCAGCGGCTCGGCCATGCCACGCGCCCTGTGTGACCTGGCGGAGGTCTGTATGTCGGTGGTGCGCGACAGTGTGCCGCGGGCGCTGGAAAAACACATTGACCTGGGCTACGAAGGTGCTCAGCCCGGCACACCAGGCTGCACCATGTTGGGCAACGTCACCCTGCTCAAGGAGATGATCCGCAACCTGGTGGACAACGCCATCAACTACACCCCGTCCAGCCTGGCGTCACCGGGCATGATCACCGCAAGGGTCTTGACCGACCCGGTGGGCCGTTTGCTGGTGCTGCAGGTCGAGGACTCTGGCCCGGGCATTCCGGAGTCAGAGCGTGAACTGATCTTCCAGCCGTTTTACCGCGCCTTGGGCACCGATGTCGATGGCTCGGGCCTGGGTCTGCCGATTGTTCTGGAGATTGCCCAAAAACACGGTGCCAAGGTCAGCCTGGAAGACACCCTGCCGGGCCACACACCGCCCGGCGCCCGTTTTGTGGTCACTTTCACCGCGACTCTGCCCGATGAGCTGCCACCGGCCTGAGGCCAGCCGTCAGGGCTGGGATGTGGCAGCGCTGGGTGCCGACGCCGCAGCCTGCTCAGGTGGGGTGAGCGGCTGTGGGCAAAGCACCAGCGGTTTGCCGGGCAGTGCGGCCTGCAGGCTGTCCAGCGCCGCCTGGTTGGCCGCGCTGATGCTGGGCAGGCGCAGGTGGTAGGTCACGCTGGCCTGGCGCTCCTGTATCACCCGGGCCGAACGCACCCCGCGTTTGACCAGGTCTTGCAAACCGGTTTTGGCCGACTCTTCCGTGGAAAACACACCCAGTGAGAAGCCCGGTGACAGTGCGGTGTTGCTCAAAACAAAAAACTTGACCTTCAAGTCAGTGAGCTGCTCACGTTTTTTGGCCAGCTCCGTCGCCTGGTTGTAGGGGCCCATGTAGACCATCCAGCGTGCGGGCAGCCGACTCTCGTCCAGCACCCAGGCCTCTGGCGGCAATTTGGCAGCGAGCAGCGGGCGCAGTGTGTCGACCTGCGCTTCATTCAGTTCACCGCTTTGCCAGCAGCTGCTGGCCACCGGCTCGGCGGAGGTTGACGCAGGGGCGGGCTCTGGTGCGGATGCAGCGACTTGGGCTGCATCTGCCTTGTCCGTCAGCACCACCAGCGCCTCAGGGTGAATCTGCTGGGCCAGGCGTTGCGGCTCGTGTTGCTGCGTCGGGCCCAAGCCGTAGGCCAGCAACCAGCCTTGCCCCCGGGCGAAAACACCCAGGTTCAGCAACACCAGCAGCAGAACCATCAGGCGCCACATAGCCGCTCCTAGTGACCGCTGGCAGGGTTTGCCGGGGCAGCGGCCCGCCGCACACTGACCTCGGCACTGGTCACCCGCTGCAGACCCTGACCGGTTTGCAGCAGCAAGGCCCCCACCGGGTCCACCCCCATGGCCACACCGTGTTGGCCGTCACTCAGGGTCACCGGCGTCTGAGCCAGCGCATCACGGGCATTAAAACGTGCCTGAAAGGCCGCAAAACCCTGCTGCTCAAACGCACGCAGGGTCTGCACCAAGGGGGGCAGTATCTGGGTCAAGGCCAACATCGCGCTGATGCCGGGCACCAGCTCGGCCAGCCCGGCCGGTTCGGTCGACAAGCCAGCCACCTCGGGGCGTTGGATATTGAGGCCGATGCCAATCACCACATAACGGCTACCAGACAAGGCCGCTTGCCGGGTGTTGGCGGTCTCGATCAGGATGCCTGCCAGTTTGCGACCCTGCCACCACAGGTCATTGGGCCATTTCAGGCGGATCTCGGGATGCAGGCTGTTGGCCAGGCTCCAGCCCACGGCCAGCGACAGGCCCGACCAGTCCTTGGGGGCCAAGGGCAGGCCCAGAGACAACATCAGCGTGCCCGGGCCAGCGCTGCCAGCTGCACCCGGGCTGCTGTGCCAGGGGCGTGCCATGCGACCGCGCCCGGCGGTCTGGTGCTCTGCAATCAAGAGCACGGGGTCTTCCACACCAGCGCGCAGTCGGCGCATCAGCTCGGCGTTGGTGGAGTCGATCTCGGGCAACACCTCCACGCTGAAACCCGGCAACTGGGGCTCCACAGCTTGCCAGAGGGCTTCGCTGGGCCAGGGCGTCAGGGCGGGTAGTGTCATGGGGTGGCGCTACTTGCGCTTGCGTTTGGGGGCCAGCAGGGTGCCACGGCAGTTTTTGGCGCCACACCAGCACGGGTACTCGGCCTTGAGTTTGGGCGTGTAACGCTCGTCGATGATCAGGCCGTAGTCGTAGTGCAGCTCTTCACCGGCGGTGATATTGCGCAGCGCCTTGATGAAAATGCGGCCCTTGTCTTCGTCGGCCTCGCAGTTGCCGTCGCAGGAGTGGTTGATCCAGCGTGAAGAGTTGCCGTTGACCCCGCCGTCGATCACCCGGGTTTCATTCACATGAAAATAAAAGGTGTGGTTCGGATTCGCCGGGTCGTGCGGGTGGCGCGCCTGGGCTTCTTCCCAGGTGATGATCTCGCCCACATACTCGATGATGGTTTCACCCTCGGCGATGTCCTGCAGTGCATAAACACCCCGGCCATGGATGCCGGAGCGGCGCACCTGGATGCGGCGGGAGGTAGCGGGTGATTTTTTCGACACGGTTAAAAAATTTGGTATCGTGAACTCGTATGGGTGCGCGTGTGCGCCCGCGAGGAACAGGGATTGTATTCAGATGACTATCGCAGAAAACACTAAAACAGCAGTGGCAGGCAAAACACTGGTCATTGCAGAAAAGCCCTCGGTGGCACAAGACATCGTGCGTGCACTCACCCCGGTGGCGGGCAAGTTCGAGAAACACGACGAACATTTTGAAAACGACAGTTATGTGGTCTCCAGCGCGGTGGGCCACCTGGTCGAAATCCAGGCGCCCGAGGCCTACGACGTCAAACGCGGCAAATGGAGTTTTGCGCATCTGCCGGTGATCCCGCCGCACTTTGAACTCAAACCGGTCGACAAGACCAAGACCCGCCTGAACGCGGTGGTCAAGCTGGCCAAACGCAAAGACGTGGGTCAACTCATCAACGCCTGTGACGCGGGCCGCGAGGGGGAACTGATCTTTCGCCTGATCGAACAATACGCCGGTGGCGCCAAGCCGCTGGGCAAACCGGTCAGCCGGCTGTGGCTGCAGTCGATGACCCCCCAAGCCATCCGCGACGGCTTCAACGCGCTGCGCAGCGACAAACAGATGCAACCCCTGGCCGACGCCGCGCGTTGCCGCTCTGAGGCCGACTGGTTGGTTGGCATCAATGGCACCCGCGCCATGACCGCCTTCAACTCGCGTGACGGTGGCTTCTTCTTGACCACCGTCGGTCGTGTCCAGACCCCGACGCTGTCGGTGGTGGTGGAGCGCGAAGAACTGATCCGTGGTTTTGTCTCGCGCGACTACTGGGAAGTCCATGCGTCCTTTGCCGCCCAGGCTGGCAGCTACCCGGCCAAGTGGTTCAACCCGGCCTGGAAAAAGGACGCTGAAGACGCCGAGAAAAAAGCAGATCGCGTCTGGAGCCAGCAAGAAGCGCAAGCCATTGCCGATGCGGTGCGTGGCCAACACGCCACCGTCACCGAAGAAAGCAAACCCACCACGCAGGCCAGCCCGCTGCTGTTTGATTTGACCAGTTTGCAGCGCGAAGCCAATGGCAAGTTCGGCTTTTCCGCCAAGACCACGCTGTCGATTGCGCAAAGCCTGTACGAGCGCCACAAGGCCCTGACCTACCCGCGTACCGATTCACGCGCCCTGCCCGAAGACTATGTGCCGGTGGTCAAACAGACCTTTGAGATGCTGGCCAACTCCGGCATGCGCCACCTGGCGCCGCACGCGCTCACCGCGCTGAACAACAACTACATCCGGCCCAGCAAGCGCATCTTCGACAACAGCAAGGTCAGTGATCACTTTGCCATCATCCCTACGTTGCAAGCGCCCAGCGGGCTATCAGAAGCAGAGCAAAAACTGTATGACCTGGTGGTCAAACGGTTCATGGCGGTGTTTTTCCCGAGTGCCGAATACCAGGTCACCACCCGCATCTCCAAGGCGCTGGAGCACCACTTCAAAACCGAAGGCAAGGTGCTGGTCAAACCGGGCTGGCTGGCCATCTACGGCAAGGAAGCCGCTGACGAAGTGGCCGATGCCAAAGACGGCGACAAAGGCCAGAGCCTGGTGCCGGTCGCGCCCGGCGAAAAGGTCAAAACCGAATCGGTCGAACCCAAAGGTTTAAAAACCCGGCCACCGGCACGTTACTCTGAAGCCACCTTGCTCGGCGCGATGGAAAGCGCCGGCAAAACCGTGGAAGACGACGAGTTACGCGAAGCCATGCAGGAAAAAGGCTTGGGCACACCCGCCACGCGCGCCAGCATCATTGAAGGTTTGATCTCCGAGAAATACATGCTGCGCGAAGGCCGTGAGCTGATCCCCACCGCCAAAGCCTTCCAGCTGATGACGCTGCTGCGCGGCCTGGGTGTGGAAGAACTCTCCAAGGCCGAACTCACCGGCGAGTGGGAATACAAACTCAGCCAGATGGAGCAAGGCAAACTGAGCCGCACCGCCTTCATGGCCGAAATCGCCGCGATGACCGAACACATCGTCAAAAAAGCCAAGGAGTACGACCGCGACACCGTGCCTGGCAACTACGCCACGCTCAGTTCAACGTGTCCCAACTGCGGCGGTGTGGTCAAGGAAAACTACCGCCGCTACGCCTGCACCGGCGCAGACGGCCACAGCGAAGGCTGCGGCTTCTCGTTTGGCAAAACCCCGGCTGGCCGCACCTTTGAGCTGGCCGAGGTCGAGCAATTTTTGCGCGACAAAAAGATTGGCCCGCTCGACGGCTTCCGCTCCAAGGCTGGTTGGCCCTTCACCGCCGAGATGGTCATCAAGTTTGACGAAGAGGCCAAAAACTACAAACTCGAATTCGACTTTGGCGACGACAAAAAGGGTGAGGAAACCGGCGAGCTGGTCGACTTTGGTGAACAAACCAGCCTGGGCGCGTGCCCCAAATGTGGCGCAGCGGTGTTTGAACACGGCAAGAACTACGTGTGTGAAAAATCGGTGCCCACCGACGCGCAACCCACACCGAGTTGCGACTTCAAAACCGGCCAAATCATCCTGCAGCAGCCTATTGAGCGCGAGCAGATGGGCAAGCTTCTGAGCACAGGCAAGACCGATCTGCTCGACAAGTTTGTGTCCATGCGCACCCGGCGCAACTTCAAGGCCATGCTGGTCTGGGACGCCACCGCCGACAAAGTGAACTTCGAGTTTGCCCCCAGCAAGTTCCCGCCACGCAAAACCGCTGCCGCACCGCTGACACGCGCCGCCGTTGCTAGTAAAAAAGCAGCAGCTAGCCCAGGTGATAAAAGGGCTGCAGGCACAAAAGCTGCTAAACCCGCTGCCAAAAAGACCGCCGCCAAAACCCCGCGCAAAGCACCAACCGCTGGTGCGGGCTCGACCCCCAGCGCCGCACTGGCTGCTGTGATTGGCGCTGAACCGATTGCCCGCGCCCAGGTCATCAAAAAGCTGTGGGACTACATCAAGGCCAACAACCTGCAAGACGCCACCAACAAACGCGCCATCAACGCCGACGCCAAGTTACTCGCCGTGTTTGGCCAGCCGCAGGTCAGCATGTTTGAGCTGGCGGGCATTGTGGGCAAACACTTGGGCTAAAGAGTCGCGAAAAATGTGGATGTGGTGCCTGACAAGTGCCACACGCCCAACTCGCCCGGTGTATGACAACAGTTTGGGCACTACGCCCAGTGGTGACGGCAACTTACCGCTATCAACTGTAGAGCGCAACGCGTTGCTCAACCAGGAGTGCGGAGGTTGCGGCAATGCTTACTCGAGTCGGTCTCAAACCTTTGGCATGTGTCCTCAGGCCACGTCGTCACGCGGCACAATTCCCGCATGCCCCCCTCTCGCCACAGCCCACAGAACCAACCTCGCCGCGCTGACGCACCTGATCGCACCGTCGCCATGTGGGTGCACGCGCTGCGGAGCAAGGCAGATGCAGTCACTTTAAAGACGCTCCCTACCCTGGCCGATGCAGACGCGAGTCGCGTCATGGCCATCCTTCGGATGGACCCGCCGGCTGCGGCTGAACCCTCGCCTGTGATGGCATCCGATGGCAACAGCGTCATTGGCCACTTCCGCCCCCGCATTAGCTTGCAAACGCTGGACCGTGGCCATGGGCTGCTGGGCCTCAAGCCCCAAGGCAAACTCGGCCCGCGTGGGGACAGTGTGACCCTGGCCCAGTTCGACTGGACCTATCAGACGCAAGCCGGGGATCGCTGGCAAACGCCCGCGCCCACCTCCATCCTCAACAACCGTGCGCCTGCCATAGTGGAACTGTTCGACACCGGCGGCCCGGTGGTGCACATGCAGCGCGATCTGGCCGCCGAAGCCGATGCCATGGACCTTGTGTGGGAGATGGGTTTTGTCCCCTTGGCAGAAAACACCTTCCAATGGCGCAGTCGTGCTCACAGCCCGGTGCTGGGCGCGGTATGGACACTGCCACAAGAAGAGTTCTTTGGCGACTTCTGGGCCGACCAGATACCGCAACTGCAGGCCAAAGGCTGGTCGGTGGTGGTGCAGCCCGGCTTTGCGCACGAAAGCGTGCCAGTGCAACGCTGGAAGCTGTTGGTGAGCCCCGAGACCGGTGACATACGCGGCAGGGAACTTGACAGCCGTCTGATCAAGCCCGCGCGTGGTGTCGACAAGCTGCAACTCCCTGAGCGTGAGGGGGCCTGGCTGCTGAGCCTGGGCATCGAGATCGACGGCCAGACGCTGGACCTGGTCCCCATGCTGGCCGACCTGCTGCGCCGCGACGCCCGCTGGCTCAACGCGACGCAATTCGCGGCCATTGACGACCTGGCGATCGTGTCCTTGCGCGCGCCGGGTGGCAAGCGCATCGATGCCCCGGCCGCACCCCTCAAAGCCATCATCGGCGCCATGGTCGATCTCCTGACCGACCCGACACGCAACCAACACCAGAGCTCGCTGCACTTGGGGGCCTGGGAAGCACGTCGGCTCGACGCCTTGCGTGCCAGCCTGCTTGACACCCACCGCGTGGGTCCGCACAACACCTGGCAACTGGAGGGTGAGGCAGGCTTGACCAGCTTGGCCAAACGCTTGAAGGCGATCGGTACACCTCAATCCGTGACGGCACCGCAAGGCCTGCAAGTGCAACTACGCCCCTACCAGCTTGAGGGACTGGCCTGGTTGCAATACCTGCGTGCGAACAACCTGGGCGGCATCCTGGCCGACGATATGGGCTTGGGCAAAACCGCCCAGGCCTTGGCCCATGTGCTGACAGAAAAACACGCGGGGCGACTTGACCTACCGGTGCTGGTGGTGCTTCCCACCTCGTTGATCTTCAACTGGCAGGCCGAGTGCCGGCGCATGGCGCCCGATCTGCGCCTGCTCACCCTTCAAGGGCCGCAGCGTGAGGCTTTGTTTGCTCATATGTCAGATCACGATCTGGTGCTGACCACCTACGCACTGCTGTGGCGCGACGTGGATGCGCTGGCTGCGCAGTGCTTTCACCTGGTGATTTTGGACGAGGCGCAGATGGTGAAGAACGCCGGTAGTCGCAGCGCCCGCGCCCTGCGTCGATTGCAAACCCGGCACAGCCTGTGCCTGACCGGCACGCCCATGGAAAACCATCTTAGCGAGTTGTGGGCGCAATTTGACTGGCTCATGCCCGGCTTTTTGGGCGACTCGCGCCAATTTGCAGCCAACTGGCGCAAACCGATTGAAGAGAACGGCGAAACGGTGCGCGCTGCCTTGTTAGCCCAGCGCGTGCGCCCCTTCATCCTGCGCCGGCGCAAGCAGGACGTGGCCAGCGAACTGCCACCTCGCACGGACATCATCAAGTGGGTGCAATTGCAGGGCCAACAGCGTGAGCTGTACGAGAGCGTGCGCGTAGCGGCCGACAAACACGTGCGCAGGGTGCTGCAACGCCAGGATTTCAACGCCGCTCAGATCAGCATTCTGGATGCGCTGCTCAAGCTACGCCAAGTCTGTTGTGACCCACACCTGGTCAAAGGCAACAAGGCATGCCCCACTATGGAGCGCGCCAAGCTGGAACTGCTGGCAGACATGCTGCCCGCGCTGGTGGAAGAAGGCCGTCGTGTGCTGGTGTTCTCACAGTTCACCGAGCTACTGGACTTGGTTGCAGAACAACTGCAGATGCTGTCGTTGCCGTTTCTCAGACTGACTGGCAAAACACCCGCAAAGGAACGTGGCAGCGTGGTGCAGCGGTTTCAGGCACAAGAAGCACCCGTGCTGTTGCTCAGCCTGAAGGCGGGTGGCATCGGATTGAACTTGACTGCTGCTGACACCGTGATCCATTTGGATCCCTGGTGGAACCCCGCCGTGGAGGAACAAGCGACTGCTCGCGCCCACCGTATCGGCCAGGACCAGCCGGTATTCGTGTACAAGCTGGTGGTGCAAGGCAGCATCGAGGAACGCATGCTTGAACTTCAGGCCCGCAAACAGGCACTGGCCAACAGCGTGCTGGGACACGATGCTGCGGGTGCGCTCAAATTTGACGAAGCCGATCTGCAGGCCTTGTTATCACCGCTGGGGTTCTTGGTGGCCACTTCGCAAACGCCCGAAGAAGCTGCGCGGCGCTGGGGGCAAAGCGGGCGTCGGGCTTGATACCTACACTTCACACCATGAGAATGTTTTCAAAAAGCTTGCACACAAGATGCCGCTTCTGATCATTGATGCGTTGAACATCATCCGGCGCATCCACGAGGCTGTTCCCGGTGAGGACAGTGAGGTCAAGGTGGCGGACACCATCACCTCCAGCCTGGCCTCATTCAAGCGCGCCCTCAAGACGCACCGGCCAAGCCATGCTGTGGCGGTGTTTGACCAT
Source organism: Rhodoferax fermentans (assembly GCF_002017865.1). Taxonomy (NCBI): domain Bacteria; kingdom Pseudomonadati; phylum Pseudomonadota; class Betaproteobacteria; order Burkholderiales; family Comamonadaceae; genus Rhodoferax; species Rhodoferax fermentans. The sequence goes on along the minus strand of NZ_MTJN01000002.1, from coordinate 2,085,254 downwards.
GGCGGTCGGACCTGGAAGCATGAACTCTATGCACCCTACCAAGCCAACAGGAAACCCATGCCGTCTCTGCTGCGAGAGGGCTTGCAGACCATCAAACAGGAACTCCAGCACCTGGGTTTGCACTGGATTGCCATTGAGGGTATCGAAGCGGACGATGCCATTGCCACCTTGGTGGAGAAATGGTGTCTGGCCAGCCCGGACCAGGTCACCATTTTGTCGACCGACAAGGACTTCTTGCAGCTGCTCAGTGACCAAGTCTGTATCTACGATCACTTCAAGGGCATTTGGCGTGACCAGGCTTATGTGATTGAGAAGTTTGGTGTCAAGCCATCCCAGATGGGCGATCTGCTGGCCCTGATGGGTGATGCTGTGGACGGTGTGCCGGGTGTGAGCAAGGTCGGTGCCAAGACCGCCGCAGAACTGCTTCGCATCAATGGCCATCTGGAGCGGGTGATCTCAAATGCCGACAAAGTCACAGGCCAAGTTGGCGCCAATCTGCGCAAAGGTGTTGAGATGGCAAGGCTGTCCAGAAAGTTGGTATCGTTCAAGACCGATGTGCCGCTCGGACTGACCTGGAAGATGTTGGCACAGAATTCGGGCGTGTCCCACGGTGAATAGTTGCCCAAATGAAAGACAAATTGGAAGAGCGTGCCCAATGTTCGGTCATGCTGTCAATTGGGTGCCCGTTACAGGCTGGAAGCGGCAGCAGAAATTACTAATTGCAGTTACTCGCAATGGCGTAGCGGTTGACTGCACTGTTGGGCGTCACGCCGAGGCGCGACCGAATATTTCTTAGCGTAGAACTCAACCTAGGCTGCGACCTTGTTACAGTGACGAGAGATAGCTAAGAAACGTCCCAAACGCGGCTTCGTCCGCGAGAGCGCATGGACTGTAAGTCGGTACCAGCGCCGGCAACTGTAGTTCCCAAGTACACAGTCGTCCTAAATTCAGACCGTCAACCTCAAATTGAACTAATCGAACAATCAATTCAGACCAAGGGCAGTCTTGCAAAAGCGTTGCGCCAGCGTGAAGTTCGAGAGATCCTTCCAGTCAAGGGCTGGGTTTATTGAAATCGCCCCATTGGAGATCACGACAATTTTTGGTATGTCCAACTCTTCCCCACGAAGAACCTGCTGCACCCATTTGGATTTCACTCCCAGAGCGGCGGCCAAATCGTCGATTGTGGCCTTTGTTGCCGACAGCCTCTGTCCAGACAGCAATGTGGAAAGAAGATGCGCGAGAATTTTGTCAACCCCATCATGGCGAAGCTGGCGATCAATCGCGCGTTGTTCCTTGCGTGCACGCTCAGCAACAGCTTCCTTCGCACTCTCTGCCCGCAAGAATTCCGAAAGCGAACCTCCCTCAGCACGATGGAATGAATCGCGGGAAGCGCCAAAGCTCTGATTCACATCACGCGAATTCCAATGCTTAGATTTGTCAGCGAGCGGTTCTCTGTCTTTCTTGATTTTCCAGGCGTGTTGAGCCCGTGCGAATAACGTGTAGCGGTCACTCCACTCGAAACTCTCGGACAGGTTGTATTGCGGCTGGCGGCCAGCAATATCCTCCAGTTCAAGAAATCCGCAATCAAGCAACTCTGAAACCAAGATTATTTGATCTAGACCGCGAACGCCGGTGGTCACTTGGATTTGCTCTTCGTCCGGTAGGTCTCGAGTTTGAACGAAGTCGAAATGGCGTACCAGGTAAGCGAGAAAAGTGTCGAAGACCTCAAGAGCCGGGAGAACCGACTCCTTCGTCGACTGAAGGAACAAGCCATCTACCAATATCAGCCTGTTTCGGGTGTTTTCCGAGAACACCGAACGAACATGGTTGGCGCAGTGCCCCAGAACAGCGAAATAGGTCTCGCGTATGGTCGCTTCCGGAAACGATTGGTGAACTCGATTAACCATCTGGCGCAAGGTGAATCCATCGCCCGCCATTTCATCGATTCCTGCCTCCACCGCCCCCCCCAAAGACTCGTAGTGCCTGCGATCCTGTATGACAAGAACTTGAGCGACAGCTTCAAGATGGATAGCCTCAACTTTGGCCTCCTGCGTCGCTTGCACAGGAATCTCGGCAAGACGCGCTCGAATTCTGGTGCCAGAAGCAGATAGAGAAAACTTATCACGGTGCATGGGCGAGCGTCTTGCGTCTTCGTCCAGCCACTGGATAAAAGCGCTTGCCTCGTCTGCAATGGGGGGCAGTGTTTGTTGCCAAAGACTGTTAAACCACGCACTCAACTCTGCAACCATGTCGATGTCATCAATCAGGATGCCCATTTCCGTCCGGTTCAGCATTCCTGTGATGGTCAAGTTAGCCGACCCCAACATTGCCTCTTTCGTTCCGATTACGGCCTTGGCATGAATTGCCGAGCAATGATGAATTCGATCTAGATTTTCTCGAATGAATTGCCACGCCTTGGGTCGTGCCCGGATGGAAAGAGAAGACAGCCAGGCTTCAACGTCCGACACCAATCGCCAGGATTCGCTTGCGCCAATAATCCTTAGAAGATAGTCAACGCCGATATAGGGGCTGACAATTCCAATGGCGCCGGATCTGCAAACTTGCAAAACCGCCTCATCAAAAGGGGAGAATTGCCCAGGCAAATTGGAGGGGTTGTGATAAATGAGACTGGTCATGGCACTCCAATGAGGTTACTCGGTATCACTCCGCGCGACTTCTCTGCGGCATCCATGTACTCGATCCACCTTTACTGGCTGCCGCCAGAATTGGGAGCTTACCTCGAACGTCGGCTTGCGCTGCCTTGAAACCACCCAACGGTCGGGACAAGCAAGCTTTCTCAGACTGGATGGACCATGAACAAAATGGTCGTGGCGCTGGCTGACCGCTGCAACCCACCCGACAACTACTGATCCAGCCACTCACAAATCGGCTGCCACTGCGCCAGATCGCGTGCCACACGCTCGGGCGCCAGGTCAAACACGGTCAGGCCACGGGCGGCGAGTTGGACGTAGTTCTGGGTGTTGCGCACATAACCCAGCACCGGCAGGCCGGTCGATTCGACAAAAGTGCGCAATTGTTCGGCGGCGCGGGTGCGCTCGTCCACCCGCATGCCCACGATGCCGATCTGGGTTTTGGCGGCCTTGCTGCTTTGCGCCAGTTCGTCCAGGAAGTCCTTGGTGGCAAAGATGTCGAACACGCTGGCTTGTAATGGCACCACCACCTTGTGTGCGAGTTTCAGAACGTCCTTGAGGCGTTTGCCATGCAGCCCGGCCGGGGTGTCCAGCACCACATGGGTTGTGCCTTTGGGCGGTTTGGCGATGTCGTCGCGGTCCACCTCCCAGCTGGTGATGGGCCGGGCGCTGTCGGGTCGCAAGGACAGCCAGAGTTTGCTCGACAACTGCCGGTCGGCGTCGCCCAGCATGACCGACTGGCCACGTGAGGCGAAGTAGCCCGCGATCTGGGTTGAGAGTGTGGATTTGCCCACGCCTCCCTTGGGGTTGGCCACAACAATCACTGGCATAGATGCTCCTGGTTAAATAGCTACCAGCCCTTTGTGTAAAAGGGCTAGAGGCCAAAAATGCTTTGAAACCTTGGCGTTTATTCGTCCTCGCCACCCAGCAGGCCGCCAAGCAGGCCACCACCCAGCAAGGTGCCACCCAGGGCCGCACCCCCGAGCACCGAACCCTGCTCTGACGAGCGCCCACCCGCAGCCGGTGCCGAGGCGATGATGCGGTTGGCCAGCCTTGAGAGCGGCAGCGACTGCAGCCAGATCTTGCCCGGGCCGCGCAAGGTGGCAAAAAACAGGCCTTCGCCGCCAAACAGCGCCGATTTGATCTTGCCCACGTACTGGATGTCAAAGTCCACCGACGGCTGATACGCCACCACACAGCCGGTGTCCACGCGCAGGGTTTCGCCTGGGGCCAGGGTGCGCTCCATCAGCGTGCCACCGGCGTGGATGAAGGCCATGCCGTCGCCGTCGAGCTTTTGCATGATGAAGCCTTCACCGCCAAACAGGCCCACGCCCAGCTTCTGCTGGAAGGCAATACCCAGGGACACCCCCTTGGCAGCGCACAAAAACGAATCTTTCTGGCACAGCAGCGTGCCACCCAGTGCACTTAAGTCGATCGGCACAATCTTGCCGGGGTAGGGTGCGGCAAAGGCCACGCGCTGTTTGCTGGAGGCGGTGTTCTGGAACACGGTGGTGAACAGGCTCTCACCGGTCAGCAGGCGCTTGCCAGCGCCCATCAGCTTGCCAAACAGGCCACCTTGCTGGGCACCGTCGCCAAACACGGTGTCCATCTGGATACCGGCCTGCATGTACATCATGACACCGGCCTCACCCACGGCCGCCTCACCGGGGTCGAGTTCCACCTCGACGTACTGCATTTCGTTGCCAAAAATCTCGTAGTCCACCACATCCATCGCCATTTTTCACTCCTTGAAACAGCAGCGCCACCCGGCCTGCCCGGGCGCAACGATAGCAAGATTTTTTGACAGCGCCACCCTATCTGGTGCAGGGGCGAGAATGACCTCGCGCGGACACCAAAATGTCATTAAAGTGTCGTATTCTGGCGTGCTGGCACAGGATGTGCATGCCACCTGGCCTGAGTTTCACCTATCAACCCAAAGGACTCATCCATGAAAATCCGCTACACGTTTGTTGCTGCTGCTGTGATCGCGCTGGGCTGTGTTGGCCTGGCCCAAGCCCAGGAGAAAACCCTGCGTTTGCTGACCTGGGCCGACTATGCGCCCGCGGATGTGGTGGCCCAGTTTGAGAAGGAAACCGGCTACAAGGTCGAACTCACCCTGTCCAACAACGAAGAAATGATCTCCAAGCTGCGCGCCACCGGTGGCGCCGGGTTTGACCTGGCCCAGCCATCGCAAGACCGCATTGCCGGCCCGCAAACCGAATTTGGCATCTACAAGCCGATGGACCTGAGCAAGCTCAAGACCGAGCTGTTCATCCCCAGCATGTTAGATGCCACCAAGATCAACACCACGGTGGCCGGCAAGGTGTATGGCCTGCCGCACATCTGGGGCACCGACGGCCTGGTGGTCAACACCAAACTGGCCAAGATGGAGAACTACACCGACCTGTGCAAGGCCGAGTTCAAGGGCAAGGTGGCCTACCGCCTGAAACGCCCAACCCTGCTGGCTTTTGCTTTTGCCTCGGGCAAAGACCCGTTTGCGCTGTACAGCAACCCCAAGGCCTACACCGAACTGATGGACGAGGTGGGCAAGACCCTGACAGCCTGCAAACCCAACGTCAAGTTCTACTGGGACAACAAGGACCAACTGCTCAACGGCATGCGTGCTGGCGAAATTGTCGGCGCCATGATGTGGGACACAGGCGGCTGGAAGCTCAACAACGAAAAACCTGAAATCCAGTTTCTCGCACCCAAAGCCGGTGCCCTGGGCTGGATCGACACCTTTGCGATTCCCGCCAAAGGCAAGAACGACGCTGCGGCCTACGCCTGGATCAACTTCAACATGCGCCCCGAAATCGCCGCCAAGGTGGCTGGCTCGGCGGGTAACTTCACCGCATCCAAGGGTGCAGACCAGCTGATGGACGCCAAGCTCAAGGCCCAGTTTGCGACCAGCTTCCCCGAAGCCGCGCTCAAGAACATCAAGTGGTACCCGGCCGTGCCCGCTGGCATTGAGGACATCGAAGGCAAGGTGCTCGACCGCATCAAGGCCGCCAACTGAAGTTGTCTCAGCGGGCCACGCCCGCACACCCTGCCAGGCCGGACATCCCCGGTGTGGCAGGGTCCTATTTGGATCTGGATGTGCGTTGGACCTGTCTTGACACCTTCCCCTCTACACGCCAACCCGGCTGCGCAGCCTGACCTGCAAGCCACCCGCGTCGCCAAGCACTACGGGGCCTTCCGTGCGGTGGACGATTTGTCCTTCTCGGTGGCGCGTGGCAGTTTCTTCTCGATCCTGGGGCCGTCAGGCTGCGGCAAAACCACGCTGTTGCGCATGATTGCCGGCTTTTTGAGCCCGGACTCGGGTGAGATCCTGATCGGCGGCAAACCGATGAACGGTGTGCCGCCCAACAAACGCCCGGTGAACATGGTGTTCCAGCACCTGGCGCTGTTCCCGATGATGAGTGTGGGAGACAACGTGGGTTACGGCCTGGCGCGCCGGGGTGTGGCCAAAGACGAAATCAAACGCCGTGTGGGTGACATGCTGGAGCGCGTGAGCCTGCCCGGTGCGCAGAACAAGCGGGTCGACCAGCTCTCGGGCGGGCAGAAGCAACGTGTGGCGATTGCCCGCAGCCTGGTGCTGGAGCCAACCTTGCTGTTGCTTGACGAACCACTCGGCGCGCTCGATTTGAAGCTGCGCGAACACATGAAGATCGAGCTTAAGCAGCTCCAAGCCGCCTTTGGCACCACCTTTGTCTACATCACCCACGACCAGTCCGAGGCGCTGGTGTTGTCTGACCATGTGGCGGTGATGAACCATGGCCGTTTTGAGCAGGTGGGCACACCGCAACAGCTGTATTACGAACCACAGACGCCGTTTGTGGCGGGGTTTGTGGGCGCTAACAACCGCTTGGCTGGCCGCGCCACCGAGGTGAATGGCACCACGGTTACGGTCACCAGTGCCCAGGGCCTGATGATGCCGGCACGCGCCATTGGCCAGATCACCCGCGGTGACGCGGTGGAGGCCTTTGTGCGGCCCGAAGTCGCCCGGCTGGCGCGCCAGGCTGCGCTGCTGACGGATGCAGGTTTGCCCAGTTTTAACGCCCGGGTCGACAGCTTGTTGTTTGATGGCGCCAACTCGGCGGTGTTGTTGACCGAAGTCCAGTCAAACACCGAGTTCCGCATCGCCTTGCCACAGACCGGTGAGTTTGCCGACCTGGCAGTCGGTGAAACCGTGTTTTTTGGTTTTGATCCGCAACGCGCCGTGTGTTTTGCCGCAGGCACCACGGCCAATGAACATGTCTTCAGCTGACCCCACCCGGCAGTCGCGCCATGTCGCGCGGCTGATGCTGATGCTTTTGCTGGCCCCGGCTTTGTTGTGGCTGCTTGGGCTGATTGTGTTGCCACATGTGGAGCTGGGCATGTTGTCGATGCGTGCCCGCGTGGCACCACGTGTCTACGAGCCGAGTCTGGCGCAGTTCCGCACCTTTTTTGAAGAGCCGCTGTACTGGCACACCTTCATGCGCACCGCGCTGATGTCGATCGTGGCCACGGCTTTGACACTCTTGATGGCCTTCCCGATTGCCTGGACGATTGCCAAGCTGGTGCGTGGTCACACCAAATCGATGTTATTTGTGATGTGCCTGATCCCGTTCTGGGTCAGCGAAACCGTGCGCACGCTGGGCTGGATGATTCTGCTGCGCGAGTCGGGCGTGTTGCCCGCGCTACTGGTCTGGCTGGGTGTGACACCAGCGCCAGTGGAGCTGCTCTACCACGACGCCACCATCCTGGTCGGGCTGGTCTACACCTCGATGTTGTTCATGGTGATCCCGCTGATCAGCGCGCTGGAGAGTTTGGACGACTCGCTGATCGAAGCGGCTTATGACCTGGGCGGCAACGGCTGGTCGATCCTGCGCCAGATCGTCATCCCGCATGCGGCGCCCGGCATTGTGGCGGGTTGTATCGTGGTGTTTATGCTGACCCTGGGCAACTACCTCACGCCCACGCTTTTGGGTGGCAAAAACTCGCAGTGGTTCACCGAGCAGATCTACACCCAGTTCATCACGCGGTTTAACTGGGAGCAGGGTGCGGCTTTTGGCTTTTTGCTGCTGGCCTTGTCAACAGCCATCGTCTGGGCGGGTTTGAAACTCAGTGGCCAGAAATTTGGCGAAGTGATGCAACGCTCATGATGACCTTGGCCACTTTCAAATCAATAGCTGTCAGCCCTTTATACAAAAGGGCTAGAGGCCAATTTGGCTTGCAAACTGATGGAGGTGCCGCGTGATTGCCTCCCTGCCCCGCCCGCTGTGGTTGCGGGCCAGCACCGTGGTGTATGGCCTGGCGTTTTTTGCGTTTCTGTTTTTGCCGCTGGTGGTAGTAGCGGTGTTCGCCTTCAACGACGCACCTTACCCGGCGCCACCCTGGCGCGGCTTCACGCTGGACTGGTTTGTCGGCCATGACGGTTCGGGGCGCACCGGCCTGTTTGCCGACGCGGCGATGCTCGGCAGCCTGTGGACCAGTGTGGTGGTCGCCTGCTGGGTCACTATCTTGTCCGTGTTGGTCGGCACCGCCAACGCGTTTTTGATTGAGCGCACGCAGTTTCGTGGCAAACAGGCTCTGAGCCTGCTGATGCTGGCGCCTCTGGTGATTCCGGGGGTGATTCTGGGCATCTCGATCCTGGCCTTTGCCAGCCGCATTGCGAATTTGGCCGACGACCTGTGGGGCCTGGAGCTGGAGTTTTTGCGTCCCGGCTTGCCGCTGGTGGTGCTGGGGCAGTTTTCGTACATCGTGTCGATTGCTACGCTGACCATCACCGCGCGCCTGAAACGCTTTGACATCACCCTGGAAGAGGCGGCCTACAACCTCGGTGCGTCGCGCCTGGCGGTGTTGTGGACCATCACCCTGCCGTACCTGAAACCGGCGCTGATCGGCTCAGCGGCGATCTCGTTTTTGATGAGTTTTGAGAACTTCAACACCACGCTGATGCTGGTCGGCTCCGACTCACCACTGACCGTGATGATGTACGGCCGCATGCGTGAAGGCGCCACGCCGGTGCTCAATGCGGTGAGCCTGCTGCTGATGGTGGCCTCGGCCGTGCTGGCGCTGACCATGATGCGGGGCAACAAGCCCGGCACCTCCAACAACACCCACTGAGGGGCATCAAGTGCGGTTCAGGCCGCTTTGTTCAGTTGAGTGACTGGCGGATGTGAGAGCAGCCATGGCAGGTTATTTTTGGGTGCTGCGCTTGTGTTCCTGGCCGTGTTGAACGGGCACACCGTGTGTGCTGTTGTGGCCTGGGTGACTGGTTTGGCCGCAGAACCGCTGTCCATCCAGTCCAGCCACTCCGCCTGCCAGTTGGGGGTCTGGATGGGTTCTTGGTTTTCGGTCGTCTCTGGCCAAGTGTCGACCTCGCTGTCGTCTGCCGACACGCCCAAAGGCTGATGGGCTGCCTCCAGCCAGTCGGCCATCCAGGTCGGGGTGTCCAGCGCTTGCTGGCGCTCCAGGATCTCTGGCCATGCCAGCCAGGCACGTTCAGCCACCACTGGGGTGAGCATGGGTTTCAAATTCACAAATGCGTTCATGACGAACTCCTGGCAAAGGGCGAAGTTGCCTTGTCTGAACAGGTCAAGCACAAGGGCAACGGGTTGTATGGGTTAGCCGTCAGCACCACGCAAGGAACGGCTGGTAAGCGAATACGATGGCCGAATGTAGTGCTGTTGCTGCACCGCAGCAAACTATCATTTATGATGCTCACCCATAGTTTTATTTAGCCTGCCGCCCACCGGCTCGGCCCCCACCGTGGTTTACCGACTCCCCGCCCTGTCCACCTTTCGCACCTTTGAGGCAGCGGTGCGTCACCTCAGCTTTGCCAAGGCCGCAGCCGAGTTGAACGTCACCCCGGCGGCGGTCAGCCAGCAGATCAAGAAGCTGGAGTCTTACCTGGGTGTGGCACTGTTCCAGCGCGGCCCCAACGCACTGACCTTGACCGACGACGCGCAGGCCATGTACCCCAAGATCCGCGCCGGGCTGGACCAGTTTGCCGCCGGGGTGGAACTCACCCAGCACCACGCGCAGCGTGCGCTGCATGTGACGGCCCCACCTGCCTTTGCGGCACGCTGGCTGATTCCCCGGCTGGGCCGGTTTTCTGCGGCCCACCCCGAGGTGCTGGTGCGCATCACCAGCCTGATTGGCAACATCGATGAACCCGACGCGGTGCTGGCCCAGTCCGGTCAGTTGATCGACCCACGCAGCGAAACCAGCGAGGTGGCGATTCGGTTTGGTAACGGGCGCTACCCGGCTTACCAGGTTGAACACCTGTTCACCCCGGACTTTGTGGTGGCCTGCCGCCCCAGCCTGTCTGTGGGTGAGCTGGCGCTGCAGCAGCCACAGGACCTGAGCCGGCATGTGCTGATCCACGACGACTCGACCCGCGAGGTGGTCTCCATGCCGAGTTGGCAAAGCTGGCTGCAGAAGGCTGGTGTCAGCGGTGTGGATGTGGCGCGTGGCCTGCGGTTTTCCAACGCCATCCTGACCATTGAAGCTGCTTTGGACGGCCAGGGTGTGGCGCTGGTCCAGAAACAGCTGATCGAGGCCGACGTGGCCAGCGCTCGGCTGGTGATCCCGTTTGCCACCAGTTTGCCCTCGTATTACGCCTACCACCTGGTGTCTGCCAAAACCGCCACCACCCAGCCGGTGGTGCTGGCGTTTCAGCAGTGGCTGAGAGAAGAAATCGACCAAAAACCGAGCTAGTTTTGATCTCTTGAGTGAGCGCTGACGGTGCGATACTTTGAAGCAGATCGTTGCAGAAGTCTTCAAGAGGAGTGCTCGCTGTGAATGGTGCTGAATCTCTGGTCCAAACCCTGCTCTCGGGTGGTGTGAACGTCTGTTTTGCCAATCCCGGCACTTCTGAAATGCACTTTGTCGCGGCGCTGGACGCACATCCCGGCATGCGTTGTGTGCTCTGCCTGTTTGAAGGTGGTGCCACCGGCGCGGCCGACGGCTATTTCCGCATGAGCGGCAACATCGCCGCCACGCTGCTGCACCTGGCACCCGGCCTGGGCAACGGGTTTGCCAACCTCCATACCGCGCGCAAGGCGGGGTCCGGCATGTTGACCATTGTGGGTGACCACGCTACCCACCACATGGCCTACGAGAGCCCTTTGAAGGGTGACATCCCCGGCCTGAGCCGCAGCATCGCCCATTGGACCCGCGCCAGCCCCGACGCGACCAGTGTGGCCCCTGACGGTGCACAGGCCATGGCGGCGGCGCGGTCCCACAACGGCCAGCTGGCCACCCTGGTGCTGCCTGCCAACACCGCCTGGCAGGAGGCCACGGGGCCTGCGGAACCGGTGCCACCGTCGCCACTGATCCGCCCTGACCTGGCTCGCATCCAGGCTGCTGCCCACACGCTGCAGTTGCCGGGTGCCGCCCTGATGGTGGACGGCCCCACCCTGCATGGCGACCTGGGTGTGCTGGCCGCGCAGATCGTCAAAAAAACCGGTGCCCGCCTGATGGCACCTTACCTGGCCGCCCGCATCCGTCGCGGCGCCGGTGCCGTGGCCTTTGAGCGACTGGCTTACGGCGTGGATGACAACGCGGCGGTGCTCAAAGACGTGCGGCACATGGTGCTGGCCGGGGCTCAGCGGCCCACCAACTTCTTTGCCTACCCCGGCAAACCCAGCCTGCCCGAAGCCCCCAACACCGCGGTGTTTGACCTGTGCAGCCGCGGCATGGATGTGGGTTACACCCTGAACACGCTGGCCGAGTGTCTGGGCATCACCACCACCGACCCCTATGACTGCTGGCCGCAAGCCCTGCCCGCCTTGCCCAGTGGCCCGATGGACATGGCGCTGATCGGGCAGGCGTTTGCGCACCTGTTGCCCGAGAACGCCATCGTGGTGGATGAGAGCATCACCCTGGCCCGTTTTTTCATGCCACCCACACAACAGGCCCGCCCCCACGACTGGTTACACACCACCGGCGGCGCCATCGGCTTTGGCCTGCCCAACGCGGTGGGTGCGGCCCTGGCCTGCCCGCAGCGCCCGGTGTTTGTGCTCACGGGCGACGGCTCGGCCATGTACACCTTGCAGGCGCTGTGGACCATGGCGCGCGAGCAGCTGCATGTGGTCACCATCGTGTTTGCCAACCGGGGTTACCAGATCCTGCGTGGTGAACTGGCCAACGTGGGGGTGACCCAGGTTGGCCGCAACGCCCTGCGTATGCTCGACGTGGAGCAGCCCCAGCTCGACTGGGTCAAGCTGTCCGAAGGCCATGGTGTGCCCGCGGATCGGGTCACCGATGTGGACGGTTTTGTGGCCAGCTTGCGTGCGGCCATGGCCAAGCCCGGTCCGCACCTGATCGAAGTCGTTTGCCCGGTGTGATGCGCCCTGGCGGACTGCCACCGGGGGCGCGCTTTGCAGCTGTTTTCTCAGTACAGTAGCCCCATGCATTTAACAACCCTGACCGAATCCCAGCAGCAGGCCCTGCTGTCTGCCGCCCGCGCTGCCCAGCGCCAGGCCTATGCGCCGTATTCCCGCTATCCCGTTGGCGCTGCCGTGCTGGACGACCTGGGCCGCATCCACGCGGGCTGCAATGTTGAAAACGCCGCTTACCCCGAAGGCGTCTGCGCCGAAGCCTCTGCCCTGAGCGCGATGGTGCTGGCGGGCAGCACCCGCGCCCGCGCCGTGCTGGTGGTTGGCAATGGTGGCAAACACAAGAGCGCCTGGACCACGCCCTGCGGGGGCTGCAGGCAAAAATTGCGTGAATTTGGTGCGCCAGATCTGCCCATTTATTGCGCCAATGACGAAACCACCGGCCCAAGCTACACCCTGGTCCAGTTGCTGCCAGAAGGTTTTGGGCCCGATCACCTGGGAGCCCAAGCATGAACGCGCTGAGCACCATTCAGGCCCGCGCCGGGCAATTACAACCCCGCATCGCGGTGGTGTTGGGTTCAGGCTGGGGCGGACTCACCGAACACATCACAGACGCCATCCAGATCCCCTACAGCGAGCTGGAAGGTTTCCCGCAGCCCACCGTGGCCGGCCACAGCGCCATGTTGTGGCTGGGCAAGATTGGCAACCAGGCGGTGGCCGTGATGAGCGGGCGCAAACACGGTTATGAGACCGGCGCAGTCGACGGCATGGCGCTGCCGCTGCAGGTGCTGCAGGCGCTGGGTTGCCACACCCTTGTGCAAACCAACGCCGCAGGCAGTCTGCGGCTGGACATGCCACCGCAAAGCCTGATGCTGGTCAGCGACCATATCAATTTGCCGCAACGCTCACCCCTGGTCGGCCTCACCGGCAACCAGCGTTTTGTGAATATGGTGGATGCCTATGATCCAGAGCTAAAACAGCATGCAGCCCTTATTGCAAAAGGGCAAGGCGCTACACTTTTTGAAGGTGTCTACGCCTGGCTGCTGGGCCCGCAGTTTGAAACCCCGGCCGAGATCCGCCTGGTGCAAGGCCTGGGTGCCGACGCGGTGGGCATGAGCACCGTGCCCGAGACCATCCTGGCGCGTTACCTGGGCTTGCGTGTGCTGGCGCTGTCCTTCATCACCAACTACGGCGCTGGCCTGTCCACCGAACAGCTGAGCCACGCCCACACCTTGGAGCAGGCGCAAGAAGGCAGTGCCAAAGCCAGCCGTTTGCTGGCGGACATCATTGCGGCCTTGCCATGAGTATCCCGTTGATGACCCCCTCCATCCGCCGTCCCCAAGTCTGTGTGCTGGGTAGCGCCGAGCCCGGCTCTGCCGCTTATGAACTCGCGGCCCAGGCCGGGGCGCTGCTGGCGCAGTTGGGCATCACCGTGGTCAGCGGTTGTGGCAGCCCGGCGACCCGGGTGGCGGCTGAGCGGGCGATTGGCGCGGGTGGGCTAGTGCTCAGCATCGTGCCGCCGGACCAAATGCCTGCGCCAGACTGGCCGGCCACCGTGGTCATCCCTTGTGGCATGGGGGACGCGCGCAACCTGTTGATGGCGCTGGCTGGCGACGCCTGCATCGTGATTGGCGGGCGCGCTGGCACGATTTCGGAAGTCTGCCTGGCCTGGTTACACAAGCGGCCTTTGCTGCCGCTGGTGGGTTGTGGAGGCTGGTCCAACGACTTGCCCGACAACCCGCCGGACGAACGGCAAAACTCCCCCATCCTGCCCTGGGGTTCTGTGGCCGAGCTGGAAGCCCAGTTACGCGAGCTGGGCCTGGTGCCAACCTAGTTTCAGGGCGCCAGCACCCGAATCTGCAGCAGACGCTGGCTGTTGGCGGCGGTCTGGCTGCTGTACACCCCGGCTTGTGAGGCACTGCCACTGATGGCCACGGTGACCCATTGGCCCAGCGGTGCATTCACCGTGGTGACCAGCTGGCTTTTGCTCTGGTCAGGCAGCTCGGCTCCGGTGCGGTGGCCCACACTGGTCGACTGCACGTCGATCTCCAGGCGCACCGGCTGTTTGCCACCAGGCCAATGCGGCTGCACCTGCAGGCTCTGACCCGCTTCCAGCCACACCAGACCATTGGTTACACCACCACCCGTGTTGGACGCAGACACGCCGGGCGCCGCCATCGAAGCGCTTTGCACCGAGACCGATTGCACCCACTGCATCGGCATGGACTTGGACACATGGAAGCTGGCTTTTTCGCCATTACGCACGCTGACCGTTTGCGCCGTCATCAGCGCCTCACGCGATTTGGTGCTGACCGAGTAACCTCCGTCACTGCCCGCTTCGACCTGCCGCACATCCACAATCAGGTTGCGCTGGGGCAGTTGTGCCAAAGCTGGCAGGGCCAGCAGGCAGGCCAGACCGATCAAACCGAGGCTAAGACGTTTTTGTGGGTTCATACGGGCCATTGAGCTTGAGCAAAACGCGATCCGTCCAGTTGTCTCAGCTGCCCGCCACATCCACCACCACGCGCCCGCGCACCTGACCCTGCAGCAGTTCAGCAGCGACATCGATGGCCTGGTCCAGTCTGATCTCACGTGTCATGGCTTCCAGCTTGCTCACATCCAGGTCACGCGCCAGGCGCTCCCAGGCTTGCAGGCGCACAGCCAGCGGCGCCATCACGCTGTCAATGCCATAGAGCGTGACACCGCGCAAGATAAAGGGCGCCACCGTGGCCGGGAAGTCCATGCCACCGGCCAGCCCGCAGGCCGCCACGGCGCCGTTGTACTTGGTGGTGGCGCAGGCATTGGCCAGGGTGTGGCTGCCTACGGTGTCGATGACACCGGCCCAGCGCTCCTTGCCAATGGCTTTGCCCGGCGCCGACAGCTCAGCACGGTCCATGACTTGGGCTGCGCCCAATGTTTTGAGGTAGTCCGATTCCGCCAGACGCCCGGTAGATGCCACCACGGTGTAGCCCAGTTTGGCCAGCAAAGCGATGGCCACACTGCCCACACCCCCGTTGGCACCGGTGACCAGAATCTCGCCATCGGCGGGTTTGATGCCATGACGCTCCAGCGCCAACACACACAGCATCGCGGTGTAACCGGCGGTGCCAATGGCCATGGCCTGGCGCTCGGTGAAGGCGGCGGGCAAAGGCACCAACCAGTCACCCTTGACCCGCGCCACCTGGGCCAGACCACCACAATGGGTTTCACCCACACCCCAACCATTGAGGACCACCTTGTCACCGACCTTCCAGGCAGCATGGCTGCTGTGGGTGACGGTGCCTGCAAAGTCGATGCCCGGAACCATTGGGAAACGACGCACCACGGGCGACTTGCCGGTGATGGCCAGGCCATCCTTGTAATTGAGGGTGGACCAGGCCACCTGCACCTGGACATCACCTTCGGGCAACACCGAATCGTCGATGGACTGAAGCTGAGCCAAATAGCCCGCGTCGCCTTTGGTGATGAGAATGCCTTTGAACATGCTGTGCTTTCCTTGTGTCGAGATAGGGCGCTATTGTGCAGGCACGGGCTTGGACAGGCGGTGGTTCTCCGCTGTCAGCCATTGCCGTGCCATGACGGTCAACGGGTCGATCAGGCGTGTGCCAGTTGGGGCTTGCCCGGTTCGCTGCAATGAACAGCTTTTCGGGTGATTCTGGGGCCATGTCCTCAGCCACCCAAACCGGCGCGGCGATGCCGAAGTGCCGCTGCCAGCAGGAAAGCAAGCATCAGTGCGTTGAACACATGCCAGAGAAAATGCGTGCCCAGGGACCAGCTTGGGCACAGATCGCGGTCAAGGGTTCTGAATGCCAGCGACACCAGAAACGTGGCCGTGGCAGCCACGACATAACCCGCACCGTCCTTCTGACTGGACTTCAGTGCGACGCTGAACACCACCAATGCGATCAAGGCCGGCAGGTATTGCAGTGACCCGTTCAAGGCTCCATCGTTGTTGCCCATGAACAGATTGACCATCACCCCAACCACAACCAGGGTGACGGCCAGCACCCGCAGCACCCTGACCCAGGAGAAGCCAAACATGCGGCGCAAGGCAAAGACGATGTAGACGGCAACGAAGCTCCAAATGGGCACCACATCAAGCAGTTCGGTGATGTGATTGGCAAAGGTATGGAACAGAAACGAGCCGATGCCGATGGCCACCACCCACAGCGCCAAGACCTTGACCCACCTGTCTGACTGCAACCGGTGCGCTTGCCCATAGAACCACAGACCTGCAGCGACAAAGGCCAGGTTGGACAGCGCGTTGGCCGGTTCGGCCCAGAAGCCGGGGCCCAGCCGCTCGCAGTAGATGTCGACAGATTCAAACCACGAGGTCATGGCTTGAGTCTAGCAACGCTGGATCAAGGAAACATGAACAGGCTGTGGCAAAAAAGCCAATGCGCCACCTGCAGCTGTCGCGAAAGAGCTCCCGGAGTTGTCACCGCTACTCGAAGGTGATGTTGTCGACCTGGCCCTTCCAGAAGGGATAGAGCTTGCCGCCCGCCATGCGGGAGATCGTGAACGCCATGGGGATCATCTGGTGGCCGATCAGCCGATAGTTGGAGCGGGCCACGTGCTCGCCTGAACCATGGTAGGGCGTGGAGAGGTCACCATCCGCTTCGGCGACCATGTGCGTCATCTGGCCATCGTCGGCAAAGTGGGCAACCATCGACGCTCGCAAGCTGTGCCACGCCACCACCGCGCGGGCGCTGTGATCGTCAATGGCCTCCCAGGTCACCGGACCACCCGGCAACAGCGCAGCCGGATACAGCGCACTTTCCAGCAGCCAGCGGCGCAGGGAGATCTGGTTGAGCTGTGGCGTCTGCTTCTCGTCAACGACGGTGAGTGTGGACAGGATCTTGGCCTTCATCGCCATCTCGCCCTCGGCGAAAAAATCGTAGGCCCGGGCCCAGACGCCGGGTATGACCGGCGTTGTGGCCGAGAACATCAGCGCGGGCACACCCGTGGCAATCACTTGCTGGGCCGTGGTGGCGTTGAAACCCTCCGTGCGTGGACGGCGGAACTCACCGGATGCAGACAGGCGCACCACGGCATATCCCGGTGCTGTGCCCTTGAACGTGAACCTGACATAACGCTGCACAGGCGCGGGCAGGCTTTGAAGCCGTGCCGGGTCATAGGTGGGCGCCGGGCTGCGCTGACCGATGGCCGCAACACGTGCCTCGAATGTGGCAATGTCGCTTTCGGTCCTGCTGGACTGCAGTGCGACGTAGGTGACGCCTGACAAAACAAATACCAGGGATATGAGGCCGATGATCCTGATGAACTTGTTCATGGTGATCTCTTTCTGTACGCAGGGTATGGGTCTGTACCATGGGGCCGAATGGGTAGTAGTACACACGTGTACACGTGATGTGTTGAGAATGTACATGTGTGTACACTCGGCTGTCAAGAGAGCAGAATCAAGCGCCAGAAAGGTTCAACCCCTGCCATGAACGAGAACGACCGCAGCGATCGCCGTGCCCAGATTGAGGCCGCAGCCTTTGACTTGCTCAAGGAACTGGGCTATCGCAAGACCAGCATGCTGCTGATCGCCAAGCGCGCGCAGGCCTCCAACCAGACCTTGTATGCCTGGTATCGCAACAAGCAGGAGTTGTTTCGCGGCATCATCGAAGAGAACGGCCGCGTGGTTCGGGAACAACTTGAACTCGGTCTGCGCGAGGGCCACGATCCGCTGCAGGCATTGGCCGAGCTTGGGCCGACCCTGCTGCGTTTCACCACCGACCAACACGCGATCATCATGAACCGAGCCGCTGTGATCGACGCTGCCGAAACCGGGGTGCTGGCCCAGGCCATCGATGATGTCGGTCGGGGCAGCATCTACCCCCTGATCTGTGCCCTGATGGCGCGTCTGGTTCAGACGCAGACCTTTGCGCCCGACGTGTTGCCGGACGATGCGGCGCAGACTTATGTCGCCTTGCTGTTTGGTGAGGCGCAGTTGAGGCAGGCGCTGGGCCGGATGCCGCCGTGCGACGAGACAGAAATTGGTCGCCGATCAGAACGCGCCTTTGCGCTGACCTGCAAACTGTACGGTGCGGCGCCGGGCCGCCATTCGTCCTGAAGCGCGGCGGGCCCGAACCAGTCTTGGCGCGGCGCAGCAAGACGCCTACATCACCCGCGACAAAAACGTTCCCAGGCGCCCATCCGCCGTGAGGATGTGTTTGGTTAACCATTGCTCCAGAAACAACACATGTTCCTCGGCGAAAGAGACGCCTGGTTGGAGCAGCAGTTGTTGCAGCTCCTTGGCGCTCTGGATCAGTTCCTGGTGTTCGGCCTTGTGGTCTTGCGCTTCTGGATAACGGTGTTTGAGCATCAGGCGCTCTTCGTGGCTGAAATGCCAGACTGTGCAGTAGACCAGCTCGTCCAAGGTGGCCGCCAGGTACTCCTTGGATTCGCCGTCTGAAATGGCGTGGTTGAGGATGTTGAAGATGTGGATCAGCTTGTGATGGTCTTCATCAATCTCGGTGACCCCCACGCTGAGTATCTTGTCCCAAACGAGGTCTTTCACGATTCTTCTCCTGCGTCAACTACCAAGGCCTGACAGAGGGATTGGTTCGCGTGATGCCTGCTGTGTTTGAACATTTGTCACGGCGAGCAAACATTCTACGACCGGCCATCTTGGGTAAGTGCCAACCGATGGCCGTAACACTCCCGCTTGGTGTGTCCGGTGCAAACGTATCATTCCCACCATGAACACGACAGCAACATCCACCTTGCTCACTTGGCCTGCCCGCCAGCGCGCGCAAGGGTCGGTTGCTCCAAGCGATGGCATCCAACCCGGCAGTCAGAGACAAAGTTGGGTTCAAGCCCTCAGGCGGCATCCTTCGATCTCTGAGCTCTTGCCACAGGCTGGCAGCGGCTCATGCTAAACAAGCCTGAGAAAGGGTTGGCCATGTCGCATGCCATTCAAGTTATTGCGTCCCTGCCATCGTTTGGCAAGCGGCTCAAGCGGTTGCGTCGCATCAAAGCCTTGAAGCAGGAAGCCGTAGCCGCCATGGCGGGCGTGAACCAAGCCACGGTGTCGCGCTGGGAGCAGGGCAGCATCACGCCGTCAGAGAAGACCATTCAGGCCTTGTTGCATGCCTTGGCTCTGGCACCGGCACAGGATGCTGCCTTGCAGCGGCTGGTTCGGCATTGCGCTTTGCCCACACATTTGATTACCGATGTCGATCACCGATTGCTGGCGGCGTCCCCATCCCGTCAGCAAGTGTGGGGTGTTCCCGAAACCGGTCTGCTGCATACCTCGCTCTGGCAATTTGCCACCGAGGACATCGCCCAGGCAGAGCAGCAGCTCGGGCCGAATGGCTGGTGGGAGCAGGAGGCCCCTGCACCGGTGGTGGTGCATGTGCGTACCGCGCAGACCG
Source organism: Rhodoferax fermentans (assembly GCF_002017865.1). NCBI lineage: Bacteria > Pseudomonadati > Pseudomonadota > Betaproteobacteria > Burkholderiales > Comamonadaceae > Rhodoferax > Rhodoferax fermentans. Next base: position 2,065,895 of record NZ_MTJN01000002.1, on the reverse strand, counting down.
TGGGCCTGCAGATCCACCGCAGCGTCATGGTCTGGGAGCGTGTTTGGCTGGCCAATGGTTTGCCCGGGCGCCTCTGCACCACCGTGCAAAGTGACGCATAAGTTATGCGTTGACGCACCCGTGACGCAACGCGAACATTGGCACATGCCCAGCACAAAGACCGATTCCGTCCCTGCTGCCTCATCAGCCACCCATTGGCCCAGGGTCATCACCTTGTGGTTATGTGGCGTGCTGGCAGCGATGCAGTTCTCCAAAATTTCCTTTGCCTTTCAGACCCTGCAGGCCACTTACGCCACCACGGCCACAGCCATGGGCTGGATTTTGTCGACAGTGGGCACGGTGGGCCTGATCTTGGGGGTCACCGTCGGGTTGTGTGCCCCCGCCATCGGCTACCGACGCCTCTTGCTATGGGGCTTGGGGCTGGGTGCAGTGCTTGCCTTGTTGCAAGCACTGATGCCACCGTTTCCGTTGTTGTGGCTGACGCGCTTGTTCGAGGGCTTTTCCCAGTTGGCGGTGGTGGTGGCCGCCCCGGTGCTGATCATTCGCCAAAGTGCACGGCGGCACCATTCGCTGGTCATGGGTTTATGGAGCACTTTTGTTTCCGTGGCGTTTGCGTTGACCGCTGCGGGCGGTGGCTGGGTGTTGGCGCACTTTCAGTTGAGTGGCCTTTTTGGGGTGCATGCTGCCGGGCTGGCGATGATGTTTGTGCTGGTACTGATCATGCTGCCGAAAGACGCCGCACAGGATCAGCCCTGGCCAACCTTGGCCGCTTTGCCCATGCTGCACCTGCGCCTCTACCAACACTGGGTGACGGCCCTGCCTGGCCTGTGCTTTTTTTGCTACACCAGCACCGCCATTGCCTTGCTGACTTTTGTGCCCCAGTACGCCGGGGCTGATCGCACATGGGTGGCGATCATCTTGCCCTTTGCCGCTATCAGCGGGACCTTTTCTGCGGGCTGGCTGGCGCAATCTCTGGTCGCGCCAAGGCGGCTTGTGCTGGGGGCTTTTACAGCGATGGCGTTGGTCGGCCTGGCTTTGGGTATCTGTCTGATTTCGGGGCTCAGCATGGCGCCGGTTGCGGTGTTGCTGACCTACACCGTGGGTCTGGCGGGCGGCTCATCCTTTGCCTTGATTCCCTACCTGAGCCATGAACCCACCGTGCAGGCGCGCGCCAATGGGGCCGTGGCACAGATGGGCAATCTGGGCTCCACGCTGGGACCGCCTCTGTTTGCCCTGGTGATCTCAACCTTCGGTGGGCCGGGCATGGTGCTGCCCGTGGTGTGTTTTGCGTTGCTGGGCTGTGGTCTGATGCTGATGAGCCGTGGGGCGAAAAGTGCGCTGCTTTGACGGGTTGGTGCGCACATAGTGGGCTTGTCAGTCGATCAGTTGCCCGCCATCGTGAAATGGGTACGGCCCGTCAAAGTGGCCGCTGGCCACCAGGTGGCTGATCAGCTGCCCACTGTCGCTCAATGCATGCAGCGCAAAGCCGGGTGGCTCCAGCGTCCAAGCCGAGACCGCGTTGGGCGCCAGGTCCAGACAGACCTGGTGCGCTGGTGAGGGTGCGGTCATGGCCAGTGTGCCGCCAAAACGCACCTGAATGCTGCGGTGCAGGTGGCCGCAAATGATGCGCTCCACATTTGGGTGCTGCGCCACCAGGGCTTCCAGTTCGGCTGCACCTTGCAGCAGGCCAATGTCGTCCATGTGGCCAATCAGCGTGGCAAACGGCGGGTGGTGCATGGCAATCACCACCGGGCGGTCGCGGTGCTGGTCGAGTGTGTTGGCCAGCCAGTGCAGGCGCTGGGCACACAGGCCGCCGTGGCTGGCACCTTCCACCTGTGTGTCGAGGGCGATCAGTTGCAGATCACCCACGGCCACGCTGTACTGCACAAAACCGGTACTGCCCAAGTAGCTGTGTTCGGGAAAACTCTGGCGCAGCTGCTCACGGTTGTCGTGGTTACCGGGCATCAGGTAAAGCGGCAGGGTGAGTCGCCCAAGCAGACTGCGCAAGTGGGTGTATTCATCGGCACGACCAAAGTCCGTCAAATCACCCGTCAGCACCACGGCATCTGGCCGCTGCGGCAGGCGCAAGATGCTGTCAACCGCTTGTCTCAAATAGGGCGCGGTGTCCAGCCGCCCATAAGCCAGGCGGCCGGGTTCGCGAATGTGCAGGTCAGAGAGCTGTAATAAAAGAGTGCTCATACGGTGTTAGACGCTTTCTTCGCAGGTCATCAAACGGTTGGCATCAATGTGGATACCCACGGTGTCGCCAACCTTGGCGGGGTGGTCCCGCAACACTTCGGCCTGCAGCAAGGCCTGATCGGCCAGCGCCAGCGTGAGCTGCACCCTGTCCCCCAAAAAACTGCGGCGCTGCACCACGGCCTGGCCGGTGTCGGCCAACACCGGGCCGACCTGGATGTCTTCCGGGCGCACCAGCAACACAGGCTGACCCGCCCGTGCCGGTGGGCACTTCAGCATCAGACCACCGAGTGGCAGCAGGTTGCGCGCCAGCGCGTGGGTGTCCCGCTGGAGGGTGTTCACACGGCCCAAAAAAGCCGCGACAAAGGGATGGCCTGGGCGGCGGTACAAGGTCTCGCCATCACCCACCTGCACAATGCGCCCGGCCTGCATGACGGCCAGGCGATCAGCAATCGCCAAGGCTTCCTGCTGGTCGTGGGTGACGTGGATGGCGGTGATGTGCAGACGGCGCAGCAGGTCGGAGAGTTCATCGCGCAGTGACTCTTTGAGTTTGGCATCCAGCGCACTCAGCGGCTCGTCAAGCAGCAAAACACGCGGGCGCATGGCCACCGCCCGCGCCAGGGCCACACGCTGGCGCTGGCCACCGGAGAGTTCGGCCGGGCGTTTTTTCTCCAGCCCGCCCAGGCGAACCATGTCCACCAACTCACCCACGGTACGGCGCTGCTCGTCTGCCGAGGCACCGTGGATGCGCAAACCGTAGCCGATATTGGCCTCGACCGACATGTGCGGAAACAGCGCATAACTCTGGAACACCATGCCAATTTTGCGTCGCTCAATGGGCAGCGCCGTCACCTCTTCACCGCCAAACACAATGCGGCTGCCCGTGTCTGGCGTTTCCAGCCCCGCGATCAGACGCAACAAGGTGGTTTTGCCGCAGCCCGATGGGCCGAGCAAGGCCAGCACTTCACCGGGCTCAATGGTCAAGGTGGTGGAAAACAGGCCGCGGGTGCCGTCTGGATAGGTTTTGGCGCAGTCGATCACATCGACGCGCGTGCGTTCAAGTTTCATTGGCACACCCCAGGCTACGCACTGCCCCGTACTCGGTTTGGAAAGCCGAGTACGCATGTCTTCGCCACCCCCCTTGCAGGGGGCAAACCCAGTGGCCCGGCAAAGCCGGTTCCACGGGTTTCTGGCCAGGGATGCGTTGTGTTCATCGTTAAGAGTTGAGTTGTTATCCATTGCGTTTTTCTATGAGATGCCCAAGCCATTGCAAACCCCACAGCACGGGCAGGATGACCAATAAAAAGACGAGCGTGTAGGCCGAGCCAATTTCAATGCGCATGGACGCATAACTGTCGGCCAAACCCACCGGCAGGGTGCGGGTGAGGGGGGTGTGCAGCATCCAGGTCAGGTTAAATTCACCCACCGACAAGGTGAACACCATCAGGCTACCTGCCACGATGGCCGGTAACACGGCAGGCACCAGCACCCCCATGAAGCGCTGGCCAAAGTTGGCGCCCAGCGAACGTGCGGCCTCTTCCAGCGCCAGTAACTCATGCCGACGGAACGCCGCGCCCACGGTGCGCACCATGAACGGCAGTGTGAACACCAGGTGACCGACCAGGATGAAGACAAAACTTTGGCGGAAGTCGCGCAGCTGCCCGTAGGCCAGGATCAGCGCCAGCGCGGTGGCCAGGCCCGGCACGGCCACCGGCAGGGTCAGCAGCTCCTCAAATAGCCGTGCCCAGCGTGATCTGCTGCGCGCCAGGGCGTAAGCGCAAGGCACGCCCAGCAGCAGGCACCCGACCACGCTGAGCAGCGCCAGCAGCAGCGACGCGCTCACGGTGCTGCCGTAGACGTCCAGCACCTCGCTGATCCAGCGCAGCGTCAGCCCGCTGGCCAGGCCGGTGCTGTAGTTGTTGACCAGCCCGGCCAGCACCGACAAGGCGATGGGCGCGAGCATAAAAACGCTGACCAGCGCGGTGATGGCTGGCAGCAAAAAAGGGAGTTGTCTTGGGTGGGCCATGGTTTTATGCACCTGCGGCAGCCGGGCCAGCCGCATGACGTGCCAGGAACAGGCTCAGCCAGGTGATGATGCCCAGCGTGATCGACAGGCTGGCGGCCAGCGCGAAGTTGGCGTAGTTGGTGAATTCGTTGTAGAGCGTGATGGGCAGCACCTCAAACTTGCTGGCCAAGGTGAAGGCGGTGCCAAAGGCCCCCATCGATGTAGCAAAAACAATAGCGCCACAAGCAATGGTGGTCTGGGTTAGCTCGGGAATCCATACATCTTTGGCAACACGCCAGCGAGACGCTCCCAGCGAACGTGCGGCCTCTTCCAGCTGTCCATCCATGGTGCTGGCGGCGGCGGTGTAGGTGGCAATCGCGCGCGGCAGCGAGAAATACAGATAACCCAGAAACAGCCCAGTCAACCCATAGGCAAAGGTGGTGCGGCCCAGGCCCAGCCACTCGGTCAGATCAGCCACCAGGCCCTGGCGACCGCCAAGCAGGATGATGAAAAAGCCAATGATCACGCCAGGGAACGACAGCGGCAATGTCAGCAAAGACAGCAGCAGCGGCTTGGCCGCAAAACGCGAGCGCGCCAGCGTGATGCCCACCAGGCCACCCAGCAGCAGCGTGGCCAAGGTCACGACCAACGACAGGCCCAGCGTGTTGAGCAGGCTGTGCAGGTAACGGCTGTCGGTTAGTACCGCGAAATAGGTGGCCCAGCCCTTGTCTGCCGGCAGGGCGAACAGGCGCACCACCGGCAGCAGCCAGAAAGCCGCAAAAAAAGCCACGGCCGGCGCCGCGCAGGCGCCCAGCAGGCGAGAGGGGGAAGTCATGCGGGGCGCCTCCAAACAGACTTACTGCACGTCTTTCAGGTAGCGGTCAGAGAAGCCCTTTTGCACCGCGGCCATCTTGCCGTAGTCCACGGTTTTGGCGCGGGCGTAGTCGCTGGCGGGCAGGAAACGGGCCTGGATGTCTTTGGGCATGGCCGTGGCACGTACCGGGCGCAGATAAGCATTGGCCCAGATCGCCTGACCTTCGTCGGACAACACAAAGTCCAGCACCTTGTGGGCGTTGTCGACATGCGGCGCGTTGGCCACCTGGCTCATGACATAAGGCACCGCCAACGTGCCTTCGGCAGGAATCACGAACTGCACATTGGCCTGGTCTTTGTACTTGGCACGGTAAGCGTTGAAGTCGTAGTCCAGCAGGATGGCGATTTCACCCGACAACACCCGGGCGTAGGCGGTTTGTTTCGGAACGATGGGTTCGTTCTTTTGCAGCGCCTTGAAGTAGTCGATGCCGGGGCCGAAGTTGTCCAGCGTGCCACCACGCGCCTGGTTCACCGCCACGGCGCCCACGTAGCCCACAAATGCCGAGGCCGGGTCCAGGTAACCAATCAGGCCTTTGTAGTCGGGTTTGAGCAGGTCAGCCCAGGATTTGGGCACGGCTTTGCCCTTGAGCGCGTCCACATTCACCATGAAACCCATGGTGCCGGAATGGATGGTGAACCAGTGACCTTGCGGGTCTTTCAGGCCATCGGGAATATCGGCCCAACCCGCGGGTTTGTAGGCGGCCACCACACCCTCTTTTTGCGCCTGGATGGCAAAGGTCACACCCAGGTAGGTCACATCGGCCACCGGGCTGGCTTTCTCAGCCACCAGTTGCGCCAGCGATTGGCCTGAGTTTTTGTTGTCCGGCGGCACGGTGACGCCGGTCTTGGCCTTGATTGCCTTGATCTGGCTGGCCCAGTCGGCCCACTCGGGCGGGCAGTTGTAACAAATGGCGTTCTGCGCAAAAGCGCTGGCGCCCACGAGACCCAGCGCCAGCAAGGCAGCACGGGTGAGGTTTTTCAAAGATTGACGCATAAAAACTCCGATGGGAAAAAAGAGAGAGGTTGGAACGGGAACAGAGAACAGCTTCTTTTTGTTGGAAATAGGGACTAAGGCAGGGGCGCCGGGGCGCAGGATTCACCGGTACGAAAACCTTGCTCCAGCAACAGGCTGGCGCTGGGGGCGGGTGGCACGCCATCGGCAAAAGCCTGCAGCAGCAGCTTCACACTGCAGCGGCCAATGTCCGCGTTGGGCTGGGTCACCGTGCTGAGCATGGGGGTCAGGTCCTCACCCAAAGCAATGCCGTCAAAACCGGTGATGCTGATGTCTTGCGGCACCCGCAGGCCCGCCAATGTCGCTGCGCGGATGCTGCGGATGGCAATCAGGTCGTTGGAGCACACCAGCGCGGTCGGGCGCTGGCTGCCTTGCAGCAAGGCGGTAATTTCTGTGACTGCAGTTTCAACAAACGGCACCTCCAGCCACTGTGAGCCATCCAGCCCGTGCTCGGCCATACCCGCAAAAAAACCACGCTGGCGCTGCTGGGCGCGGTCTGAGGCCGCCAACTTGCCGCTGATCAAGGTGATGCGCCGGTGCCCCAGGGCGACCAGCCGCGCCACCACCTGGCGCACAGCCAGTTCGCTGTCCACTGACACACACGGGTGATCCACATGCCGGTTGTAGGCCAGCACATAGGGCAGGCCAGCGGTGCGCAAGCGCTGCAGGGCACTGCAGGTGGCGGGGTTGGAGACCACCAGCACCAAACCGTCCACATTGCTGGCAAAAAGCTGCTGCACCGCTTGCTCTTCTTGCGCCAGCTGGTAGTTGGTGGTCATGGGCAGGATGGCGTAACCCGCGTCGCTGGCGGCTTGGGCGATACCGTCCAGGCATTCGGCAAACACCGGGTTCAATAACGTTGGCAACACCACACCAATCACCCGGCTGCGCTGGGTGCGCAGGCTGCGGGCACTGCCGTTGGGCAGGTAACCCATGGCTTGTGCCATCTGGAGCACATGGGCGCGCGTGTCGGCATTCACCTTGTCAGGCAGGTTAAACACCCGCGATACGGTGGAAATGGAGACGCCGGTCTGCGCTGCGAGTTCTCTGATGCTCACAAGATCTTTCGTTATGAAAACGTTTTCATTAGACCGAAGGCTTGTTAAATTTTGATGACAGGCAGGGTGACCTCCCGTGGCAGGTCAAACGTATCATTCCCACCATGAATACCCCACAAACACTCCCTTGGTCACTTGACCTGCCCGCCAGCGCGCGCCTGACCTTGGCCTGCCTGGACCTCACCAGCCTCAACGATGGCGACACCGAAGCTGACATTGCCCAGCTCTGCCAACGCGCGCAGGGGCCGATGGGCTCGGTGGCGGCCGTCTGTGTCTGGCCGCGCCTGGCGGCTTTTGCCCGCGCGCAGTTGCCAGCCCACATTGGTGTGGCGGCGGTGGCCAACTTTCCACATGGCCACACCGATGTGGATGCCGCCGTGCGTGACACCTTGCAAATCGTGCAGGCCGGTGCGCAAGAGGTGGATGTGGTGCTGCCCTACCGGGCGTTGATGGCAGGGGATGAGGCAGCGGTCACCCGGCTGCTCACAGCTGTGCGCCAGGCCTGCCCGGGCCTGGTGCTCAAGGTGATCCTGGAGACCGGCGAACTCAAAACCCCGGCGCTGATCGAACGCGCCTGCCAGTTGGCCCTGGCCGCTGGCGCCGACTTCCTCAAAACCAGCACCGGCAAAACCGCGACCCACGCCACACCTGAGGCGGCGCAAATCATGTTGAACGCCATTGCAGCCAGCCCTGCTGCCAGAGACAAAGTGGGTTTTAAACCCTCAGGCGGCATCCGAACGGTGCAAGATGCTATTTTTTACGAAGCATTGACACAGCAGATTCTGGGCGCCGAGGCTTTGACGCCGAAGCGTTTTCGCATTGGCGCCAGCAGCATCTTTGGCCACATCGAATCGGTGCTGAACCCCACGGCCACACCCGCCGCCGTGCCCAGCAGCGGTTACTGAGTTGTTCAACCCCACCAGGAGACCCACCATGAACTTGCCCTGCGCCACACTGTTCTTCCGTGTTCCTTGTGCCCTCGCTCTGGTCATGGGGCTGGCTGGCGGGCCGGCCAGTGCGCAAAGGGCGCCGTTTATGTTGTCCAGCCCGGACCTGGCGATGGGCACCTTTGACAACAAATTTGTTTTGAACGGTTTTGGCTGCAAGGGTGCCAATGTGTCGCCCGCGCTCGAATGGCAGAACGTGCCGCCGGGCACCAAGTCTCTCGCGCTGCAGGTGTTTGACCCCGACGCACCCACCGGCGCGGGCTTCTGGCACTGGACGGTCTACAACCTGCCACCCACGTTGACCTCTTTGCCCCAGGGCGCGGGCAATGCAGCGGCCAAGCTGCCTGCTCCGGCTTATGGCGGTGCCACCGACTACCTCGACACCGGCGCCACCGGTGGCAACGGCAACTACGGTGGCCCCTGCCCACCCGAGGCCGACAAACCGCACCGCTACATCTTCACCCTCTACGCGCTGGCGGTGGATGATCTGGCCGAGGCCGGTGGTATCCCCAAGACCGGCAGCCCATCGCTGTATTCCTTTGTGCTCAACAAAGGTCTGGGCGCCCTGCTGCTCGACAAAGCCAGCTTCACCGCCACCTACGGTCGCTAAACACCCACGCCCACAGGAACCCCCATGCTTGCCCAGGAAATCATCCGCATCAAACGCGACGGCCACACGCTGGCACGCCCCCACATTGACAGCTTTGTGAAGGGCCTGGTCGATGGCTCCTGGAGCGAAGGCCAGGCCGCCGCGCTGGCCATGGCCATGTTCCTTAAAGGGATGCGCCGTGACGAGACCGTGGCGCTGACCCAGGCCATGACGCATTCCGGCCTGGTGATGGACTGGTCCAGTGCCAAGCTCAATGGCCCGATCCTGGACAAACATTCCAGTGGTGGTGTGGGTGACAAGATCAGCTTGATGCTCGCCCCCCTGGTGGCGGCCTGTGGTGGTGTGGTGCCGATGATCTCGGGCCGTGGCCTGGGCCACACCGGCGGCACCCTCGACAAACTGGGCAGCATTCCCGGCTACAACGCCACGCCCGACGTGGCCACGTTACATCACGCCTTGCAGGCCGCAGGCTGCGCCATCATTGGCCAGACGGCAGACTTGGCCCCGGCAGACCGGCGGCTCTACGCCATCCGCGACGTGACCGCCACGGTGGAATCGGTGCCGCTGATCACCGCCAGCATCCTGTCCAAAAAACTCGCCGCCGGACTGCAGGGCCTGGTGATGGACGTGAAGGTGGGCAACGGCGCCTTTGCCGACTCGCTCGACATGGCCAGCACTCTGGCCGAGTCGCTGGTGCAGGTGGCTGGCGGCGCCGGTTTGCCCACGCGCGCCTGGATCACCGACATGAACCAGGTGCTGGGTCACACCGCTGGCAACGCGCTCGAAGTGCTTGAAGCCGTGGCCTTCCTCAAAGGTCAGGCGACCGAGCCGCGCCAGCTGGAAGTGACCCGGCGTCTGAGTGCCGAGCTGCTGCTGATGGGCGGCCTGGCGACAGACGAGGCCGAAGCGCTACAAAAAATAGACCAAGCTTTACAGAGTGGACGAGGGCTAGATCAGTTTTCTCGCATGGTGACTGCCTTGGGCGGCCCGGCCGACTTTGTGGACCGCCCGACCCATTACCTGGCCAGCGCCCCGGTCACGCTGGCCGTACCCGCGCCACGCAGCGGTTTTGTCACCGGCATGGCCACCCGCGACATTGGCCTGGCGGTGGTCGAACTCGGCGGCGGCAGGCGCCTGGCCAGCGACACCGTGGACCCGCGTGTCGGTTTCTCAGACTTCGCACAGATCGGCCAAGCCGTGCAGGCGGGTGAGCCACTGGCTGTGGTGCATGCCGCGGACGTGGCTTCTGCCGAGCGGGCACGAGCTTCCTTGCTGAGCCTGATTCACATCGGCGACACGGCACCGGAGCTGGCGCCGGTGCTGGTCAAATACATCACGGTCTGATAGTCGAAATGACCCGTAGCCCAATGTTTTATTGGGATAAATGCTATAAAAATAACTAAAAATCGGAGGATTTCAGCGTTATCTGCCTTGCCTGCCTAATGGGCTTGTTTGGCCCCATAACGTAGATAAGGGGGCGGCCCACAGTCCGTCACCCAAAGGCAGGGTCTCTGTGCCGTCGTAGAGCAAGATACCCATCTTGAATTGGTCTCCTGCCGCGCTGGCTAGTTTTTTCAAGCCACGCAAATCGCGCTCATCGACTGTGGCTGCCGCTTTCACCTCCACACCCACCAATTGCCCGGCAGCGTTTTCGATCACCACATCCACTTCCACTTGATCGAGGTCGCGGTAATAAAGCAGTCGATAGTCACCCTCAGCGGTTGTGGTGTGTTTGAGCAATTCGCTGTAGACAAAGGTCTCCAGAACATGCCCAAACCGGGCACGGTTGTGGTGTGCCTCGGCAAAACCGAGCTCGGCCAGCGTGGCCAGCAAGCCAGCGTCAAGAAACTGAAGCTTGGGGGTTTTGATGACGCGTTTGAGTCGGTTTCTGGCCCACACGTCAACCCGTTTGAGCAAATACATCTGCTCAAACACGCCCGTGTAGCGTGCAGCCGTTTTGCTGTCCAGGCCCACCTGCGCACCCAGTTGGGAGTAATTGCACATTTGCCCAGACACTTGCGCCAGGCAGCGCAAAAAGCGCGGCAACTCGGCGAGTTTGTCGATACCAGCCACGTCTAGGACATCCCGCTGGATCAATGCGTCGGTGTATTGACGCGCCCACGCCGTGCGCCGTCGCTCGGTCGAGCGAGACAAGGCTTCGGGGTAACCGCCGCGCAGAACTGTCTCAACCAATGTATCCCCCACCATCACCGTTGAAGCCGTCAGCACCTGGCCAGCAAATGCCGCATCAATCCAGTTGGCAGCATTCCCGTGCAACTCACTTTGAGACAGTGGCAACAGGGACAAGGTTTCCATCCGGCCAGCCAGCGAGTCGGCTACCGCAGGCAGCGTCATCAGGTTGGCAGAGCCCGTCAACAAAAAGCGCCCGGCCCTGCGGTCCTCATCCACACTTTTTTTGATGGCCAGCAGCAGTTGTGGCGCGCGTTGGATTTCATCGATGACAGCCAAGTCCAAGCTGCGAACCATGCCCGTCGGGTCTTGCCGGGCTGACAGCAGCGTCAAGTCATCGTCCAGCGTCAGGTAGCGCATGCCCATGGCAAGGGCTTGTTGGCGCACCAGAGTGGTTTTACCGACTTGACGTGGCCCTGCCAGCAAAACAACCGGTGTGTCCGCCAAGGCCTCAGCCATGCGCGTTTCGATCAAACGGGGGTAGAGAGATGCCGTATTCATACGCACATGGTAGCGTCAAATTTGGAATTTGGTGCCGTTAAATTCGGAATGTTAAAGCGTAAATTTCGGAATATAGCTCCGTGAAATCCGGAATCAACTCTGGGTTTGGTGCCGCTCCTGCCGCGCCGCCAGCGTGCGTGCTGCCTTGGCGGCGGCAGGTGCCTGACGCGGCAGCAGGCCTTGCAAAACCTGCGGGTTGGCACGGGCGCCGCTGCCGAGGTAGTCGGCCAACAGGGCCTGGCGCACGGATTCGGGGGGCAGGCTCTGGCTCAAGTAGGCAAACAACGTGTCCACCAGCAGCTCAGGCGTCAGTTTGTGGGTGCTGCCCAGGCGCTGCCACAACCAGTCTGACAGCAGCCAGAACCGCCAGAACGGCGAGGTTTGCGCGGCGGCCTGCTCTGCCTCGGTGCCACCCAAGGCCCCAATCACATCGGCGGCGGGCGGTGTCTGCAACAGCAAAACCAGCGTCTGGGCAAAACGCCCCGAGTTGGCCAGCAAGTCCCAGTAGCGCACCAGGCGCGTGAAGCGTTGCACGGTGCTGGCATCGACCACGCCGGTGTGCAACACGGTGTAGGGCGGCTCGGGGTCGTAGACCATGCCATGCTCGTCGCTGTGCCGCGCCACCGGCGCGCCGCGCAGGCGTTTGAGCACACCGAGCTGGATCTCGTGCGGGCCAATCGCCAGCAGGCGGTCGAACCCATCCGCAAAACTGTACAGCGTCTCACCCGGCAGGCCAAAAATCAGGTCGGCGTGCAGGTGCGCGTGGCTGTGGGTCAGCAGCCAGCGCAGGTTGGCTTCAGACGCGGCGTTGTCCTGGCGGCGCGAGATGGTGTGTTGCACCTCGGCGTTGAAGCTCTGCACCCCCACTTCGAGCTGCAGCACGCCCGGTGGAAACTGCCGCAGCATGGCCTTGAGCCGCTCGGGCAGGTGGTCGGGGATCACCTCAAAGTGCAAAAACAGCTGCTCGTTGGCCGGGGCACCTGCGGCGGGCAGGTGATCCAGAAAAAACTGCAGGATGCGTACCGAGTGCTCCACCTTGAGGTTGAAGGTGCGGTCGACAAACTTGAAGTTGCGCGCACCGCGTTGGTACAGCACCTCCAGCGCTGCCAGCACCCGGTCCAGTTCAAACGCCCAGGCGGTTTTGTCGAGTGAACTCAGGCAGAACTCACACTTGAACGGGCAGCCGCGCGAGGCCTCCACATACAACAGGCGGTGCGCCAGATCGGTTTCGCTGTATTCGCCGTAGGGCAGGTTGATGTCGGCCAGGTTGGGCTGTTCACCGGCGATGATCTTCATCAAAGGCTGCGGGCCGTGGATCAGCGCGCGGCAGAGCTTGGCAAAACTCACATCGCCCCAGCCGGTGATGACAAAGTCGGCCAGGGTGGTGATGGGTTGCTGAGTTGTCTCGTGGCTGACCTCGGGGCCGCCCAGCACGACCTTGATGTCTGGCCGCGCCGCTTTGAGAAGGTGCAACACCGCCAGCGTTTGCGTCACGTTCCAGATGTACACCCCAAACCCAATGATCTGCACCGCGCCATTGGTTTCGCCCAGCGTGGCCAGCAGGTCGGCCACCACCTCTTGAGCTGGCCGGGAAATCGTGTACTCGCGCAGCTGGGTCAGGGCACGCAAGCCCGGACCACCGTGCTGGTCCAAGTTGGCCAGCAGGTAACGCAGGCCCAGCGAGGCGTGGATGTAGCGCGCGTTCAGTGTGGCCAGAACAATGCGCGGGGCAGCGCCAGCTTTAAACATCAAAGTGATCCCTAGCCCTCATAAAACAAGGGCAGGTAACTATCAAACCAATAGTGTGTGCAGGGTGCATTGATGCCTGGCTCAGCTCAAGGGTAGGGTGCAAAAATCAGTGCCACGCGTCAAAGCGCCGCCGTCGCCACGTCCATCCACATCACGCCAGGCTGCTTCTCGACGACGATGTGTTGGCCATCAAGCCGATAGGTCAGTTGGCAGTGAAGCCGCGGGTTGGACAACACAGCAGGGTTCAAAACCGCGTAGTTGGTGCCAGGTGCATAACGCACCGATGTGGTCACCAAGCCGGGATGGCCTTCGCGGTGTAATCTGGCACCGACCGACTGGGTGGCGCTGTAGTCGGTTGGGTGCATCAAGCCGGGGTGTTGGGCAGTCAAAGGCCGCAAGTCCAGCAGCGCCGCATCACAGCTCACGTCATACAGCTTGCGCTCACCCACCACCTTTTCTTTTTCAAACCCAGCATCACTCAGCAGCCCGTTGAACCAGTGGTAAGCGGTCTCGTAAACCGAGGTCTCGGCGGAGTCACAGCCGTACCAGACGCCAAACGAGCCGTCAGAAAACCGGCTGCGTTGCCAGTGCTTGAAGGGCCAGCCAATCGCGTTGGCCCAGGCGGCATCTTCAAACGGCCGGTGGATGACCGGGGTTCTGGACACATAGAGCGGGGGTTTGACCTCGTCTTCAACCTGCTGCGCCATCGCCCACTCAGCCGGGCTGCTGGTCAAGTCATCAAACAGGTCTTGGGATGTGCCGATGGACACAACATTGCGGATCACGCTGCGGTGCACATCGGCCAGCGTGAGGTGGGCAAACAGCGAATCCATCACACCCCGCGGGCACGGTCCAGATAGGCGCGCACCATCAGCAAACCGGCAAAACCCCAGGCTTTCACCACCTCCACCGGCGTCAGGTTGTCAAACGCCTTGTTGCGGGTCGACATCCAGCGGTAAGCCAGCTCGCGGTTTTGCGGGAACAACAAACGCAGGTTCTTGTGGATGCCCAGCAGATGACCCACACGCTCAAACTGGTCCCGGCTGGTGCCGATGGCCTCGCCCTTGCGGTAGCGCGTCAAGGCCGCTCGGTTGCTGGTCGCAATGCCCAGCAGCGCCGCCTGGTCCTCGGTGGGCAAGGCCCAGTGGTCCAGCAAAGTCATCACCATTTTGGCCAACGCACCCCGGTCTTGCGAGACAGCGGGCTGCGGCTCAAGTACAGCGGTCATGTGGGGGCTCCTGTGCGGCTAGTCATTGGATGGTTGAAGCAATATTTTTGAACTATTAAAACACTAATCGTGTGAATAGTTACCAAATATGGATTTGGGACCGAACCAGCCGAGATTCAGGTCAACCCATTTTTATCCATTTTTTATGCCTCTAGCCCTTATGGAACAAGGGCAAGCAGCTACCTTTTTCAAAGCAATCAGTGGCGCCAGCGCCTCAGGCCGCAGCCTCATCCTTGCCCGGATGGGTGCCGTCGATGTAGAGCCAGCGGCCGTCTTCGCGTACAAAACGGCTGATCTCGTGCAGGCGGGCGCCGCGCCCGGCGTCACGCAGGCGGGCGACGAACTCGACCACGCCGGCATCCCCACTGGTCTCGGTGTGGCGGATGTTGAGCTCCAGCCACTTCACGGGCGGCAGCTCCAGCTCACCCGGTGCGGTGCTGGGGTGCCAGGTGGCCAGCAGGTAGTCGATGAGGCCTTTGACGTAGGCGCTGTAGCGGGAGCGCATCAGTGCCTCGGGCGTGGGGGCGTGTTGGCCCTGCGCCAGCCCGCTGTGCCAGGGGCCGCAGCATTGGGCGTAGGTCAAACCACTGCCGCAAGGGCAGGCCGTATGGGTGTCGGGGACTTTGTTTCGCATGGTGTGTGTGGGGTTGGCCGGTGCATTTTCGGCCAACTTGGGCGGGTTCAGGCCGTCCACTGCGCGTGTTGGTGCCAGCGTGTCATCCATTCGGGCAACTCGGCCGCTGGCATGGGTCGGGCAATGCCATACCCCTGGGCCAGGGTGCAGCCGATGCTGGCCAGCAGCTCGCCGTGGGCAGCGGTTTCCACTCCCTCGGCAATCACCTCGCGGCCAAAGGCGTGGGCCAGGCCAATCACACCGCGCACAATCGCCAGGTCGTTCGGGCTGTCGAGCATGTCGCGCACAAAACTTTGGTCAATCTTCAGCGTGTCGGCAGGCAGGCGGCGCAAATAGGTCAGTGAGGAGTAGCCCGTGCCAAAGTCATCCAGCGCAAACTCACCCCCAGCTTCTGGCAGGCCACCATGGCCACCCCGGCCTTGGCCAGGTCTTCGAGGGAACTGGTCTCCAGCACTTCCAGCTGCAGCTGACCCGGCGCCACCTCGGGCTGGGCCGCCAGCAACAGCGCCAGCCGTTCGGCAAAACCGTCTTGCTGCAACTGCCGCGCGCCAATGTTGACACTGACCGGCAGGTGCAGCCCCTGGGACTGCCATGTGTGCATCTGCGCCAGCGCGGTGGCAATCACCCACTCGCCCATGTCAACACTCAGCGGGTGGTCTTCAAACACCGGCAGGAAACTGGCCGGTGGCAGCAGCCCGCGCTCAGGGTGCTGCCAGCGGATCAGGGCCTCGGCGCCGGTGATCTGGCCGGTCAGCAGGTTGGCCTTGGGCTGGTACAGCAGCACAAACTCGCGCTGGTCCAGCGCACTGCGGATGCGCGCCAGGCTCTCTATCTGGGTCTTGATCGCGGCGTCGTGCGCCACGTCAAACAGCCGGAAGCGGTTTTTGCCGCTTTGTTTGGCCACGTACATGGCCTGGTCAGCGTGGCGCATCAGCAGGTCGGCATCCGAGTTGTCCTGCGGGTACAGCGTGACACCAATGCTGGCTGAAACCTGCAGCTCGACCATGCCGCTTTTGCCCCGCACCGCCACCGGGCTGGAGGCCGCCTGCAGCAGGCGCTGCAACAGCGGCTCGTGGTCATCCAGCGCGTTCAGGTCGACCAGCACCGCCACAAACTCGTCACCACCAATCCGTGCCAGGGTGTCGCCTTCACGCAGGCTGTGTCTCATGCTCTGTGCCAGGGTCACCAGCAACTCGTCACCCGCGTCATGGCCATGGGTGTCGTTGATGGCCTTGAAGCCATCCAGGTCCAGGTAGGCCAGCGCCATCTGGTTCTCGTGGCGCTGGCATTGCAGCATGGCCTGGTGCAGCCGGTCGGCCAGCAGCAGCCGGTTGGGCAACTGGGTCAGCGGGTCGAAGTGGGCAATGTTCTCCAGCTGCTGCTGGTGCGCCTTGATCGGGGTGATGTCGGAGAACAGCGCCACATAGTTCTGCAACTGGCCGTCGCCGTTGCGCACCGCGCTGATGGTCAGCATTTCGGCGTAGACCTCGCCGTTTTTACGGCGGCTCCAGACCTCGCCACTCCACTGGTCGGTGCGGGTCAGTGTGCGCCAGATGTCCAGGTAGAAGGCCGAGGTCTGGTACTTGGACTTGAGCATGCGCGGGTTGCGGCCCATCACATCGGCGCGCTCAAACCCGGTGATGTGGGTGAAGGTGTCGTTGACATCGATGATGCGGGCGTGGGCGTCGGTGATCACGATGCCCTCACGGGCATAGGTGAACACACTGGCGGCCAGTTGCAGTTTTTCTTCGGCGCGTTTGCGCTCGGTGGCATCGGCAATCACACCAATCAGGCCCAGTTTTTCACCCTGGGTGCCCAGCCACGGCTTGCCGGTCAGATGCGTCCAGAAAACCTCGCCATTGGCCCGTCGGTACCTGCGGTCCTGGTCCACCATGGGAATCTCCCCACGCATCAGCGCACCCATCGTCTCTCGCCGCAAAGGCACCTCGGACGGCTCCATCAGGTCCAGGTAGTTCATGCCCAGCAGCTTGGCCATCGGGATGCCAAACATCTCACTCATGCCGGCATTGGCCTCGGTAATACGGGCCTGCATGTCAACCAGAAAAATCGCAATCGGTGCGGTGTCGATGATCTGGCGCAGCATCAGGCTACGCTCGGCCAGCTCCAGTGTGCGCGCCTGCACCCGCTTTTCCAGTTCCTGGCGTGCCACGGCCAGAGCCTGGTTCTGGCCGAGCAAACGTTCTGTCATGTCGTTGAACGACTGCGCCAGCTCCCCAATTTCATCACCCACACCCAGCTTGGCACGCACCTGCAGTTGACCCTGGCCGATTTGCTGCGTCACATTCACCAGCGCGCGGATGGGTCGCAGGATTTCCTGCGACAGGTAGCGTGATGACACCACCGCACACAGCAGGGTCAGCAAAAAGATGGTGCCCATCAGCGTGACAGCCAGTGACATCTGGCGCCGGATGGTTGTGTCCACACTGTCACTGACCTGCTGACTGCGTTGCTGCAGCGTGTCGGAGATGTCAGTCAGCCGTTGCTCTGTGGCGTTGTTGAGGTCTTGCAACCGGTTGAATTTCTCCAGACTGGTGACGTAGTCGGTGGCATCGCGCTGGAGGTTGTAGACCAACTGCTGAAAATCCGACTGCGTGCGCAGCCGCTGGGCGCTCTCACGCAGCTGCGTCAAGGTCTGCTGTAGACGCATGGAGGCGGACCCGCCGGAGCGGTTCAGCGGCAGGTTCAGCTGGATGGCCTGCCCCAGCCCTTGCAGCCGCATCACCTCAGACTGCAGCTCAGCCAGGGCGCGCCGGTCACGCGGGCTGAGGTTGATGAGCTGGGCGGTGTCCAGGTGGGCACTCATGCGCTGGTTCAGGCTCAGCGACAGCTTTTTCACGGCCGCTTTCTGGTCCGCCTCCACCATGTATTTCTCGAAATGCAGCAAGAAATCGCCCAGCAGCGAGCGCATGGTGGCAAGCTGCTCTGCATCCAGCGCCTGTGCCTGGGCGGCGGCGTTGATGCGCAGGCGGGTGCTCTCCAGGCCCGCAAACACCTGCCGGGCCACGGCTGGCGACAGCGCATTCACATAGCGGCTGGCCAGCAGCCGCACCTTGTCGACCTCGGACACCACCTCGGCCACGTATTGTTTCTGCCCCACCAGCCCGACGATGGCATGGGTGGCTGCAGCCACCACCAAAGCGTTCACAAGGATCAGCGCGGTTAGCGCCCCAAAACTGATACGGATCTTGTCGTGAAGTCTGAATTGTTTGAGAAAACGCATGCTCAGTGGGCTGGGTTCGCCTGAAAGTACGCAGCTGCCTCCCGGGCCAGTCGGTTCAGAATGTTTGGATAGGCCTTGGGCAAGGCCAGAAACTCTGCAAACGCGTGCAGCCCCAGCTCAGCCACAGTGTGTGGGGTGCTCAGGTCGTAGGCAAAAGCAAAGTGCACGCTGCGGCCAAAGTCGTCAAACAGGCGTTGCTGTGCAGCGTTGTAAGCGCTGCGTGGCACCTGGCTACTGGGTGCCAGTGCGCCAGAGTGGCGGGTAAAGGCCTGCTGCTGCGCCTGGCCAGCCAGGTAGCGCAGCACCTCTTTGGCACCTTCTTTGTTGATGGCTTTTTTGGGCAGCACCAGGCCGTCCACCGACCCCAGCGCCACGCGTGGCACATCGCCCCTGATCTGTGGAAAGGCGAACACGTCATAGTCCTGGCCCAGCACCCATTGGTGTGCGTCGTTGCTGAAGTAGTCGAAGTTCCAGCTGCCCATCAGGGTCATGGCGGCGCTGCCCTTGAACACCATCTCATTGGCGCCCCGGTACCAACCCAGCTCCTGGGGGTTCGGGTTGAAGTAGCCTTTGTCAATCAGACTGGCCCACAGCGCAAACACGGCTTTCACCTGCGGGTCGTCGTAACGCACCTGTCCCTGCATCAGTTGTTGCCGGAACGCATAGGGTGTGGTGCGCAGCAGCAGCATGTCAAACCAGAACTGCGCGGGCCAGCGATCTTTGGCACCCAGAGCGATCGGCGTGACACCGTTGGCCTTGAGGGTGGCGCAGACGGCCAGGAACTCATCCCAAGTGCGGGGAGGTGTCAGGTGGTGCTGGGTGAACACCGCCTTGTTGTAGAAAAAAGTCACGCCATACTGGGCCACTGGCAGCATGTATTTGTGGCCATGGTAGTCACTGGCCTGGCGCACCAGTTCGGGCGGAAAACGCCCGTCCAGCCCTTCCTCCTGCCAGAGATCGTCCAGCGGCTCCAGATCGGGCACCAGAACAGCGGTGCGCGCCCCCGCCCAGTTGGAGTACAGGTCAGGCGGTTGCTCGCCCTTGACACTGTCCTGGATGGCGGTTTTGAAAGCGTCATGGTCCAGCAAGACTGACTTCAGCTCAAATTGGGTGGACTGGGCATCAAAACTGCGCGTCACATCCGGCAGACCGCGGCTGATTTGACCGGGGAAATAGTGCAACAAAGTCACTGCCGTCTTGGGCAGGGTAGCAGGTGCAGTCTCGGGCGCCCGCTGGCAGGCCGTCAGGGCCAGCACGGGCAGCAAATAGAGGAGGAAGAACTTCACCAGCGACGTGTCAAAATTTTTGAATGAGGCGAGAGTATAACCTCAAAAACTGACAGGGCTTCACCCGCCGGGTCCACCAGCGCAAGCTGGCCAGACCGCAGAACACCTTTGTGTGATGCGCCCTTAGTCTTTGAAATACCAGTAACCCGCGTTGACCCATTCGGTGAGCTGGCGCACCAGTTCCGGGTTGTTCAAACCACTTTGCAGCGCGGCATAAGCGGGTTCGTCTTGGTCACACAGCGCCAGCACTGCGTCCTTGCAGGCCGGGCCAAAGTCAAAACGTTCACCGTCCACGTAACACACGCCTTGTGCCAGTGTCTCGTCCACATAAAAGCAGCGCAGGCCACCGGTGCGCACCAACGGCTGTTCACGCAGGGCGTTGATCAGCTCGGCCGCGTCCAGCGGTTCGTCCAATGCCTGCAGGTCCAGCGCACATTTGGTCTTGGAGAAATAGCTGCCAGCAAAGTCGGCCAGCAGCGTGTTGTTGTCCAGCACACTTTGCAGATGCGCCTTGATGCGGGCAAAGTCAGCTTTGTCGATCTGGCCTTGATGCTGGTGAATCGGGCGGTGCGGGTCGGTCAGCAGGTGCTGGGCCTGGTCTTTGTCGATGGCGTAGTCGGCCAGGCCACTGAGCATGTCGCAGGCCGACTTGGCACGAAAACCCACCGAAAAGCTCATCGACTCTTCCAGCGTCACCCCGTCATGCGGGAAACCCGGCGGGATGTACAGGATGTCGCCGGGCAGCAGCTCGGTGTCGATGATCGCTTCAAACGGGTCGGTGTGTAAGAGCGCGGCATGCGCGGCAAACTGTCGGTGGTTGCCCACATCACCCACACGCCAGCGGCGCCGACCACTGCCCTGGCAGATGAACACGTCGTACAGGTCAATGTGCGGGCCCACACCACCGCCGGGCACCGCGTAGCTGATCATCACATCGTCCAGCCGCCATTTGGGGATGAAGGCAAAGGGCTTGACCAGCTCGGCCACCTCAGGCGACCAGTGGTTCACCGCCTGCACCACCAGCGTCCAGCCGTTGTCGCCAAAACGCTCGAACGACTCAAACGGCCCAAACTCGGCCTGCCATTGCTCACCTTGTTTGTAGACCATGCGTGACTCGACCTCGTCCTCACAAGCCAGCCCAGCCAGCTCGTTGGGAGAAATCAGGTCGGCCCAGTTCTTGAACCCCTGGCGGATGACCACCGGCTTTTGCTGCCAGTAGTGGGCCATGAAGTGTTCCAGGGAAAAGTCGGCGAGGTTGAGTGTGAGAGCGGGCATAAAGCGGTAACAGGTGGGGCAAGTGGCAGCGTTTTGTCTGCTGTTGCGCAAACGAAAAAAAGAGGTCAGAGGCTGTGCCAAACAGGCCTGCCGTTCAGCGCCCCTGACCGGGCCGCCGGATCGTAGAGGATTGACTGAGATCAAGCCACCGCAATCTGGCCATGTTTTGACGTGGCTCAGAGTCCAGCCAAACAAATCGCCGTGTGGCGTGTGTTTTGACAACACCCACGCAGCGGCGGCCAAGCCCTCACACCCCACCCGACAGCCACCTTGCGCGAAAATGCCCAACCCGCCGCACCCGCTGGCCAACACCCACATTCCCATGAACATCGAAAAAGACACCGTTGTCACCCTGCGCTACAAAGTGGCCGACGCCAAGGGCAAACTCCTTGAAGAAGCCAAAGAGCCCATGGCCTACCTGCATGGCGGCTACAACAACACCCTGCCCAAAATCGAAGAAGCGCTGCAAGGCAAAACTGCAGGCTTTCAGACCACGCTGGTGCTGCAACCCGAAGACGGCTTTGGCCTGCGTGATGAGAGCCTGGCGCAAACCATGCCGCGCCGCGACTTCCCGCCGGGTGTCAAGGTCGGTGGCCAATTACATGGCCACACCGCCGACGGGCGCGAACAGGCTTTTCGCGTGGTCAAGATCAAGGGCGACACCGTGCTGCTGGACGGCAACCACCCCTGGGCTGGTTTGGAACTGCGCTTTAGCCTCAAGGTGACCGAGGTGCGCGCCGCCAGCGCCGAAGAGCTGGCCCACGGCCACGTTCACGGCGCGCACGGCCACCACCACTGAGCCAAGCCCCATCGTTATAAATGTGCCGTTAAACATGTAACACGGCACGTGCCTGTCCCATAATCCTGAGAGGCAAATCTCAGGGACGGGACAGCGCAGTGGCAACCCTTTTACCAGCACTTGGTGCATGCATAGCCCGCATGACCAGCGGCGAGCGCCGCCTGGCCCAGCGGCTGGAGCAAAAGCTCGACGACGACTACCTGCTCTGGTACGACGTCCCCATCGGCCCCAAACAAACCCACCCCGACTTTGTGCTGCTGCACCCGCGCCGCGGCCTGCTGATCCTGGAAACCAAGGACTGGAAGCTCGACACCATCCTGCGTGCCAACCGCCAGTCGTGGGACATCTTGGGCCACAACGGCCCCAAGGTGGTGATCAACCCGCTGGCGCAGGCGCGCCACTGCGCCATCCAGGTGGTCAACGCGCTGGAGCGCGACCCCCAGCTGGTGCAGGCCGACGGCCCGCACCAGGGCAAGCTGGCTTTTCCGTGGGGGCACGGTGTGGTGCTGACCCACATCACCCGCAAGCAGTTTGAGGCCGCTGGCCTGGGCGAGGCCATCGAACCCCACTACGTGATCTGCAAAGACGAGATGGAAGAGTCCGCCGATGTGGAGGCCTTCCAGCAACGGCTGTGGCAGATGTTCCCCCACAGCTTTGGCGGCGCTTTGAGCCTGCCCATGCTTGACCGCGTGCGCTGGATCTTGTTCCCGCAGGTGCGTGTGCCCACCCAGGGCGCCCTCTTTGACGACAACGACGCCGAGGCCGACCTGCCCGGCATCATGCGTGTGATGGACTTGCAGCAGGAGCAACTGGCACGGTCTTTGGGCGACGGCCACCGCGTGATCCACGGCGTGGCCGGTTCCGGCAAAACCATGATCCTGGGCTACCGCGCCGAATACCTGGCCAAAGCTGGCGCACCGGGCAGCAAACCGGTGCTGATCCTTTGTTACAACGAGCCGCTGGGCGTCAAACTCCACAGCATGATGGTAGCCAGGGGCCTGAGCGAGCGCGTGCATGTGCGGCACTTTCACAAATGGTGCCATGAGCAGATTCGTGCCTTTGGCCAGACGCTGCCTGGGCAGGGTGCTCACTTTTTTGAAGAACTGGTGCAAGCCGTCATTCGCGGGGTGGATCGCAGACACATCCCCAGCGGCCAATACCAGGCGGTGCTGATCGACGAAGGCCACGACTTTGCGCCCGAATGGCTCAAGCTGGTGACGCAAATGGTGGACCCCACCACCAACAGCCTGCTGGTGCTGTACGACGACGCGCAAAGCATCTACGAACGCGCGCGTGCCAAAGCCTTCAGCTTCAAAAGCCTGGGCATCCAGGCCCAGGGCCGCACCACCATCCTCAAAATCAACTACCGCAATACCCAGCAGATTTTGCAAACCGCCAGCCTGGTGGCGGCTGACCTGCTGACCGCCAACGACAAAGACGACGACGGCATCCCGCTGGTGAAACCCATCAGCTGCGGGCGCGAGGGCGAGGCCCCGCTGATCATCCGGCTGCCCAGCCTGCGCGACGAGGCCTACGCCATTACCGATAGCCTGCGCGCCGCGCACGAAGAAGGCCACGCCTGGGGCGACATGGCCATCCTGTGCCGCGATTGGCACACCATGGACCTGTGCGCCGCCGCACTCCACCAGCGCGGCCTGCCCTACAACGTGCGCAAACGCACCGGCGACTTCCAGCCCGCTGCCGACCACATCCACGTCATGACCATGCACGCCAGCAAAGGCCTGGAGTTCCCGGTGGTGGCCCTGCCCGGCGTAGGCCACATGCCCGCCCCCGGCGAGCCCGAGAAAGACGAGGCGCGGCTGTTTTATGTGGCCGCAACGCGGGCGACGCAGAGGTTGGTTTTGGGGGTGGGGGGTGATGGGCGATTTGGGAAGACATTGAGGTGATAGATCACCAAAGCAGTAGTTGACAACAAAGCGATAAACAAATGACCGCACAAAACTTACAAATTGACTTTGACCAACCTTTGGTTGCGGGCAGCGCAATCAAGAAGGATGTCCTTTCGCGGAAATCATTCGCCGAGGCAGCGGCTGGCGCGCTTCAAAAAGTCACCTCTGTTAACGGGTTTGTTCTCTCAGTTGAAGGCGAATGGGGCAGTGGCAAGACCTCCGCTTTGGCCATGATTGAAGATATATTGCTGCAACCAAGTGAAGGCCTGCGTCCAGTAATTGTTCACTTTAATCCATGGTTGGTTGGTGAGCGTGATGCCCTGTTGAGGCATTTTCTGGCCCGAATCTCTAAGGAGATTTCGCTGAGTGACCACGCGAAAGAGGGCAAACGAGTTGCCAGAGAAATAAAGTCCTATTCCAAAGTTTTTGACATCGTCAAATTAGTGCCAGGAGCAGAACCATGGGCATCAATAATCAAGACGGTGATTGAATCTGTCGGCGAATCTGCTGGCTCTATTGCCGAGTACAAAACCCCTGATATTGAACAACACAAGCAGCGCGTCGAACAAGCGCTAAAAAAATACCCAAAACCGATCATCATTTTCATAGACGATATTGATCGACTGTTTCCTCTCGAAGTATTTGAGATGATTCGGATTATTAAAGCAGTTGGAGACTTGCCTAATTTGGGCTATGTGCTGGCCTGGGATCCAACGTATGTAGCCGATGCTCTCAAAAGAGTCAACGTGCCGCAGGCGGAATCGTATTTGGACAAGATTGTCCAAGTTCGCATACCGTTGCCGAGCATTTCGCTTTCAGCAAGAGGGCAACTTATCAACAATGCGCTCACTCGCATTGATCCTGAAGCGTTGAAGTCGCGATTTAAAGATGATGAAAATCGACTTTCAAGTTTGTACTTTGCCGGACTCCGTGAGTTGCTTGCGCAACCTCGGGACGTGACGCGTGTTTTCAATACGGTACGAGTCATCGAGCCAGCTATTCGCGGTGAGGTCAACTTTGCCGATATCGTCGGCCTAGCCGCATTGATGGTCAAGGCAACGCCGATCTTCGAACTTCTGCGCAGGAGTCCGACCTACTTTGTTGGACGTTTTCCGAACAGCAGTGGCTTAGGCGAGAAGTCGGACGACCTTCTTCAAGTTGGGACTGACGAAAGAAAAGCCGCCCTAGAGGCATGCCAATTGCCAGCGCAGGTCAAGCGAGTCGTTCAGTTCCTTTTCCCTTTGGTGGCTGAAGCCGACGATGAATTTGCATTTGGGCAAGTTTCCGACGTAGCGGGCCACATTGCCCATCCCGCCAGACTGCTCGTCGCACTACAGATGAATATTGGCAGTGCTGACGTAAGTCTGGGTGCCGCTCGAACATACCTGCATCAGGCCAATGAACGGGATGTGATTGCTGATGCTCTTACATCTGAAAATTGTTTTGAATTCATGGAGACGCTAGGCGATGTCGCGCAATTCAGTGACGGGAAAGGGATCAATGATTTGGATGCTTTATGTTTGTCAATCGCTGCATTGGCTGACCGAAATCCGTTTCCCGTGCGCTCCAAGGCGCGTGACCAACTCTTTGTGCTCAGATCAGAGGCCATCGCACTTCGTGCAATCGACTATGTAGTTAAGGCAGTAGGCCCCGACAAAGGTGAAGCAATCGCGGAAAAAATTATTAAATCTAGGCATGCGTTGACTGTTGCCGCCAATTTGATTGGGCGAAGTTATTTGTGGCACAAAGATGAGCAGCCCGAACCGGTGACTGCAGCGTCCAGCTGTAAAGAATCAATGTTGCAGACTTTTGCCACGAATGTATTGGAAACTTGCAAAACCGGCGAAATCTTTGCCACATCAAATCCTGGTTTTGTGTTTTTTATACTTGCCCGTGCGATACCTTATGCATGTCGAGGAGTGTTTAAGGCAATAAAAACTGCAGCCCCGAACTTGGATAACTTTGCTCTAGAATTACTCCGACATAGTTTTGATAGCAATAAGGGGCAAACTTACAGCCTACCAAAAGATATTGTGCTTTTGACAGCGTACTGTTCACTCGAAAAATTCAAAGAACACGCCAGGTTGAGATTGGTAAACCACGATCTTAAATTTCCTGCTCGGGCAGCGTGGATGTCAGTTATTGAAGGCAAAGCTCTATACGGTATTGATGGTTCCGACTCGAATAGATAAATTGACGAAGGCCACGCATGCACAATAGAGGCTAAACTCAGGTTATATGGGGTGCCGCTCTATACTTAATTAATTGGCTATGTTAATCAAATCTTCAGACGATAAATCCAAGCGCCTCAAACTTCTTGAGGATCTTCAAAATTCAAGCACTTTGAATCAGGATCAAAAGGACTGGTTGAGGGAAAATATATGGGCGCATCGCATGGGTGTTCAGGGTGAGAAAGATGCTGCACATTACTTGGATAGCTATTTTCGTGATTCAAAAAATAATGCGGTGATTCATGATTTGCGTATCGAGGTCGATGGACAGGTAGCTCAAATTGACCACTTGATCATCTCGCGCTTCTTGGATTTTTATTTACTCGAAACGAAAAATTTCAATGGTAATTTGGCCATCACGGAGCAAGGGGAGTTCTCCGTTCAATACAGCGGTGGTCGTGTGCGGGGCATACCGTCACCGATAGAACAAAGCAAACGGCACGAATTGGTATTGCGCAAGTTGCTAGAAAAATTGGAAGTCAAAGGGCTGCTCGGTTTGAATCCGTCGTTTCATCATGTTGTTTTGGTTGATCCGAAAGCAACCATCACGCGGCCCAATCCCAAAATGTTTGACAGCAGTCATGTCATCAAAGCAGATAGTTTTATGACTTGGCGGGAGCGGTTCATTGACAAGAGCACCACGGCTTCGAACATGTTTGGAACGCTTTTAAAGATAAAAAACTCTGACAGTCTTGAAACCATTGCTCGGGCAGTTGCCAAAGTACATCGCCCAATGAATCTTCTTGAACTGCCGGACTTTATGGCCCCCAGGCCTATATTGAGAACAACAACGCCCCCCGAAATTCAACCGACACAACCGTCGAAACCAGAGTTTTCTGCGCCCGCTGAAGGACAAGTGAAGCGGTACTGGTGCTTTACTTGCGGTCACACAGTTACACCAGCCGTGTTCAGCTACTGCATGGATCGAAGAACTCAATTCGGCAACCGTGCATATTGCATGCAGCACCAAAAAGACTTTCCACCTGTGCGCTGACGCGGTTCGAAGGGGTGGAGTCGTGTTTAACTTGGTGACGAAGAAACGGCCTCACTCGCGTCGTTCATAGTGATGCGACCAGTCGTCGCTATTTTAGTAATAGCTTCTTGTGCACATTCCACAAGGGCTACAGCCCTATTTGGCTTGTAACTCATACCCCGTACTCCGCCCCCGGCCGTCCAGCCTGCCCAGCACGCCACGCGCCAGCAGGTCGTTGATGTCGCGCAGTGCCGTGTCTGCGGAGCATTTGCCAATGGCTGCCCATTTGGCGTTGGTGAGCTTGCCCTCCATGCCGTCCAGCACACGGTTCAGCACCAGCGTTTGCCGCGCGTTCATGGGGGTGCCTGCCCAGCGTTGCCAGAACTGCGACTTCATCAGCACACCAGCCAGCATGCCGTCAGCACCCTGCACAGCGCGCTGGACAAGGTGGTGTTTCAGGCCGAGTTTTATCAACTACCCGCACCGGCTTTCGAGATAACGGGCGACTCCACCCGCAGCACCTTGTTTGCACCGCGCACTCTCACGAAGATGGAACAGGGCGACCGCGTGAGGGCTGTGTATTTGCATGCCTGTTTGCGTTACGTAGAGCGCGAGTTCATGACCAACACGACCTTGCGGGAACGCTTTGGCATTGACGCTAAAAACAGTGCCACCGCGTCAAGGCTAATAAAAGAGGCTCTGGCGGCTGGCGTTATCCGCTTGCAAGATCCGAATGCGCCGCCAAAGACTCGACGCTACCTGCCGCATTGGGCCTGAATTTGCTTGCTGGGTATTTGATGGAATAGGACTTGCCTACCCTGGGCATCAGACAGATCCTATATAGATCAATGACTTGCGGGGCAACGGGTGCTTGCTAGGCACTTGATGGGTCTGTGCAAATGCACCAGCCGCCAACAGTTTTAAGCCGCATTCCTGCAAATACACCTCACTTCTTGAGCCGTATAGTTCAAAATACGCCTCATGCCTACTCCCAACCCGCCCGCATCCCCCCGCTACATCTGGCAGCACCGTGCGTGGCCGCAACTCAGCTTTGATGCGGCGGCACTGGCCCCAGCGCTGGATCAGGCCCGGCTGGAGCAAGGCCGGTTGTTGGGGCTGCTGGGCGCCATCGGGCTGGAGCAGGCCAACGCGGTGCAGCGCGATCTGTGGGTGCAAGAGGCGCTGGCCACCGCTGCCATAGAGGGCGAGCAACTTAATCTGGAGTCCTTGCGTTCGTCAGTGGCGCACCGGCTGGCACTGGCCGACGCGCCGGGCGCTGACCGGTCTGTGGATGGTTTGGTGCAGGTGATGCAAGACGCGCTGGCCAACCACAGCGCCGCGCTTGATCTGGACCGGCTGTGCCGCTGGCAGTCGGCGCTGTTTCCCGGTGGCACATCGGGCATCACCCGCATTGCCGTGGGACGCTTGCGCGACCATGCCGATGCCATGCAGATCGTCAGCGGGGCTCTGGGGCGCGAGGTGGTGCACTACGAAGCGCCGCCCTCGGACCAGGTGGCGTCGGAGTTGGATCGCTTGTTGACGTGGTTTGCCAGCACCCGGCCCTCGGATACAGCCCCCACAAGCACAGCCGTGAACGGCATTGCCCGTGCGGCGTTGGCGCACCTGTGGTTTGAGTCCATCCACCCGTTTGAAGATGGCAATGGCCGCCTGGGCCGCGCCCTGGCCGACATGGCGCTGGCGCAAGACATGCAGGCGCATGATGCACAAGCCAGCCCGGTGCTGGTGCGGGTCTATGGTTTGGCCCATCAGATGCTCAAAACCCGCGCCGCCTACTACGACGCGCTGAACCACGCGCAGCGCCTGCGCGGCGTCACGCCCGAGGCCAGCACGATTGATGCGACGCCCTGGGTGCAATGGTTCGTGCAGGCCTTTACCCGAGCGTGCGTCACCAGCCAGGCTGTAGTGCGGGACGCCACTGACAAGGCGCAATTTCGGCTGCGGGCAGCGCAGTGCCATATCAACGCCCGCCAGAGCAAGGTGCTAGAGCGCTTGTTAGATGCCGGGCGTGTGGGCTCGGGCGGTGGCTTCTTGGGCGGAATGACCAATGAGAAATATGCCAAGATCACCGCCACCTCCAAAGCCACCGCCACCCGCGACCTGTCCGACCTGCTGGCCCACGGTCTGCTGCGCGTGGAAGGTGTGGGCAAGGCCACACGCTACGCGGTGAACGTGCCCGGCTGGGAGCAGCCTGCGCTTAAAGCCTGAACTTCTTCATCCACGATACCGGAGCCCCCCATGCAACTCGGCTACACCATCCTCTACGTGCCAGATGTGCCCGCCACGCTCAAGTTCTACGAGGCAGCCTTTGGGCTGAATACGCGGTTTTTGCACGAGGGTGGCGACTATGGCGAGCTGGAAACCGGCAGCACCACGCTGGCGTTTTCAGCCCACCGGCTGATGCAGCAGCTGGGCAAGAACCCGCAGGCGGCCAAGCCCGAAGCGCCCTGCTTTGAGATTGCGCTGTGCACCCCCGATGTGCACCAGGCGCTGGCGCAGGCTGTAGCCGCCGGTGCCACGCTCATGCGCCCGGTTGAGGTCATGCCCTGGGGCCAGACCATCGCCTATGTGGCCGACATCAATGGCTTTCTGGTGGAGTTGTGCACGCCCATGGGCTGAGCAGTGCTGCTTGCAGATGATGCAAGTTTGATAGCTTTTAGCCCTTATTCAACGAGGGATAGCGGCCAATTTGGCATCAAGCCTTAGCGCTTGAACCCGACCTCGCTCTGGCTGCGCACTGCCAACTCGATACGGGTCATTTAGCAATTTGGCGAGCGATGGGCTTGCGGGGGCGTTCACCATTGGCGCAGGCGGTCAAGTAGGTTTTGGCATCCATCCAGGCCACGGTTTTGCCGGTGGCGCGGATGTTGGCCAAGCGGTCATCCGCCACGGCATGGAAGGCTGCGTCCTGCTCCACCTGCATCACCCGTTCGGCCAGGGTGTCCACGATGAATGCATGCACCCGCGCTATCCCTGCCACAGCATCGACACCGGTGCCGCGTGCAATTTTTCATCAAATGGGGTGATGCGGTCGTGGTCATGCAGCACCAAGCCGTGCACAAACTTATTGCCCACCGCGGCTTGTAATTGACGCAGGCCGCGCAGGTCTTGGGGGCGCACGGTGGCGCTGGCTTTGACTTCGATACCGATGACGCGTCCGCGCCGGTCTTCCAGCACCAGGTCCACTTCGTCTTGTTCTTTGGTACGAAAGTGCGAGATGCGCACGCGTTTGTCTGACCAGGTGATGAGCTTGAGCACTTCTGAGACCACAAAGTTTTCCAGCAAAGGGCCATAGCCGGTGCGGTCCTTTTGCAACTGGCTGGCCGTGGTATCGCGCAGTGCAGCAAGTAAGCCGGTGTCCAGAAAGTGTAGTTTGGGCGTTTTGGTGAGGCGGCTGACCGCGTTGCTGGACCAGGGGGGCACTTGGCGCAGCAGAAACAGCCGCTCCAATATGCCCACATACTTCTGCGCCGTAGGGGTGGTCAACCCCAGTGCTGCGCCATAACTGCTGTGGTTAACCAGTTGCCCAGCGTGGGCGGCCAACACGTCAAGCAGGCGCGGCATGCGGTCAAGTTGGTCGATGTTGGCAATGTCGCGCACGTCGCGGTCCAGAATCAGCGCCACATAGTCTTGCAGCCAAGCCTGTCGGCGGCTGGCGCTGGTGCGGCGTAGCGCTTCGGGGTAGCCACCCTGGAGTACGCACGCCATCAAATCATCACCCACCATGGGGTTGACCACGCCCGGCAAACCGGCACCGTCAAACAGGCGGTCCAGCAGGTTGCCCGGGGTGCCAGCCAGCTCAGCCTGGGCGAATGGCAACAGGGTGATCACTTCAAGCCTGCCCGCGAGCGAGTCGGCCACCCGTGGCATGGCCATGAGGTTGGTGGAGCCGGTCAGCAGGAAGCGGCCCGGTGCCTGGTCGTTATCCACGCTTTCTTTGATGGCCAGCAGCAGGTCGGGTGCGCGCTGCACTTCGTCAATCACGGCCTGCTTCAAACCGCGCACGAACCCTGTAGGGTCTGAGCGCGCCGCAGCCAAAGTGGCGGGGTCATCCAGCGTGAGGTAGGGGCGATCAGGGCTGGCATACAGCCGGGCCAGCGTGGTTTTGCCGGCTTGCCGAGGACCTGCGAGCAGTACCACGCGGGTGTCTTGCAAGGCGATTGCAATCTTGCCCTGTACATAGCGGGCAATGGCGGGAGCAGATGTTGCGGCGGTAACGCTAGTCATGTGGTGAATTTCATGGTAATCAGTGCTTGACCAATTAGAACTCAAATTCTGGCCAATTTAAATTATGAATTTGGCTAAATGAAATTCATGGATCAAATCGTCCACTCAAATAGTTTAATGTTGATAGCAACATATATAGGCCAGTAAAGGGATGACTTGAGCTTTGACATGCAGACTTTGCCGCCCAATTTGGGTCCTTCACCCTGCTACACCACCAACCGCGGCTACCCAATGTTTCCGTCTCTATCCACCCTGCAAGCCGATGGATGCACACTGGGAACAGAATCACCGCGCATTGCAGTTGGCACCCTTGACTCGGCCCGCCAGCCCCGGCATCCTGAGCTTTTCTTCCAAAACTCATCTCCATGTTTTTCCCGACCCTATTTGATGCCGGCCCTATCGACTGGGTGATCTACACCTACCTGTTTTACCTGTTGTTCGTGGTCACCATGGCGGCCAAGGCGGCGTGGGACCAGCTGAGCATCGTGCCCCGCGTGCTGCTGGTGCCTGCGGCGCTGGTTGCGGTGTTGATGGATGTGTTTTTTAACCTGGTGCCCGCGACCGTCATTTTTCTGGACCTGCCGCGTGAACTGCTCTTCACCAAGCGGCTGGAGCGTTACAAAGCGCAGGGGGCTGGCTGGCGCTACACCGTGGCGCGCTGGATTTGCCAGAACCTGCTCGACCCCTTCCAGCAAGGCGGGCATTGCAAATCGTCATAGCAGCAGTCCCTTATAAATAAAGGGCTAGCGGCCAATTTGGCACTACAAACTGGGCGCTGGCGTCTGCGCGGTGGCGGGGCTGTTGCTGGCTGCTGGCGCGGCGGGTGTGGGCACTTGTCCGCCCTTCCAGCGCCGGACCACGCGTTGGAAGATCAGCGCATTGGGAATCTGCAGTAGGGTGCCTGGTGTGGGGCTGTCGCTGTCTTCGAGCGAGGTGTAGAGCAGGTTGATGTCCACCACGCGACCTCGGGCGCCAGGTTTTTCGGCCACGTCCAGCAGCTCGATGCTGTCACCCAGCCGGTAGGGCCGCACTGTGAAGATCAGGAACGCGCAAAACAGGTTGGACAGCACGCTCCAGGCCGCAAAAAAAGCCACCGCACCCACGGTGGCAAAGCCGGTGAAGGCGGTCCAGAGCACGGTGGCCGACACGCCCACGCGCTCCAATACCAGCATCAGGGCCGCCAGCATGATGGTCCAGCGCAGCAGGCCTTTGAGTGGCATCGTCAACTCAATCGGCAGCAGGTAATGCCGGCCAACGCGGCTCACCGCCCGGCGCAGCAGGTACTGCAGCAACCACGCCACCAGCAGGATCAGCAGAATCTGCAGGCCCGGAACAATGATTTCAAGCCAGTCGCGTGTCCAGTCGGGCAGGTAAGAGGTGAAGGGTCGAAGCATGTGGATCGGTCAGGGCGGTTGGCACAAAGCCCGCATTTTCCACGCATCGGCCGCACCACCCGCCAGGCTGTAGGGCAAGGCCACACGGAAGGGCCACTGTGCTGCAGCGCAACGCCATCGAAACGTGCGGTCTTGTGTCGGTACATCCGTCTGTATGTCAGATAGATACCGGAATTTGTTTTAAAACACTGCAACAATCCGCGCCTTGTGCAAGCAACGGAGAAAGCCATGTTCAGTCATGTGATGGTTGGTGTGAAAGACCTTGAGGTCTCCAAGACGTTTTACGACGCTGTGCTCGGCACGCTCGGCATCGGCCCCGGGGTGGCCAACAAAAGCCGCTATTTCTACCGCAGCCCCACCGGCCTGTTTGGCATCACCCTGCCGATCAATGGCGAGCCCGCGACCTATGCCAACGGCAGCACCATCGGTTTTGCCATGCAGTCGCCCGAGCAGGCCGATGCTTTCCATGCCGCGGGTCTGGCCCATGGTGGCACCACCTGCGAAGACCCGCCGGGCTGGCGCGAATTTCCCACCGGGCGCATTTACCTGGCCTATCTGCGCGACCCGGACAAGCACAAGATTTGTGCGATGTATCGGCCTGCCAACTAGGCTTCGCGCCAAACCATGTTGTGACGCCCGTTCCGCTTGGGTGACACGCCCTTGTGACGCGCGGTGTTGCACGCGTTGGCGCATGGCCTAGCCCGTTTTACACTGGAATTCACCCCCACCGGAGACCACCCAGATGAGCATTCAGATCCAGCGCAAACCCGGCGCCCCCCTGGCCCAGACCATCCACATTGGTGAACACCAGCTGTGCGCCGATGTGTCCGCCGCCGAGGGTGGTGGTGACGAAGGCCCGAGCCCGCACGACCTGTACGACGCCGCGCTGGGTGCCTGCAAGGCGCTCACCGTTTTGTGGTTTGCCAAAAAGAGAAACATCGCGGTGGACGATGTACACACCGAGGTGTCGCACGACAGCAGCCAGGAGCGCAACGGGGTCTACAAGCTCAGCACCCGGCTGGTGATCAGCGGCAGCTTCAGCGATGCCGAGCTGGCACAGCTGAGCGCCGTTGCCGACAAATGCCCGGTGCACAAACTCATGACCAGTGTCACCACCGAGATCACCACCACCGTGGAGCGGGCCGCATGAGCGCGCCGCAGCTGCTGGGCGCCCATGCCCATGACCTGGGCGGTGGTTTTGTGGTGCGCCGCCTGTTGCCCGCCGCGCAACGCCAGGCGGTGGGGCCGTTTCTGTTTTTTGACCACTTTGGCCCGGTCACCGTCACACCGGCCGACAACCATGATGTGCGGCCACACCCGCACATCGGGCTGGCGACGCTGACCTATCTGTTTGACGGCGTCATCCAACACCGCGACAACCTGGGCTACACCCAGCGCATCGAGCCCGGTGCCATCAACTGGATGACGGCGGGCAGCGGCATCGTGCACTCCGAGCGCAAACCCGAGGCCGAACGCCACAGCACTTACGTCAACCACGGCCTGCAGCTGTGGTTGGCGCTGCCCGAATCCAAGCAGGAGGTGAGCGCCAGTTTTGTCCACACCCCGGCCAGCGCCATCCCCGAGCTGCAGGACGGTTGCGCCCAGGTGCGGGTGTTGGTGGGGCAGGCGCTGGGCGCCCAGTCGCCAGTGGCCACCCTGTCACCCACGCTGTACCTCGACATTCGCCTGCCCGCCCATGGCCAGTGGACTTTGCCGATGCTGGCGGACGAGCAGGCGGTGTATGGGGTGCAGGGTGATCTGCAGCTGGACGGCCAGCCACTGCCGCCCCACACGCTGGCTGTGTTGAGTGAGAGCACTGTGCTGAGCGCCGGGCCGGACGGCGCGCGCCTGATGCTGGTGGGCGGCCAGCCGCTGGGGCGGCGGTTCATCTGGTGGAACTTTGTGTCCACCAGCAGGGAGCGCATCGAACAAGCCTCCCGCGCCTGGGCCGCCATGGACCCCAGCCAAGGCATGGGCCAGGTGCCGGGTGAAGCAGAGCACATTCCCTTGCCACAGCGCGAGCCGTCACGCATCACCGGCGGCCAACCTTAAGGAAACGCATGGCCAGCCTGGTCTTTCTCAGTATCAACAAGCTCAAAGTCACTAAGAAGTTTCGCGACACGCTCTTCGCTACGTTGTCCGTTCTGGGCTTAACCGCCTTGGGCTGCGGTGCGGCTTGTGGCATGGAACTGACCACGTTTGGCAACACCCTTATTTTGTCGGGACCGGTCACAGGCTCAGAGCTTGTTTTGGTCAAAGAAGCTTTTGCTGCCAACCCCAAAATTGACCGGGTTGTGTTGCGCAACTCGCACGGTGGCGACGCCTGGACAGGCTACCGGGTTGGCGATGTGCTGCGCGAGGCCGGGGTCACCACTGCGGTTTCTGGGTATTGCATTTCGTCGTGTTCGCGCATGTTCCTGGGCGGCAAATACCGGGTTTTTACAGACGACTATCCGGCGGAGCGCACCTATGTCGGCTTCCACGGGCACTATGACGCCCAAGGCAACCTGGACCGCAACTCGGTCAACAAGAGCGGGCTGTTCAGCTGGATCGTCCAGCACTCGGACGGCAAGGCCGATTCGGATCTGGTCATGCGCTGGATTGCCATCGAAAAGAACAAAGGCGCGGCAAACTTCTTTCACCCCGATGTGGCGGCCACCCTGGGACACAGCGTGTTTTTCTGCGATGGCCTGAAGGCACAAAAAACCACAAGTTGCGAACCTGTTCCCACCAACGCGTTCGAGCGCGGTGTGGTGACAGACTTGCGCCGGGTTTCCAGCCCCGATCAGGATACGTTGCCCGGACGGCTGCGTGCGCGCCAGTTTCCGGCCAGTGGCTTGGCTGCGCTGGAGGACCTGCAGAAGCTGCCGCTCGACGCAGCTGCCGGCCTGGAGCAATACCAGCGCTACCTTCAGGCCAGCTTGCCCAGGGCCTTTGCAGTAGCACCAACGAGGCAGCATTGGGCTTGGGTCTCCAACGCCACAGACGATGTCAACACACTGGCCCTCAAGCGCTGTGAAGAACGGGCCAAACAGCCTTGCGTGCTGTACAGCGTGGACGACAACGTGGTTTACAAGCCCTGAGCGCTTGGTACAGGTCGCGCCAACAGCTACCAGTAACGAGGCCGTAGCTGCTGCGTCAAATGTAGCAGCATGCCCTTTATTTTCAAGGGCTAGAAGTCGATTTGACTACTTGATGGGTGACCACCGGCGCATGAGCCACAAACCCTCTGCGCTGTAAATCACCAGGGCCGCCCAGATCAGATAGAAGCCAATGGCACGCGCTGGCTCAAAGGGTTCACCATACAGCCACACGCCCAGCAGCATCTGCAGACTGGGCGAGATGTACTGCAGCAGCCCCAAGGTGGCCAGCGGGATGCGCCGGGCACCGGCGGCAAACAGCAGCAAGGGGATGGCGGTCAGTGGCCCGGCCAGCAGCAGCCAGCCCAGGGTCACCGGGTTGCCCTGCACCAGCGCACCTTGCCCATGCCAGGTCCACCAGCCCAGCAGCGTCACGGCCACGGGCAGCAACAGCATGGTCTCCAGCGTCAGGCCTTCCAGCGCACCCAGCTTGGCCACCTTGCGCAACAGGCCATAGGTGCCAAAGGTCACCGCCAGCACCAGGGCCACCCAGGGCAGGCGCCCCGCCTGCACGGTGAGCCACAGCACACCACTGGCTGCCACCGCCACCGCCAGCCACTGTGCCGGGCGCGGGCGTTCGTGCAAAAAGGCAAAGCCCATCGCCACATTGACCAAAGGCAGGATGAAGTAGCCCAAGCTGGCATCAAGCATGTGGGCGTTTTGCACCGCCCACACGTACACCGACCAGTTGGCCGACAACAGCAGGGCCGACAGCCCAAACGCCAGCAGCACCCGCGGTTGCCGGGCCACCTCGCGCAGCCAGGCCCAGCGTTTGAGCACCATCAGCACCACCATCAGGAACACAAACGACCACACCATGCGGTGCATCACCACCTCAAACGCATTGACCTCGACCAGTTGTTTGAAATAGACCGGGAACAAGCCCCAAGCCGTGTAGGCCAGTGCGGCGTAGAGCAAACCAAGGTTCATAAAAAGCAGCTGCCCAGGTGAAGGGCTTTCAGGAGGGGGCGGGAGTCAGAGTCTAGTGGCTTGCTGCAACATGTGTAGCGCACAATGCCTTTCCAAAGGACCGCTTCTATGCACCGACGACATCTGATCTCTCTGGCTCTTGGCCTGCCCTTGGGCGGCCTGACCTTGGCCGCAGTGGCCGACACCCTGGTGCAGCCAGACGACGCGGCGCAAGCGCTGCCGCAGTTCAAAGTATCTGCTGCGCGCTTGCAGCAAGCTGTGGCGCAACGTTTCCCGCTGCGTTACCCGGTGTCGGGGCTGTTGAACCTGGATTTACAGGCGCCGCAGTTGAGCCTGCTGCCCGCACAAAACCGTCTGGGCGCCGAGATGGCCATCGACGCGGCAGGCCCCGCGCTGCAGGGCAGCCACCACGGCACGCTGGCGCTGGACTTTGCGCTACGTTACGAGGCCAGCGACCTCACGGTGCGTGCCCACCAACTGCGTTTTAAACAGCTGACCATGCCCAGCCTGCAGCCCCGCGTGGCGATGCTGCTCAACACCTATGGCCCCACGTTGAGCGAGCGCGCCCTGATGGAAGTGGTCTTGCACCGCCTGCAGCCCAGCGACCTGGCGCTGCCCAACAGCATGGGCCTGCAGCCCGGCAGCATCAGCGTGACCGACACCGGGCTGGTGATTGGTTTTGTGCCCAAGCCTTTGAGCCCGCCCTGAGGGCGCCTGCACCCCAACAGTTTGGGGTTTGCCTTAGGGCAACACTGATCAAGTCCCCAGTTGGCCCATGACTTGCATGGTTCGTGGCATCCCAAGCAGGAGATGCAGATGAAACAACAAACTCTGGCCATGGCCGAACAACAAAGCTTTGAGACCTACCGCAAGCCCACGCGGCGCGATGAGTTCTTGAAGACCATGGAAGTCATCGTTCCCTGGGCCGCTCTGTGCGAAGTCATCGAGCCGTTTTACCCCAAGGCCGGTAATGGGCGTCCCCCCATCGGGCTTGAGCGTATGCTGCGCATCCACTTCATCCAGCACTGGTTCAACCTGGCAGACCTGGCCTGTGAAGAAGCTCTGTACGACAGCGTGAGCCTGCGTCGCTTCGTGGGCATTGACCTGGGGCGTGAATCTGTGCCGGACGCCACCACGGTGTTGAACTTTCGCAAACTCCTCAACAAGCACAAACTTGGCCAAGCCCTGTTTGCCCAAGTAGGCGCTGTCTTGCAAAGCAAGGGCTTCAAGCTCAACACCGGCACCATTGTGGACGCCACCATCATTGGTGCACCGAGTTCCACCAAGAATGCGAATAAGGCGCGCGACCCGGACATGCACCAAACCCGCAAGGGCCAACAGTGGTACTTTGGCATGAAGTTGCACATCGGTGTGGACAGCCAAAGTGGTCTGGCCCACCATGCGGTGGTCACAGCAGCCAACGTGCATGACAAACACCCACTGCCCAGTTTGTTGCATGGCAAGGAGCAACGCGTCTATGGCGACAGTGCCTACGCCAGCCAGAAGGAGCTGATCCGCAGTGCAGCACCCAAGGCCAAAGACTTCACCAACCAGCGCAGTCGCCGCTCTGGTGTGGTCGATGAAGGCATTCGCGCCAAGAACCGCAACAAATCCAAGATCCGCTCACGCGTGGAGCATGTATTTGCTGTGGTCAAGCGCCTGTGGGGCTTTGGCAAGGTGCGTTACCGTGGGTTGCAGAAGAACGCCACGCGGGCGTTTACTGCTTTGGCGCTGGCCAACATCTATCTCTGCCGACAAAGGCTGATGGCACAGGTGCGTCCATGAGGGCGCAATAGGGGGTGAATTCCCCCTGAAACAGCCTCAAAGGGGGCAAAAGCGAGCTCAGCTGGTCGCAATTTCGACAACTTCGGTTTCTCGATACCGCTGGGGCCTGCTTTGACTCTACTTGTTCAGCGTTGCCTTAGGGCTTGGGTGTTGCAGCCGCCTGCTGGGCTGCGGCTTGCAACACCGCGTCCCAATGGTGCTTGGGGATATGACCCACAAACCGCTCCACCACCAGGTCCATCACTTCGGTCGTGATTTCATGGCCCAGGTAGGGAATGACATCGGCGGTGAGGTCACCACCCAGGGCCACCAGCCGTTGTGCGGCGGTCACGCAGTGCCCGTAGTGGACCACCGGGTCTGACTTGCCGTGGAAAAAATGCAGCGTGGTTTTGTCTGGCGCGTGGTTTGGCAGCTGGGCATAACGCCCTGACAGCGCCACGATGCGCCCGGCCAGCCCGGTGTGCACCTGTGCGGCTTCCAGCGCCAGGGTGGCGCCTTGGCCAAAGCCCAACACCGCCGTGGCGCTGGGTTCCACACCGCTGCTTTGCTGCCAAAAACGCAGGTTCTGGATGAAGGCCGGCACCACCGCTGCCACCCGCTCGGCATGGTTGTCGTCGGTGAGGCCCTGCTCCGAAAACCACTGGGCACCGCCGGGTTGGGTGTCGCTGGGGGATGGTGCTTGCACGCTGACGATGAATGCCTTGGGAAACTGCAGCGCCAGCCGCTGCCCCAGGGGCAGCATGTGCTGCGCGCTGGCACCCACACCATGGTGCAGGATCAGGAGCTGTTGTGCGGTCTGAGCAGGTTGCTGGAGGATGATGGCGTCGGACACGGTCTGGCCTTGTGAGGGGGGTGTTGCAGGGGGAGCTTGGGGCACAGTTTAAGGTGACAACACTTCCGCAGCAGCGATCTGTTCTACCCGTGCCTGGAGTTGGCGAACGTAGTTGTCCTCAATGTCCAGGTGGGTCAACTGCTCGGCCAGCTGTTCGAGGTATTGCCGGTTGCTGCCGATGAACCCAGACGCTGTGGCGATGGCTCTGGCGGTCTTGTCCAGCGGTTGTCGACCCACATACTGGCTGCTGGCGGGGTTGGACACAAAAGCCAGGGCACACAGCGGGCCCTGGGGTGTGCTGAGTGGCAGCATGGCTGGCACATAACTGCCCTGGATCATCTCGCGCCGCCAGAGCATGGCCAGCTCGTCCTGCAGCTGATGGGCCGCGATGCGAAAGGCCAGGCCGGTACAGCAGCCCGCTTGGTGTTCGAGCGACAACATCAGCGCCGGACAGTCCACCGTGCCACGGCCCATGTCGACCTTGAATGAAAAACAGCGTTGGTAACCTGCCAAGTTGGCCAGGCGAACCT
Organism: Rhodoferax fermentans; assembly: GCF_002017865.1. Classification (NCBI taxonomy): domain Bacteria; kingdom Pseudomonadati; phylum Pseudomonadota; class Betaproteobacteria; order Burkholderiales; family Comamonadaceae; genus Rhodoferax; species Rhodoferax fermentans. The sequence continues at coordinate 2,026,321 of NZ_MTJN01000002.1, read as the reverse complement.
CCGCAAACTCAAAGCCCGGGTTCCACATCAGGGAGCCATAGGCAAACACCCACAGGTCCTGCCTTGTGTCGATGTCGGCCAGAAAGGCCTGCATCGACGTCTGCAACACCTGGTCAGACAGACGCCAGTTGTCCGGGCGGCCCTGGCTGCGGGCCAGCGCGTCCCAGGCGGCCAGCGCCTCGGTGGTGGCGCGCAGTGCCGATTGGCACGGGGCGATCACCTTGCCCCGAAGCTGGGGCAGGTGGGTAAAGGCGTCGGGCGTTTTGGGCATGGTCTCGCTTCAGAGGGTGTTCAGACCTTGCGTGCGTCCAGGCTGAAAGCACCTGCACCGTTGGCCGCCAGGGCCAGGCTACTTTGGATGGACTTGGTCATGATGGTGTTCTCCGCTTGGTAAAAGAGTTGCATGTGGAGCGTCGTCGGCTGGGACGGGATTAACCGCCGTGGTTGTCGTTGAGAGAGAACTCACCCGAACGTTGGGCTTGCAGCAGCTCGGCCAGCACCTGTTCGCGGGTCTTGCCTGCCTCAACGGCCTTGGTTGGGTAGCGACTGGGGTAGAGCTCGTTGAGCTTTTTGCCGGAGTCGCCGTCGGCCACGATGTCGCCGGTGCGTTGGGCTTCCAGCAGTTCGGCACGCACTTGGGCACGTGTTTTGCCGGCGGTTGTGGCGGCGGCGGTGTTGTCGGCGGGGTAAGCCGCCTCGGCATTGGCATAAGCAGCGGTCAGGGCAGACAGGGTGATGGCCAAGATGGCAGCGTAAGTGGTTTTCATGGTTCAAATCCTTTAACAGTTGATAAGGTGAATCCGGTGAGGCCTGTGGCCTTTTCCGGCGTCATCGCGTGGCCTTGAGGGTTGCATCGCGTTGATGGGATGAACTGTAAAGTTTCTGATTCAATAGATAAATAACCTAATCATCACCGATACATTGCTGTATTCACAACAATCAAACCTGTTTGTCACTCGCGGCGGGGGTCTTGGGGCCTGGGTCGGGCTTGGTCTGTGGGCTGGGCCACACGCCATAATCGCCGCTCCCCATGCCCAAGCCGCCTATCTCTCATCCCACTCCCCACGCCGTCTCCCGCCTGCGCACCGAACGCCTGGCGCGTGCGGTCAAACCGTTTCGCATGCGCGGTGGCCCGGCCGAACGTTGCCCCGGTTGCCGGGTCATGGCCAGCCACTGTTTTTGCAACTTGCGCCCGAACGTGAGCACCCAGGCGGGCGTCTGCCTGCTGATGGCCGACATCGAGCCGCTCAAACCCAGCAACACTGGCTGGCTGATTGCCGATGTGGTGAGTGACACTTTTGCTTTCAGCTGGGCGCGCACCTGGGTGGACCCGCGTTTGCTGACGCTGTTGGCCGACCCGCAGTGGCAGCCTTATGTGGTGTTTCCGGGGGAGTTTGTGGCACCCGAGCGGGTGGTACATGCGCTTGTCCCTGAGGCGGCCACGCCAGGGCAGGTGCCCAAGCGCCCGCTGTTTGTGCTGCTGGATGCGACCTGGGCCGAGGCCGGCAAGATGTTTCGCAAAAGCCCGTACCTCAACAGTTTTCCGGTGCTGAGTCTGCACCCTGAGCAGGTGTCCAACTACCGGCTGCGCCGCTCCAGCCGCAGCGACCACTTCTGCACCTCAGAGGTCGGCGCTTTGTGCCTGGAACTGGCCGGTGAACACCACGCCGCCGAGGTGCTGGCCACCTACCTCGATGTGTTCACCCACCACTACCTGCAGGCCAAGAACCAGCAGCGGCTGGACCTGGAGGATGCCGCACACCTGCGTTTGCGCGATTTGAGCGCGCAGCGACAATCAGGCGCTTTAAGAGCCACCTTATGACCCCAGACCAGACGCCACCCACTGATGCCACCCACGCGGGGATGTGTGAGCCCTGCGCCGCTGTCCAGCAAAACTGGCGCCGTGCGCCCGGCCATGCTGAACTGGTGCAGGGCGCCAACCGCAAAGAGTTGCGTGGCGAGAAAACGGTCACCGTCACCCGCTACCGCTGTGACCACTGCGGCACGGTGTGGGACTACGAAAACAACAAAGCCAACCAGCACGCTGGCTGGTCGGTCGTGCCCCGCCGGGCCTAAAACAGCACCAGTGGCCTAATTGGCCACGGTAAAACGCTGTTGCCGGTGGCGCGGCTTTTCCAGCTCGTCGACGATGGCCACGGCCATGTCTTCCACCGAAATGGCGGCAGGTGCCTCACCCTCGCCGGGCAGCGGGGTGTCCAGGCCGGTGCGGTACTGGCCGGTGCGCACACCTGGTGCCAAGATGATCGGGGGCGACAAAAAGGTCCAGTCCAGTGAGGTTTCGAGCTTGAGGCGGTTCAGCGCCTCACGCGCGGCCAGGGCGCCTTGTTTGTACTCAGCCGGAAAGCCAGCGGTGTCCACCAGCTGAACTCCTGGCGCCACAAACAGGCTACCAGCACCACCCACCATCAGAAAGCGTTTGACACCGGCGTGCTTTGTGCCGGCCACGATGGCGGCGGTGCCTTCCAGGAACAGGTCGTGGATGCGCGGCTCGGTCCAGCCCGGGTTGTAGGCGCTGACCACGGCGTCATGCCCGGCCACGGCCTGTGCCACTTGGGTGGCGTCCAGCGCGTCGGCCTGCACCACGGTCAAGCTGGCCTGGGCGCTGAGTTTGGCGGGGTTGCGCGCTAGCACGGTGACCTGGTGGCCCCGGCTCAACAGCTCGGTCAACAAGGGTGCGCCGACAAAACCTGTGGCGCCAATGAGTGCAACTTTCATGGTGATCTCCGGTGTGTTTAAGATGGCCATAGTGTCTTTGCTTCACAAAGCTGTGAATAGTCGGCTAAATTCACTAACACTGTGAAGTAAAACTAATGAGTAAGGGTAAACACAAGGGCAACACATGGCGCAGATGGACCAACTCAAACGCATGGCGGTGTTTGCCGAGGTGGTGGCGACGGGCTCGCTGTCAGCCGCAGCGCGCCAGTTGCAGATGACACCCTCGGCGGTGAGCCAGCACCTGCGCCAGCTGGAGTCGGCCCTGGGGCTGGCGCTGTTGCACCGATCCACCCGCAAGCTCACGCTGACCGAAGCCGGTGAACGCTACATCGAGGGCTGTCGCGCCATGGTGGCGGCCGCCCGCAGCGCCGACCAGGCGCTGGTGCGCCACCGCGACGAGCCTGAGGGGGAGCTGCGTATTGCCGCGCCGATTGGCATGGGCGGCCTGCTGGCGCAGGCGCTCGCGCCCTTGCGCCAGCACCCCCGGCTGACGCTGCGCCTGCTGCTCGACGACGCGCTGATCGACCTGATTGAAGAGCGGGTGGACATCGCGCTGCGCGCGGGCAAGCTGCCGGACTCCAGCCTGGTGGCGCGCAAGCTGGGCAGCATGGCCGCGCAGATGTGTGCCGCACCGGCCTACCTGGCCGAGCGCGGCTGGCCGCGGCAGCCGCAGGATCTGGCCACGCACGACTGGCTTGGCGGCAGGCCCTCAACCGGTGGTGACGACACCTTGCTGCTGCACAACGCAGCCGGTGACGAGGTGGCGGTGCAGGTGCACAGCCGCGCCCACGCCAGCCAGGTCACCGCTTTGCACGCCCTGTGTGTGGCGGGTTGGGGCATCAGCGTGGTGGTCAGCGACGATGACCGGCGTGCGCTGTTGGACGGACGGCTGCTGCCGGTGCTGCCGGGCTGGCAGCTGCCCGTCATGCCGATCTACGCCATCACCCCGCGCCGGGGTGAACAGCCCGCCAAGGTGCGCCATGCGCTGGCGCTGCTGACCGCGCACTTTGAACAGGCGCCTTGACTGCTCCTGGGTTCATAGCGGCTTGCCCTTTTTGTTAAAGGGCTAGAGGCAAAAAAAGGCCTTCAAACGCGGCGCTTGACCTGGCGAAACGTCAGGTTGATGCGCCGCCTGCCCAGCAGCGCGTGTTCCCCCTCGGCCAAGGGCGCCACACCATGAAACGCCAGCCGCGACGGGCCACCCCACACCACCACGTCGCCATGCACCAGCCGGTAACGCTGCGGCCGGTCTTGGCGGCTGGGTGTGCCAAACAAAAACACCGCAGGCAGGCCCAGCGACAGCGAGACGATGGGTGCGCTGAGGTCCTGCTCATCGCGGTCCTGGTGCAAGGAGAGTTTGGCGCCGGGTTGGTACTGGTTGATCAGGCAGGCGTCGGGTGCAAACTGCGGGTAACCGGCCAGCGCCGCAGCCTGTTGCGCCAACGCCAGACCAACAGCGGGCATGTCCGGCCAGGCCTGGCCTGAGAGCGGGTCGTGCGCCGCATAGCGGTAACCACGCGGGTCGGACACCCAGCCCAGTGGGCCGCAGCTGCTGGTAGCCACCGACATGGTGTAACCGCCGGGCGTTTGCATGTGGCGCAGCGGCGCTTGCTGCAACACGGCCTCAACCGCTTGCAGCAGTTCGGGCGCCTCCTTCAAGACAAAACCACGCAGCAGCAGTGCACCGGGCCCGAGGCTTGCGGGTGCCGTATCCGGCTCCGGTGGCAGGTCGTCAAAAAGGTCCATGGCACGCCCGTTGCATTCCTTTATTGATAGCTATTGACCCTTGTGTTTAAAGGGCTATAGGCCAATTGGATGCATAAAATCCGGTTCATCCACCCGGCACCAACTCAAACGCGCCGAGCGGCTGCGCCTGGCCGTTGAGCAATACCGCCACCGGATGGCGACCCGGGTAGTGTTTGCGGGTCGTCATCTCGGCCAAGGAGAGTTTTTTGGACAGTTGCACGGTCTGGCCCGGTGCCAGTTCCAGCGTGGTCAGTTTGAACACCTTGGCGCGGGTTTGACCATTGGCCTTGACATAGTGCACCGCCAAATCCACCAGCACCCTTTGTGATTGGTTTTGGGAATTGGTCAGCACAAAGCTGATTTGTACCGCGCCACCCATCACCACCTGGCCGGGGCTGATCTGGACCTGGCCCACAGCCAACTGCGCAGCCTGGCCATAACCCAATACCTTGAGCGCACCGGCTTCGCCGCGTTTCACCGCCGAGCGCAGCGCGTGGTTCACGATCCAGGCCTGCTCGGGGCTCGCGTCTTGTAGCCAGGCCTGGGTGATGCGGGTCAACAGCTCGGGGTGGTCCTTGCCAATGTCGTTGAGGTTGTTGGCCACCGAGCGGCGCACATACAGCGCCGGGTCGTCCTTGAGCAGCTCCAGCAAATCAAGAACCGGTGTCGGGTCGGCCTGGAACTGGCGCAGGCGCGGCGCCCAGGGCAGGCGTGGGCGCGAGCCCTCAGACACCAGGCGGCGCACATGTTCACTCGGGTCGGTGGCCCAGACCCTGAACTGCGCCAGAGTGGCCTGTGTGTGGTGCTCCAGAAAAGGGCGGATGCTGAACTCGGCGCTGAAACGCTGGGTCAAGGTGTGCTGCGCTGCCATGGACGCCTCAAAGTGGTCCAGCCCGTAGTTGGCCACAAACAAAGTGTGCGGCAGGTACAGAAACGAGCCGAGTGTCAGGCTCGAGTCGCGGCCATGGGGCTGCTCGATGGACGCCATCAAGATGGCCAGTGCCTCGGGGTAGTTCTCTGGCAAGAAGCGGCGCAGTGCTCGGGCGATGTGTTGGCCACGTGCCATCAGCGCCAGGGTGTCAAAACCGTCCAGTACTTCGGCCACAAAACCGGCAGAGTCAAAAGCCGGGTAGACCGCTGCAATCATGCTGGTTATGGCTTGGGGCACGTCGGCGCCGTATTGCTTGATCAGGGGTTCAGCCATGGTGGAAGGTGCTTGTGTTCAAGAGGTGTGACATGGGATTGTTGACCCCATGTCTGGCAGATATACTGTATTTTTACACAGTTACCAAAGGCTGGGCACCATGGCCATCACTCTCCACCAACTGCGTCGCTTTGCGCTGGCCCGCAGCCTGTTTGCACCCACCACGCTGCCTGCGGCCATCGCGCGCCTGGGTTTTGTGCAGGCGGACCCGATCCGCGCCCCGGCGCGTGCGCAAGACCTGACCCTGCGCCATCGCGTCAAGGGCTACCGCGCCGGTGATCTGGAGCGGCGTTACCCCCAGCTTGATGTTGAAGAAGACTTTTTCGTCAACTACGGCTTTGTGCCGCGCAGCACCCAGGCGCTGATGCACCCACGTGTGCCGCAGGCGGTGTGGACCCCCGAGCGTGCTGCGCAGGCCCAGGCGGTGCTGGACTTTGTGCTGGCCCATGGTGTGGTGCACCCGCGTGAGGTGGACGCCCACTTTGCCCATGGCTCGGCGCGCAACTGGTTTGGTGGCTCGTCCAACGCCAGCACCCAACTGCTTGACGACATGCATTACCGCGGCCTGCTGCGTATTGCCGGGCGGGTGAGTGGTGTGCGCACCTATGCCGCGCGCGACGGCATGTCAGAAACCGCGCCGGACCCGGCCCAGGCCATGGACGCGCTGGTGGATGTGATCGTGAACAAATACGCACCCCTGCCCGAGCGCTCGCTCGGTGAGCTGATCAGCCACCTGCGTGGCGGTACGCCGCAGTGGGCGACCCAGCGCGCCGCTGCGTTCCAGCGGGCCAAACAGCGCCTGGCCAGCGCCCAGGTCGACGGTGTCACCTGGTATTGGCCTGCTGATGAAACCCCCACCAGCCGCCGCTTGGCCAATGGCGACATGTTGCGGCTGCTGGCCCCGTTTGACCCGGTGGTGTGGGACCGGCGCCGGTTTGAGCTGTTCTGGGGCTGGGCTTACCGTTTTGAGGCCTACACCCCGGCGCCCAAACGGGTGCGCGGTTATTACGCGTTGCCGCTGTTGTGGCGCGAGCAGGTCATTGGCTGGGGCAATCTGGCGGTGCGGGGCGATCAGCTGGAGGTGGACCTGGGTTATGTGGCAGGTAGCCCACCGACGGATGCGGTGTTTGCGCAGGCGCTGGAGGAGGAGCTGGCACGCTTGCGCACTTTTCTGGCACTGCCTGAAACACCCCCAGTAGGGCTTCAGCCAGACGCCTTGGGCTGATATGGGCGCTGGGGCTGACAATCCAGCTCCCCCAGCCCCGACCCAACGCCCCATGAAACCACCTGCCCGACTGATGTCCCTGATCGAAGAGGGTCTGATCGACAGCGTGGTGCGCCAGCTGATGAGTGGCAAGGAGGCGATGGTGTTTGTGGTGCGCTGCGGTGCGGAGACCCGCTGCGCCAAGATTTACAAAGAAGCCACCCAGCGCAGCTTTCGCCAGGCGGTGGACTACACCGAAAACCGCAAGGTGAAAAACTCGCGTTCGGCGCGTGCCATGGCCAAAGGCAGCAAGTTTGGCCGCCAGGAACAAGAAGCCGCCTGGCAAAGCGCCGAGGTCGACGCGCTCTACCGCCTGGCCGCCGCCGGTGTGCGGGTGCCCCAGCCCTACAACTTTTGCGACGGTGTGTTGCTGATGGAACTGGTGACCGACGCGCAGGGCGACGCCGCCCCGCGCCTGAACGATGTGGCCTTTACCCCCGAGCAGGCGCGCCAACACCACGCCACGCTGATCAAAGAAGTGGTGCGCATGCTGGGTGCTGGCGTGGTGCACGGTGATTTGTCCGAGTTCAACATCCTGCTGGCGCACACCCCCGGAGTGGATGAGGCCGACGGGCTGGATGAACCGGTGATCATTGACCTGCCACAAGCGGTGGACGCGGCGGGCAACAACCACGCCCAGCGCATGTTGCTGCGCGATGTGGCGAATCTGCGCGACTTCTTCGGCCAGTTCGCCCCCGAACTGCTGGCCACCGAGTACGGCCCTGAAATCTGGAGCCTGTACCAGGCCGGGTTGCTGAGTGTGGACATGCCGCTCACAGGTCGTTTTGAGCGCTCACAAGCCAGTGTCGACATGCAGGCGGTGTTGCGCGAGATTGACGACGCCCGGGCTGAAGACGCGGCGCGTCGGCTGCGGATGGCGACGGCGGGCTGAGGCTGGCGGCCCAAGACCGTCTCACGTCTTGGGTGGCAGCGGGTGGGGTATTGGCGCCCACCTCAGACGCGCTGCGCTTTGCGACATCGGTGGACCCCAACACCCCACCCGCTGCGGCGCGCACTTTGGTTCGCCACCGTTCAACAGCCTGACCCCTGAAAAAAGCTGAGTCCCGGCGATGTTCTCGGGCCGTGTGAGTTTGGGCGGGGGGCCGATGTCGCAAAGCGCAGAGCGTCTGAGGCCTCGCGCTCAAGCTCACATGGCCTACCCACAGAGCAGCACGTCAGCGAATGAACCCGGCCCTAACGCACCGCGTCATCGGGCACCACAGCAGGTGCAGGCACAGACACCGGTGCCACCGGTCCCAGCGTGGGCGCGGCGCTGGAGGCTGAAATGGGCGATACCGGCGCACTGGCTGGCAGCGTGACCGTGGATGCCACCACCTCAACCGGTTCACTGGCGGGCACAGCGGGCTCCGGCGCCACCACCTCTTCGGGGGCGGGCTGACGCACCGGTTGTGGCACAGGTACGGGCTTGGGCGCCATCAGGCCCTGCACCCAGTCACGCAACCCTTTGGCCAGTTGGCTGAAAAAGCCCTCGGGCGGTGCCTCGAAACGCTCGCGTGGGTCGATCAGCTTGGTCCGCAGCGCCTGGGCGGTGACCTCACCCACGATCGGCAAGGCGCTGTGTGCGCCCTGGCCCCAGTAGTCGCTGCGCAGGGTGATGCGCCCGTCGTTGAAGCCGACCCAGGCACCGGCCACCAGCTGCGGGTGCATCAGGATGAACCAGCCGTCGGTGTTGTCCTGGGTGGTGCCGGTTTTGCCAGCCACGTCAGCGCGGATGCCGTAGCGGCTGCGGATGGCCACGCCGGTGCCTTTGTCCACCACACCCCGCATGACGTCGAGCAGTTGGTAGTTGGCCTGGGCCGACAGGGCCCGCTGTGGCTTGGCCGGGTCGAACTCGGCCAGCACCTCGCCCTGGCGGTTCTCAATGCGGGTCACCAGCATTGGCGCTAGGTACTGACCGTCATGCGCGATGCTGCTGTAGGCGCTGACCATTTCTTTCAAGCTCACCGGGCTGGTGCCCAGGGCCAGCGCGGGCACCGCCTCCAACGGACTCTCGTTGACACCCATGGCACGTGCCAGCCGGGCCACCCGCTCGGGGCCGACGGATTGCATCAGCTGGGCGGTGATGGTGTTTTTGGAATAGGCCAGTGCATCGCGCAGGCGCATGGGTTTGTCGCTGGGCGGGCCACCGTCGCTGGGGCGCCAGACTTCACCGCCGGGCAGCGGGATCTCCACCGCCTGGTCGATCAGCGTGTCGTCGGGGCTGGCGCCCTCATCGAAGGCGGCGCCGTAAACAAAAGGTTTGAAGGTCGAGCCGGGCTGGCGCCGCGCCTGCGACACATGGTCAAACGGCTCTTGTCCAAAGTCGCGGCTGCCCACCCAGGCGCGCACCTGGCCGTTGCGCGGGTCCAGTGCCAGGAAACCGGCCTGCAAACGGGTTTTCTGGGTGCGCAGTTGGCCCATGAAGCTGCTGTCTTTCAACAGCGCCTTCAGCACGTCGTCAGCGTTTTGGCCTGCATCGACCGCACGCCGGTACTCGGGTGTCTCGCGCACCAGGGACTGGACCAGGGCGCTGTCCGGGCCCCAGGCGCGGCGCGGCTGCCAGGCGGCGTCGGCCAGGGTTTGCAGGTGGCGGCTCTGGCGCGCCAGTGCCTGGTTGGCCAGGGCCTGCAGGCGTGCGTCGATGGTGGTGTGCACCACCAGGCCGTCGGCATAGAGGTTGTAGTCGTGGTCGTCGGCCCAGTCGATCAGCCATTTGCGCAACTGCACCGCAAAGTGTGGCACCGGCCCGCTGTCCTCGACCTGGCGCTCAAAGTCAATGCGCAGCGGGCGTTTGCTCAGGCTGGTGTACTGCGCGGCCTCCAGCTGCCCCCGTTTGACCATTTGCGCCAGCACGGTGTTGCGCCGCTGCAGCGCCCGCTCGGGGTTGAGCACCGGGTTGTAGTAGCTGTTGCCCTTGAGCATGCCCACCAGCGTGGCGCTTTCCAGCACACTGAGCTGGTCGGCCGACTTGTCAAAGTAGGTGCGCGCCGCCATCTCAATGCCGTAGGCGTTGTAGAGAAAGGGCACGGTGTTGAGGTAGGTCTCCAGAATCTCGGGCTTGGTGTAGAGCGCCTCGATCTTGAACGCGGTGATGGCTTCCTTGAGCTTGCGTGTGAGCGTGGGCGCGCGGCCAATCTCCTGCGGGAACAGGTTGCGCGCCAATTGCTGGGTCAGGGTCGAGCCGCCTTGGCGCTCACCCGAAAAGGTGTGCAACGCCGCTGAGGCGGTGCGCCGCCAGTCCAGCCCGAAGTGTTCGTAAAAGCGGTGGTCTTCGGTGGCGACCAGGGCGTTCACCACCGAGGGCGCCACATCTTTGAGCGGCACCCAGACCCGGTTGGCCCATTTGAACTCGGTCAGCAGCTTGCCGTCGCTCGACAGCACCTGCGCGGGCAAATCGACCTTGGCCTTGCGGATGTCGCTGATGGCAGGTGTGAAAGGAATCAGCAGCAGGGTGTAGGCCAGCAGCAGGGTTGGCAACGCGGCCAGCGCCCAGAGCAGCTCGCGCCGGGTCGGGCGGCGCCAGCGCTGCAGAAACTCAGTCAGAAAAGGGGGAAATCGAGAGGGTAAGGACACGCGGAAACCAGTGGGCATAGACTGCCGTAGAGGCGGATTATCCGCCGCATTCAACCGCCCCCGAAGGACGCATCCATGACCGACCTCTCTGCTTTTGCCATCACCCGCAAGTGGCCCGCCCAGCACCCAGAGCGCCTGCAGCTCTATTCCTTACCCACCCCGAACGGCGTCAAGGTGTCGATTTTGTTGGAAGAAACCGGCTTGCCGTATGAGGCGCATCTGGTGAGTTTTGAGACCAACGACCAGCTCTCACCCGAGTTTGTCGCGACCTTTCCCAACAACAAGATCCCCGCCATCATCGACCCCAATGGCCCCGGTGGTCAGCCGCTGGCGCTGTTCGAGTCAGGTGCCATCCTGCTGTACCTGGCCGAGAAAACTGGCCAGTTTCTGCCAGCTGATCCGGCGGCACGTTATGAGACGATCCAGTGGCTGATGTTCCAGATGGGCGGTATCGGCCCGATGTTTGGCCAGCTCGGTTTCTTCAACGTGTTTGCTGGCAAAGACTACGAAGACAAACGCCCGCGTGACCGTTATGCCGCTGAATCCCGGCGCCTGCTCGGTGTGCTCAACCAGCGCCTGGCCACACGCGCCTGGGTCTTGGGTGATGACTACACCATTGCCGACATCGCCATCCTGCCATGGGTGCGTAACCTGATTGAGCGTTACCAAGCAGCGGATCTGGTCGGCATGGCCGACTTCCCGCACGTCACGCGTGTGCTGGCGGCCTTTGTCGCGCGGCCTGCGGTGGCGCGTGGGCTGCTGGTGCCACAACGCAGTCCGGTGTAAGCAGCCTGGTTGCTACACTTTATTCTCTGTTTTTGATAGCGACAAGCCCTTTTTGAATAAGGGCTATCGGCCAATATGAAGCAGGTTCTGTTCAACAACCGGCGTGAATCAGACGGCTAGGGGGGCCGTTTCTGCGTTCGGGCTGCTGCCTTCTGCCGCTGGCGTGGGCAGCTCGCAGACGACGCGGTTGCGGCCTTGTGTCTTGGCCGCGTACATCGCCAGGTCGGCCCGGTGCATCAGGCTCGACAGGCTGGTGTCTTCCTTTTGCAACAAGGCAATGCCGATGCTGACGGTCTGGCAGATGGCCTGACCCTGCAGCGTGAGCGGCACCGCAGCGGCGGCCTGGCGCAGGCGCTCGGCCGTTTCGGTGGCTTCGGCCTGGGTGGTCTCTGGCATGAGCAGCGCGAACTCTTCGCCACCAAGCCGCCCCAGGCAGTCACCGGTGCGCAGGTTGCGCTTCAGGGCATCCACCACCGCACCCAGCACCTCGTCGCCAGCCAGGTGGCCGTACTGGTCATTGATCTGTTTGAAGTGGTCCAGGTCAATGATCAGCAAGGCCAGCACATGGCAGGAGCGATGGGCGGCCTGGAGTTGCTGGTTGGCCTCGGCCAGGAAATAGCGGCGGTTGACCAGGCCGGTCAGTGCATCGCGTGAGGCCTGCAATTCCAGCTCCCTGATCAAGATCTCGTTGCGCTGGCGCAGCTGCAGGGCCTCGGTCGAGTAGGTGTTGATCTGCCGCGCCACCAGCAGCATCAAGACGCTGAAACCCAGCCCCAGCAGGCTCAGGCCGATATTGAACCAGCTGAGTTCGAGCAAGGGCAGGCCAAGCAGGGCCAGGACGGGAAAGACCATGTCGCGCTCCAGTGTGCGCAGATGGGCATTGCTCATCGAGGTGGTCAGGGCGATCAGCGCGATGTGCACCAGCATGATGAACACCAGGCTGGCAAAGTTGTCATGCTGCCAGGCCCAGAACACCAGCGACGACCAGGCCAGCATGTGGGCGCCGTGGGCCAAGGCGATGCGCCTGGCCCAGTGTGGCTCGTCGGACGCGCCGGCCTGGCTGCGCTTGAAGGCCCGGTAGACGCGGATGTAGTTGGCGATGATCAGCAGCTCAAAACCAGCCCAGATGGCCGCCCAGCTGACCGGCACCCAGTTGGTGAGCATCGCGGCGACCACCAAGGTCAGCAACGGCGCCAGGTAACGGTCATGCAGATGGATATCCACATACAGGTGTAACTGGGCCAGGCGGATGTCTGCCCTTGGGTCGGTCATCATGGGAAGGTTTTTTTTGGGAGTGCGTATAGGGCAAGACTATGCCTGATTGATGTTGCCTTGTCATGGCCGCCCTGGTCCGGGAAACTGTATCGCTCAAGTGTTGTGCCCAGCGCCACGGGTTCCTGGGTGCGCTGACGCACAGTCCCATCAGCCGCTGACGCAGACAATCGCGCGAGACCCAGGGTGCCTCCGCACCTCGTCCCTGTGAAAGTCACACGTTTATGGTTTTCCCTTCCTTGTTGGTGTTGCGGCGTTATGTGTTGTGGGCGCTGGCGGCCCTGTTGACTGCGGTGTTGCTGCTGGTGCTGGTCATCGCCTTGTTCGGCTGGAACTGGTTGCGCGCGCCCATGGAGCGCATGGCCCTGCAACACACTGGGCGTGAGCTGGTGTTGAGCGGTGATCTGACGGTGGACTTTGGCTGGCCGGTGGCGCGTTTACATGCGACCGGTGTGCGTTTTGCCAACCCGGCCTGGGCCAAGGAAAAACAGATGGTTACGGCAGACGGTGTGGCGGTCGGTCTCGATCTGAGCAGCTTGCTCAAGCGCAACATCGCTTTCACTGAAGTGCGCCTGGAACAGGCCAGCATTTTTCTGGAACAGTCCAACAAGCGCAAAAGCTGGTTGCTGGACATCAACCAGCAGGACGAAAACGACCGCATCCACATCGGGCGGGTGGCGCTGGATCATGGCACGCTGGGTTATGACGATCTGGACCAGAAAACCAGCATCCGCGCTCAGCTGGCCACCGCCTCGGGTGAAACCAGCCGGGCCACGGCGCTGGACCTGAGTTTCTCGGCCACCGGCCAGTTCAAGGGGTTGCCGCTGAAGGCGCAGGGCAGCGGTGGCCCGGTGCTGGCGCTGCGCGACACCAGCCAGCCCTACCCGCTCAAGCTGACAGCCAGCCTCGGACCGACCCAGGTGCAGGTGGACGGCACCGTGACCGGCTTGCTGGCTTTCTCGGCCGTGGACATGCAGATGGCGTTGTCGGGGGGTAGCCTGGAGCAGCTCTACCCGCTGCTGGGCATCGCTTTCCCAGGCACCCGCGCCTATTCGGTGGCGGGCCATTTGTGGCATGTGGGTCAGCGCTGGCGTTTTGAGAAGTTCAGCGGTCGTTTTGGCGCCAGCGACATCGCCGGTTTTGTTGAGGTCACGACTGGCGGCCAACGGCCGGTCTTGAACGCCGTGCTCAACTCGCGCCTGCTGGCGCTGGCGGATCTTGGCCCGGTGATTGGCGCGCGGAGCGGCAGTCTGGCCCAGGCCGTGAAAGACCCGCAGGCACAAAAGCGGGTGTTGCCCGAGCTGCCCTTTAAAACCGAGCGTTGGGACTCGGTGGATGCCGATGTGCAGCTCAGCGCCAAAACCTTGCGCCGCGCCGAGGCGCTGCCGCTGGAAGACCTGTCGGTTCACTTGAAACTGCAGGACTCGGTGCTGACGCTGGACCCGCTCAACTTTGGACTGGCCGGTGGGCAGTTGCAGACCCGCATCACGCTGGACGGGCGCAGCACACCGATCCAGGCCAGCGCCCAGGTTCGGGCACGCAAGCTGTTGTTGTCCAAGCTGTTCCCCACGGTGGACCTGAACCAGGCCAGTATTGGCCAGATCAATGGCGAGTTCAAGCTGAGTGGCACGGGCAACTCGGTGGGTGACATGTTGGCCAGTGCCAACGGCCAGGTGGGTCTGGTGGTGGCTGGCGGCCAGGTCAGCCGCTTGATGATGGAAAAAATCGGCCTGCACCTGTGGGAGATCCTGGCGCTGAATCTGACTGGCGACAAGCTGATCAAGCTGCGCTGCGCGGTGGCAGACTTCCAGGTGAAGTCCGGGGTCATGCAGACCGAGGCGCTGGTGGTGGACACCCAGGTCACCACCTTGCTGGGCAGCGGCAACATCGACCTGGCCCATGAGCAGCTGGACCTGACGCTCACCCCCAAGACCAAGACCACCAGCCCGGTGGCCTTGCGCAGCCCGATCTACATTCGCGGCAGTTTTGCCCAACCCCAGGTCAGTGTCGACAAAGGCCAGGTGGCCGCGCGCGCTGCCGGTGCAGTGGCACTGGGCCTGGTCAACCCGCTGCTGGCCTTGCTGCCGCTGATCGACGCGGGCCCCGGCCAGGACAGTGACTGTGGCCAACTGGTGCGCGATGCGCGGGCCTTGCCACGTCCGGCGCGCAGCCCTGGCCAGGTGAGCAAGTAGCGCCCAAACCACCGGCCACCCACACTGCGTGACTCTTGTCACCGTGTGATTGGGGGTGCTGCCCGTATCATGGTTTCCAGCTGTATGAACTGGAGATCTGTTGTTATGAGTACCCCTGTTGCCACGCCCGCTGCGGCCTCCCATGGCCGTCTTGAACGCCTGCCGGTGTCGATGTTTTCCATCGTCATGGGCCTGGCGGGCACCACCATCGCGCTGGAAAAGGCTGAGCACCTGTGGCACTGGTCGGTGGCGCCCAGTCTGGGGCTGCTGGTGCTGACGGCGCTGGTGTTTGTGCTCATCAGCTTGGCCTATCTGGGCAAATGGGTGTTGCATCGCCCGCAGGTGCTGGCCGAGTTCAACCACCCCATCCGGCTGAGCTTCTTTCCGGCGATGTCGATTGGTATGTTGTTGCTGGCGATTGCGGCCTTGGGCCACGCACCAGCTGTTTCGCAGGTCTTGTGGGCCGTGGGTGCCACGGTGCAACTGCTGTTCACCCTGGTCATCCTGTCGGCCTGGATGCACCACGAGAAGTTCCAGGTGCAGCACAGCAACCCGGCCTGGTTCATCCCGATTGTGGGCAACATCCTGGTGCCCATCGCGGGTGTGCCGCTGGGTTATCAGGAAATCTCGTGGTTTTACTTCAGCGTCGGGCTGATGATGTGGACCCCGCTGCTGGCGGTGTTGTTCAACCGTTTTTTCTTTCACCCGATGCTGCCTGCCAAGCTGCTGCCCACACTGTTCATCCTGATTGCGCCGCCCGCCGTGGGTTTCATCTCCTGGGTCAAGTTGCACAACGGTGTGGTCGACGATGTGGCGCGCATCCTGTATTACTTTGCCCTGTTCATCACCTTGCTGCTGCTGTCGCAGGTCAAACACTTCTGGCGCCTGTCGTTTGCCCTGCCGTGGTGGGCCTATTCGTTCCCGATGGCGGCGATGACGATTGCCACCTCGGTGATGCTGGACACCGTGGGTGGTGGCTTTTTTGCCTTGTTATTCCCGCTGTTGTTGACGGTTTTGCTGCTGCTGGTGGCCCTGATCAGCTGGCGCACGCTGCTGGCCATGAAGCGCGGCCAGATCTGTGTGCCTGAGTAAAACCCTGGGTCCATGACCCGGCGGGTGCCCAGAGGAATGTTATTTTTATAGCGTCCGCCCCTTTTTAAACAAGGGCTGGAGGCCATTTTTGTATAAATAGGCCGCTGCCAGCGCATGC
The DNA here is from genome assembly GCF_002017865.1 of Rhodoferax fermentans. Lineage (NCBI taxonomy): Bacteria > Pseudomonadati > Pseudomonadota > Betaproteobacteria > Burkholderiales > Comamonadaceae > Rhodoferax > Rhodoferax fermentans. The sequence continues at coordinate 2,010,338 of NZ_MTJN01000002.1, read as the reverse complement.
TGAAATCCTGTGCCGATGTGCACCATTCGTGCTTCTAAATCAATAGAATGAGCAACTGCAAGCTGTGTTGACCAGCAACAGGGCTTAGCACAAAACAATTTGAGGCGCCAACATGAGTGACTTTGATGCATCCAGCCCAGACAGACGCAGCGGGCGCGATCCCCGACTCGTCAGCCAACTCACCCGCAACACCTTTGCCATGGTGCTCGCGGGTGGCCGCGGTAGCCGCTTGCGTGAGCTGACCGACTGGCGCTCCAAGCCGGCCGTGCCTTTTGGTGGCAAGTTCCGCATCATCGACTTCACCCTGTCCAACTGCGTCAACTCGGGCGTGCGCCGTGTGGGGGTGGCCACCCAGTACAAGTCACAAAGCCTGATCCGGCATTTGCAGCTGGGCTGGAGTTTCCTGGATGGCCGCCTGGGCGAGTTCATCGAGATCATGCCCGCGCAGCAGCAGGTGGACGAATCACACTGGTACCAGGGCACGGCGGATGCGGTGTTCCAGAACCTGCGCGAAATCCGCCACGCCAACCCCAAATACGTGCTGATCCTCTCGGGCGACCACATTTACCGCATGGACTATGGCCGACTGCTGTTGGGCCATGTGGAGCGCCAGGCGGACATGACGGTGGCGTGTATCGAGGTGCCGATCCAGGAGGCCAGCAGCTTTGGGGTGATGTCGGTCAACGACGAAGGCCGGGTGGTCGATTTCCAGGAAAAACCGGCCCAACCCCAGCACATGCCGGGCAAGCCCGATGTGGCCCTGGCCAGCATGGGGGTCTACGTGTTTAATGCCCGCTTCCTGTTCGAGCAGCTTAGCCGCGACGCCGACGACCCGAAATCGAGCCATGACTTTGGCAAGGACATCATTCCGCACTGCGTCAAACGCTACCGCACCTTTGCCCAGAGTTTTGCCGACAGCTGTGTCCAGGAACCCGGCAAACCGGCCTACTGGCGTGACGTCGGCACACTGGACGCGTATTGGTCCGCCAACATGGACCTGGTGCAGGTGACGCCTGAGCTGAACCTGTACGACGACAGCTGGCCGATCTGGACCTGGCAGGAGCAGCGTCCACCGGCCAAGTTTGTGTTTGACGACGAAACCCGCCGTGGCAGCGCCATCGACTCGACGGTGTCAGGCGGCTGCATCATCAGCGGGGCCACGGTGCGGCGCTCAATGTTGTTCTCAGGCGTGCATGTGCACAATTACACGCTGGTGGAAGACTCGGTGGTGCTGCCCAATGTGCAGATTGGCCGCAACTGCGTCATCAAAAAATGTATTCTGGACCGTGAATGCCATTTGCCCGATGGCACCCAGATTGGGGTGGACCCGGAGGTCGATCGCAAGCGCTTCCACGTCACCGACTCGGGCATCACGCTGGTCACGCCCAGCATGCTGGGGCAAAACAAGGACTTCATCCGCTGAGACGGCGCTGCGCTTGGCGTGGCCGGTCAGACCGGCACAGACGTAAAAAAAGGCCCGGCTGCAATGCAGCACGGGCCTTTTTGTTGGGTTTGGCCAGAATTACTTGGCGACCACGCGCACCATTTCCAGGCACTTGTTGGAATAACCCCATTCGTTGTCGTACCAGGCAACCAGTTTCACGAAGGTGCCGTCCAGAGCGATGGAGGCGTCTGCGTCAAACACGCTGGTGCGGGTTTCACCACGGAAGTCGGTGGCCACCACTTTTTCTTCGGTGTAACCGAGCACGCCCTTCATGGCGCCTTCGCTTTGTGCCTTGATTTCGGCACAAATTTCGGCCATGGTGGCGCTGGTGTTGAGTTCACACGTCAGGTCAACCACCGACACGTCGCTGGTTGGCACGCGGAACGACATGCCGGTCAGTTTCTTGTTGAGTGCAGGAATCACCACGCCCACAGCCTTGGCAGCGCCGGTGCTGGAGGGGATGATGTTTTCCAGAATGCCGCGGCCGCCGCGCCAGTCTTTGTTGGACGGGCCGTCCACTGTCTTTTGTGTGGCGGTAGCAGCGTGCACGGTGGTCATCAGGCCACGTTTGATGCCAAACTTGTCGTTGATCACCTTGGCCAAAGGAGCCAGGCAGTTGGTGGTGCAAGAGGCGTTGGAGATGATGGTTTGACCCGCATAGGTCTTGTCATTCACACCAAACACAAACATCGGGGTGTCGTCCTTGGAAGGTGCCGAGAAGATGACCTTCTTGGCGCCAGCTGCCAGATGCTTTTCGCCGCCGGCCTTGTCCAGGAAAATACCGGTGGATTCGATCACGATGTCGGCGCCGACTTCGTTCCACTTCAGGTTGGCTGGGTCACGTTCTTGTGTCAGGCGAATTTTCTTGCCATTGACGGTGAGGGTGTTGCCGTCCACAGACACGTCGCCCTTGAAGCGGCCGTGCACCGAGTCGTACTTCAACATGTAGGCCAGGTAGCTGGGCTCCAGCAGGTCGTTGATGGCCACGACTTCGATATCGTCGAAGCTCTGCAGGGCTGAGCGCAACACATTGCGTCCGATGCGGCCAAAGCCGTTGATACCAATCTTGATCGTCATAGATTTTCTCCGGGAGTTAATAAAACCAACCTGTGGCTTAGGCGGCACGCAGGGCCGTCGCTGTCATGTTTCAAGCGGGTCAGGCATCATTTTACGGGCGCTTGACACGGCTCAGGTACAAACCGGTAACACGTGCCGCTGATGTTTGGCTGACAGGCGTCTGGGCTATGCTTGCTGACCACCCACCCTCTTGTAAACACCATGAGCCTGCTTTTTTCACCCTGGCACCTGCCTTCGCCGCGTGGCGGCATCACCCTGCCCAACCGTCTGGTGGTGGCACCGATGTGCCAGTACCAGGCCGTTGACGGCTGCGCCACCGACTGGCACCTGATGCACTGGGGTAACTTGCTCAACAGTGGTGCGGCGATGTTCACCATCGAAGCCACTGCGGTGCTGCCAGAAGGCCGCATCACCCCCCAATGCCTGGGCCTGTGGGACGACAGCACCGAGGCCGCGCTGGGTGAGCATCTGAAGCGCGCCCGCGCACTGGCACCGGCCACCGCCGTGTGTATTCAGCTCGCGCACGCGGGTCGCAAGGCCTCCAGCGCCGTGCCCTGGCAGGGCGGGCAGTTGTTGTCACCCGATCAAGGCGGCTGGCAGACGGTGGCGCCATCACCTTTGCCACATTTGCCCACGGAAGCGCCACCCACCGACCTCAGTATGGCCGGGCTGGTGCAGGTCCGTGAGGCGTTTGTAGCGGCCGCGCTGCGCGCCCGGCGCATCGGTGTGGATGCCATCGAGTTACATGCGGCGCACGGCTATTTGTTGCACCAATTTTTGTCGCCCTTGTCCAACCAGCGCAGCGATGCTTATGGTGGTTCGTTCGAGAACCGCGTTCGTTTTCCGCTGGAAGTGTTTGCCGCCATGCGCGCGGCTTATGACGGTGTGCTGGGCCTGCGCCTGTCGGCCACCGACTGGGTCGAGGGTGGTTGGGACTTACCGCAAAGTGAAGCCTTTTGCCAGCAGCTCAAGGCAGCGGGTTGTGACTTCATCCACGTGTCTTCGGGTGGTGTGTCACCGCAGCAAAAAATCGCTCTGGGCGCGGGTTACCAGCTGCCCTTTGCCCGTGCCATCCATGCCAGCAGTGGTCTGGCAACGGTGGCTGTGGGGCTGATCACCGAGCCCGACCAGGCCGAGGCGGTGTTGCAGGCTGGTGACGCGGATCTGGTGGCGTTGGCACGTGCCTTTTTGTACGAGCCCCGCTGGGGCTGGCATGCCGCAGCACGCCTGGGTGGCACGGTGACGGCCAACCCAAGCTACTGGCGTTGCCTGCCGCGCGAGGCCCAGGCCGCCTTTGGCCAGGTGGCCATTGGCGGGCGTTGAGCCGTTTTTTTGCCGCGCTGAAGCCGCCTTTTCGGGCGGCATGTCATATTTGGCGGTTTTGGGCTCTAAGCCTTTATTCATAAGGGAAATACGCTCCTCTTATCAGAGCGTCTGTGTGCCTGTAGGCGCATTCTTGGCCGCTTGGGTGCCGTGGGTGAGGTACTTTGTCACGAAAGTTTCATAAACGGCAGGAACACTCAGCCCGTCGTTTAACCAACCTACAAGGCATGCCAACGTGAACACTTCCAATCAGCGTCCCAATGACATCTTCAACGAAGAAGACTCGAACACCTCCAGCAACCCGCACATCGACGCCGTGGTCAGCGCCCGGCTGAGCCGTCGCAGCATGTTGCTCAGTGGTGTGGGTGCTGCCGGTGGCGCCCTGCTGGGTGGTATCGGTCTGAGCGGCTGCGCCACTTCGGCCACCGCAGGTGCAGGTGCCGGTGCCGCTGCCCTGTCTGCGCCCCTGAGCACCCTGGGTTTTGCCGCTGTGGGCAAAAGCCTGATGGATACCGTGACCGTGGCCGACGGTTACCAGACCCAGGTGCTCTACGCGCTGGGCGACCCGCTCACCGCCAGCACACCCGCTTACAAGAATGACGGCACCGACACCGACTTTGACAAACGTGCCGGTGACCACCATGACGGCATGGAATGGTTTGGCCTGGATGCCAATGGCAAGCCTTCTGCCTCCAGCACCCAGCGCGCGTTGTTGGCCATCAACCACGAGGCCACCACCGACGAAAAACTCAGCTCCTTCTTCCTGCACGCCAATGGCGGCACCTCCAAGCTGCCACGTCCGGCCAGCGAGGTGGACAAAGAGCTGGCCATCCACGGTGTCTCGGTGGTGGAAATTGAAGCCAAGGGCAGCCAGTGGGCGTACAAAGCGGGCTCACCGTTCAACCGCCGCGTCACCACCATGACCGAAGTCCTGGTCCACGGCCCGGCCAAGGGCAGTGAACATCTGGTCACCAAATTCAGCCCGGACGGCACCCGCGCACGCGGCACGCTCAACAACTGCGGCACCGGCAAAACGCCCTGGAACACCTTTGTGTCGGGTGAAGAAAACTGGTCTGGTTACTTTTATCGTGATGCCAAGGACGACGACCGCCGTGGCAAGAAAAGCCCGCAAGTGCTGGGTCTGGACCGTTATGGCCGCAAAGCCGGCGCCGCCAGCCGCCATGGCTGGGAGAGCGCGGGCGCGGGGGATGCTTATGTGCGCTGGAACAACGGCGCCCTGGCGTCTGATGCCAAAAGCGACTACCGCAACGAGATGAACACCTTTGGTTATGTGGTGGAAATGGACGCCTACAACAGCCGTCTGGCGGTGCGCAAGCGTACCGGCTTGGGCCGTTTTGCCCATGAAAGTGTGAGTTTTGCCAAACCCGTGCCCGGCCAGCCGATCGTGGCCTACATGGGTGACGACTCACGCGGTGAATACATGTACAAGTTTGTCTCCGCTGCCAAATGGGATGCTGCCGACGCACACAGCGCCAACCCGCTGGACGTGGGTGACAAATACCTTGACAAAGGCACCTTGTACGCAGCCAGTTTCAAGGCAGACGGCACCGGCCAATGGCTGGAGCTGTCGATGGCCAACCCGATTGTGGCTGCCAACCCCGACTTTGCCTTCAAGTCCGATGCCGACATCGCCATCTTCACCCGCCTGGCCGCCGATGCGGTCAACGCCACCAAGATGGATCGCCCGGAATGGGGTGGTGTGAACCCACGCACCGGCGACTTCTACATGACGCTGACCAACAACAGCAACCGCACGGTGGACGGTGAGATGGGTGTGGACGCGGCCAACCCACGCACCTACACCGACCTCAAAGCGGGCAAAGAGCAAAAAGGCAATGTCAACGGTCACATCATCCGCGTGGCGCAAGCCAACCCGGCGGACACCAAATTCACCTGGGACATCTACCTGTTTGCCTCGGAAGCCGATGCCGACAAGACCCGTGTCAACCTGTCGAACCTGACCGATGACAACGACCTGTCGGCACCCGATGGCCTGGTGTTCAGCCCGTCCACCGGCGTGTGCTGGATCCAGACCGACGACGGCGCGATGACCGACAAGACCAACTGCATGTTGCTGGCGGCCATTCCCGGCAAGGTCGGTGACGGCAGCAGCAAAACGCTCACCTACAAACGCGGTGATGGCAGCGAGAAGCGTGTCGACACCCCGATGGGCAAGGCGCAGTCGGCTGACATCCTCAAGCGCTTCCTGGTGGGCCCGGTCAACTGCGAGATCACCGGTCTGTGCGAGTCACCTGATGGCCGCGCGATGTTCATCAACATCCAGCACCCGGGTGAACTCACCCCCATGGCCGACATTGGCAACCCTGCCAAGTACACCAGCCACTGGCCTGCCAACGCAGGTTACGGCGCCGGTCAACGCCCCCGCTCCGCCACCATCGTCATCACCAAAAAAGACGGTGGTGTGATCGGTAGCTGAGGCGAGCGGCTTCCATGCTGATGCGCCAGCAGCTGTTAGCCAGCTGGCGCCTGTTGCGGCTGGGCGGCCACCTGATCGGTGGTCTGGCCACGCTGCGCTGGCGCTTTCCGGGCTGGTCCGCCGCCCGGCAACAAGAGGAAATTCAGGCTTGGGCCCTTGCTGCGCTTGGGCTTTTAGCTATTGATTTAAAAGTGTCTGGCGCGCCGCCAGCAACCGGCCCGGCATTGCGGGTGTCCAACCATGTGTCGTGGCTGGACATTCTGGTACTGCAGGCCACCAGCCCGAGCCGTTTTGTCGCCAAGGCCGAGGTGCGCCAGTGGCCGCTGATGGGGCGACTGGCCGCCAAGGCCGGCACACTGTTCATCAGCCGCGAGTCACCCCGTGACGCACTGCGTGTGGTGCACCAGATGGCCGAGCACCTCCAAGCCGGTGAGGTGTTGACGATCTTCCCGGAAGGCACCACCAGCAACGGGCAGCAGGTGCTGCCGTTTCACGCGAATTTGTTCCAGGCGGCGGTGTCCGCCAAGGCGCCGGTGCAGGCGCTGGCGCTGCAGTTTGTAGAGCGCGCCAGTGGCCAGGTCAGCCTGGCACCGATCTACATTGATGAAGACACGCTGTTGCAGTCGATGTGGCGCACGGTGCGCCATCCGGGTTTGCGGGCAGAGGTGCGGCTGGGGCCGGTGCAGCCGCCTTTGGGGCGGGACCGGAGAGCGCTCTCCCAGGACACCCGCGCCGCTGTGGATAACCTGCGTTGTCTGGTGTGAGCTGAGCGCGCATCAGCGGCGAGGGGCGCCTGAACGCGGCGCCCCGTCAACAAAAGACTCAGTTGCCCAGAAAGTGTTTGCGATAACGCGCAGGCAGGTCGTGGATGCGCATCAACATCGGCAAGTCGGCGGTGTTGAAGTCCGGGTCCCAGGCTGGCGCACCCAGCACTTTGGCACCCAGGCGCAAATAACCTTTGATCAGCGCCGGTGGCTCCACCTGGAGGCTGGCATCGAGTTGCTCCACCGGCAGGGGAAGGCGCGGGCGCACATGGAACTCGATGGGTGCCATGTGGGTGGCTTGGAGCTGGCGCCAGATGCTGGCCGCCACATCCCCACTGACCACACCGTTGTGCAGCATCGGGATGCTGGCGCAACCGACCATGGTGTCAAGCTGGTTGCGCACCATGAACTCGGCCAAGGCACCCCACAGCGCCATGATCACACCACCGTGGCGGTGCTCCGGGTGCACACAGCTGCGGCCCAGTTCAACCATGCGTTCGCGCAAGGAGCGCAGGCGCACCAGGTCAAACTCGGTGTCGCTGTAGGTGCTGCCAATGCGTTTGGCCTGCGCCGGGGTCAACACGCGGTAGGTGCCCACCACCTGCTGGGTGGCCTCGTCTCGCACCAGCAGGTGCTCACAGTAGGCGTCAAAAATGTCCACGTCGTGGCCGGGCACCGTGGTGCTCAGGCGCGCGCCCATTTCATCGGCAAATACCTGGTACCTCAGACGCTGGGCTTGGCGCACCTCGTCGGCATGGCGCGCCCACGATACCTGCAGACCACCGCGCTCAGTTTTAACCAGATGGGGCGACGGTTCAGGCTGGCGTAGGTCAGGTCGATGAAGTGACCCCCTGGGCAACGAGACCGGGGAAAAAGCAAATGTGGGGTTAGGTAGTTCTCTCATGGTCATGCTCCTTGGTTTGCCATAGATGTTGCGAGACCGTGATGACGCTTTGATGGAGGATCAATGACATTTGCGTGACGTACGCGCAGGCTGCATCCTTTTGGCAACGGCTGCGTCTACACGGGTATGAACACCTTGTCGTCGACCCTCACCACGTGGCCCAAGCGCCAGCCGCTGCTTTTTTTGATCGTCGCCGTTGCCGTCTGGCTCGGCCTGTACCAGCTGTTGTTGCCGCTGTCAGAGGCACTGGTGGCGCAGTTGCCGCTTGAGCGCAGCAGCCACCTCGGCGGGGCACTGCAGTTTTTCATCTATGACACACCCAAGGTGCTGCTGCTCTTGACCGGCGTGGTGTTTGTCATGGGGCTGGTCAACAGCTACTTCACGCCCGAGCGCACGCGGGCGCTGCTGGCCGGGCGCAGTGAAGGGCTTGCCAATGTGATGGCCGCCTCTTTAGGCATCGTCACCCCGTTTTGCAGTTGCTCGGCGGTGCCGCTGTTCATTGGCTTTGTGCAGGCGGGTGTGCCGCTGGGGGTGACGTTTTCGTTTTTGATCTCGGCGCCGATGGTCAACGAGGTAGCTCTCACCCTGCTGTTTGGTTTGTTTGGCTGGCAAGTGGCGCTGCTCTACCTGGGCCTGGGCTTGAGTGTGGCGATGGTCGCGGGCTGGACGTTTGGCCGCCTCAAGATGGAAGCCCACCTGGAAGACTGGGTGCGCGACATGCCCAGACAAACCGCCAACTTTGAGGCGAACGAGGTTTTACTGGCAGAGCGGCTGGAGGCCGGTTTTGCCGCCGTGCGCCAGATTGTGGGCAAGGTCTGGCCTTACATCCTGGTTGGGATCGCCATCGGTGCGGGCATCCATGGGTATGTGCCGCAGGACTTCATGGCCAGTTTCATGGGCAAAGAAGCCTGGTGGAGTGTGCCGCTGGCGGTGCTGATTGGGGTGCCGATGTACAGCAACGCCGCTGGTGTGATCCCGATCGTGCAGGCGCTGCTGGCCAAGGGCGCCGCTTTGGGCACGGTGCTGGCGTTCATGATGAGTGTGATTGCGCTCTCCTTGCCCGAGATGATCATCCTGCGCAAGGTGCTCAAAGTGCGCCTGATCGCCACCTTTGTCGGGGTGGTGGCCAGCGGCATCCTGCTGGTGGGCTGGGTGTTCAACGCGGTGCTGTAGGCGCCAGGCAGGCCGCTGAGCACCATTTATACGAAAAACCAGGCCTTAGCCCTTATTTAGCAAGGGCTTATAGCTATCTTTACTGGAGTAAATCATGGACATCAAAGTACTCGGCACCGGCTGTGCCAACTGCAAAAATACCCAGGCCCTGATCGAACAGGTGGCCCAAGACAAAGGGGTGGCCATTGCCCTGAGCAAGGTCGAAGACTTGCGCGAGATTTTGGCCTATGGCGTGATGAGCACCCCGGGCGTGGTGATCAATGGCCAAGTGGTGCATGCCGGTGGTGTGCCCAGCCGCGACAAGGTGACGCGGTGGTTTGAGGCCTGAGCCGCTGCTACAGTGTGATGGATGGCATCTGACACCCTGCCCCATCCGTTCGAGACCGCAGCCACCGCGCCAGCGGTGCCTGGATTTGACTGTGTGTTGCGCGCCTGGCACGCCCATGAGGCCGAGTTGCTGGGCTATTTGACGCAGCAATTACACGACCGCCCCCAGGCCGAAGACCTGTTACAAGAGGTTTTCCTCAAGTCCATGCGCCTGGGGCGGGGTTTTTGCAGCCTGGACAACCCGCGCGCCTGGCTCTACCGCGTGGCCAAGAACACACTGATCGACCATCTGCGCGCCAACAAACCACTTTGTGAGCTGCCCGACGACTTGCCCGCCCCGGTGCATGAGCGCGCTGCCGTCGATGCGCTGGACCTGTGCCTGCTGCGCAACATCGAACGCCTGGGGCTGGAAGACCGCAGCATCTTGCAGGCCTGCGACATCAACGGTGTGACCGTGCGGGTTTTTGCCCAGACCCAGGCTCTGGGGCTGCCTGCTGCCAAATCGCGTTTGTTGCGCGCACGCCAGCGGCTGCGTCAGTTGCTGGTGGACCACTGTCAGGTCCAATTTGACGAACGTGGCCAGGTCTGCTGCCATGTCGCCAGCGGCACACTGTGAGTGGCGCTGGCGCCTGGGCTTGTGATCTGCCCGCTGTTTAGGCCAAGGCAGGTCGGAATGAGCCGCTGAGCGTGTAGTTGCCAGCATCCCCCAATTTGAAGGTGCCAACCACCTGCACCAGATTCTTGGCTTGCGATTTGAGGCTGCTGGCCGCTGCGGCCATTTGCTCCACCAAGGCCGCGTTCTGCTGGGTGGCCTGGTCCATGTGGGTGACCGCCTCGCCGACCTGGGCCACACCCAAAGACTGTTCGGTGCTGGCGGCACTGATCTCGCCCATGATGTCGGTCACACGCCGGATGCTGTTGACCACCTCGGTCATGGTTTCACCCGCCTGGTCCACCAGGATGCTGCCTTGGCCGACCCGTTCCACACTGGCATTGATCAGTTGCTTGATTTCTTTGGCAGCCTCGGCGCTGCGCCCGGCCAGCGATCGCACCTCGGAGGCCACCACGGCAAAACCTCGACCCTGTTCACCGGCCCGGGCGGCCTCGACTGCCGCGTTGAGCGCCAGGATGTTGGTCTGGAACGCGATGCCGTCAATGACGCTGATGATGTCGGCAATTTTGTGGGACGACTCGTTGATGCCTTTCATGGTCTGCACCACTTGGCCCACCACCTCGCCACCTTGTTGCGCCACGGCCGAGGCACTCATGGCCAGCTGGTTGGCGGTACGCGCCGATTCGGCATTCTGTTTGACGGTGGCGCCCAGCTCTTCCATGCTGGCTGAGGTTTCTTCCAGCGCGCTGGCCTGTTGTTCGGTGCGGGCTGACAGGTCGTGGTTGGCGTCGGCGATCTCAGAGCTGGCCGTGGCCACCCCTTCGGAGCCGCTGCGCACATTGCTGACCACCTCGACCAGACTGGCCTGCATCAAAGACAAGGCGTCCAGTAGCTCACCCACCTCATCGCGGCTGGCGTGCAAGATGCGTGCGGTGAGGTCACCGCTGGCGGTGGTCTGAGCAAACACCACCGCTTCACCAATGGGGCGGGTGACCGAACGGGTGATCACCACCGCCAGAACCGCTGCCAGCAGCAGGGCCGCCACGGTGGCCACCGCGATGACGATGGTGGTGCTGGTATTGGCCTGGGTGGCGGTGCTGATGTCCTCTTTGGACATGTCAACCTGGAGCGCCATCAGCTTTTCCAGCGGCTCAAAAAATTTGGGTGCCAGCGGGCTGATTTTTGCCTTGTAAATGGCCAAGGCCTCTTCGGTCTTGCCGTCTTGCAAGGCCTGTTTGGCCGGGTTTAATCCCTCGTTGCGGAAGGCCGCCAGGGCAGGCTCCACCTCGGCCACCAGGGCCTTTTCTTCCGGAGCCAGGTGGGTGGCCAAGAAGTCTTTCCAGTCCTGGTCAAGGGTGGCGGCATTTTTGCTCATCTCGGCCGCGCGTTTGCTGATGTTGGCAGGGTCCGGGTTGAGCAACATGTCCATCACCAGGGTGCGATCCCGGATGGCCAGGTATTGCACCGCACTCATTTTGCTCATGGGCACCACGCTGTCGGCGTACATGTCAACCGTGCCGCCGAACATCTTCTCGATGCCCGCCCAGCCGGTGTAGGCAATGCCCAGGAGCAGCAGCACCAGGGTCAGGAAGGCGCCTGACAGGCGTGCACCGATTTTGAAATTGTTGAGCATGATGGTTTCTCTCTGAAAAAGATGGCCACTGGGGTCAGCGGCAGCGCGTGTCTTTGTTGCGGGAAGAGTCGGCTGCACGGGCGCTGACCACGACGGTTAATAAATCAATCTACGAGAAATTTTACCACTTATTAACAATTTTAATCATATTTGTGTGTTTTCAGTATGGCACACACGGCCGCGTACGTGTTGATTGATTTGCCATATCTGCCAACAACCGGGGCCAACAGGCCTTGCCCAGCGCTGTGGGCAAGTGCTGCTCGGCAAGTCTCACAGTCCGTGTACCTCGAGCCACACCTGCCTGACACGGCTTTGACATATAGCTGTCACGCCACAAACGTAAACTCCTGGTATGAACAACGGCACATTCCTGGCAGCCATCGACCTCGGCTCCAACAGTTTTCGGCTCGAAGTCGGGCGTTTTGACCATGGCCAGATCCAGCGCGTGGATTACCTCAAGGAAACCGTGCGCCTGGGCAACGGGTTTGACGAGGACCGCAACCTGTCGCTCGAAGCCATGACACGCGGCTGGGACTGCTTGGCACGTTTTGCCGAACGGCTGGCGGGTTTTGAGCCGGGCCAGGTACGTGCGGTGGCCACCCAGACCCTGCGCGAGGCCAGAAACCGCGATGTTTTCTTAAAACGCGGCCAGCAGGTGCTGGGTTTCCCGATTGAGGTGATTGCCGGCACCGAAGAGGCGCGGCTGATTTACCAGGGTGTGGCACACCTGTTGCCGCAAAGCGCCGAGCGGCGGCTGGTGATCGACATTGGCGGGCGCTCCACCGAGCTGGTGCTGGGCTGCGGCACCGAGGCCCAGCACACCGCCTCGTACCGGGTGGGCAGCGTGACCTGGTCGATGAAGTATTTTCCCAATGGGGAGTTCACCGAGCAGTCGCTTTACCGCGCCGAAATTGCAGCCCAGGCGGTGCTTGATGAAGCGCTGAGCAACTACCCGCGCCAGCAGTGGGACGCCGCTTATGGCGCCTCGGGCACGGTCGGCGCGGTGGCCGACATCCTGGCACTGGCGGGCTGGCCCGAAGGCCAGATCACCACCGAAGGTCTGCACTGGCTGGTCAAATGCCTGCTGCGGGCCGGCAGCGCCAACCAGGTGCAACTGGCAGGCCTCAAGGACGACCGCCGAGCGGTGCTGGGCGGTGGCGTGAGTGTGCTGCGTGGTTTGATGGACCTGCTCAAGATCGACACCTTGCAGGTGGCCCAGGGCGCGCTGCGCCACGGTGTGTTGCTCGAGATGATCGAGCGCCAGGGCCAGACCAGCGATGCCCGTGATGTCTCGGTGCAGCGCCTGGCGCGCAAGTTTGCGGTGGATGCCAAACAGGCCGCCCGGGTGGCTGCAGTGGCCGAGCGCTTGCTGGGGCAACTGGTGGCGCCAGATGCACCCGAGGCCACCGGCCTGCAGCGCAAGCTGCGCTGGGCCAGCACCCTGCATGAGGTCGGTATGGCGATCTCCAACAGCGATTACCACAAACATGGCGCCTACATTCTGGAAAACGCCGACACCGTGGGGTTCAGCCTGCCCGAGTTGCACCGACTGGGCCTCTTGGTGCTGGGCCACCGCGGCAAACTCAAGAAGTTGGATGCCGAGTTGGAGGAGCCCGGTTTTGTCATGCAGCTGCTGGCGCTGCGCCTGGCGGTGATCCTGTGCCACGCCCGCCAAGACCCGCAGGACCAAGGCCTGACACTGGCCTACAACGCCAAACGGCAGCGTTTCACCCTGACAGTCGACGAAGCCTGGACCATCGACTTTCCGCAGTCAGCCCACCTGCTGCGCCAGGAAAACCTGGCCTGGCAGAAAATGTTGTGGAGTTTTGAGCTGGTGGTGCAATAAGCACCTACAGCGATCAGATCAGGTCGGGGCTGATCACGGTGAGCAAGGACACCTGCACCACCTCGTTGTGGTGGCGGCTGCGCAGCCACCAGACCGCTCCTTTGCGCATGTCACAGGCCGACTCGGCCACACCCAGCAGGCGCGCGGCGATTTGCCCGAACATCGGCTGGTGACCCACCAGCAGCACCGCGCCTTTCTGCGACGGGCCGTTCTCGGTGGTCCATTTGATAAAAGCCAGGGCGTCATCGGCGCTGGCTTCGGGCGCCAGCTCGTCACGGAACTTGAACTTGCGCCCCAGGGCGCGGGCGGTCTGCTCGGCCCGCCGGGCCGGGCTCACCAGCACCCGGGTGCTGTCGGGTAACTGGCGGTCCAGCCATTTGGCCACACGTGCCGCCTGACCTTCCCCCTTGCTCGTGAGTGGGCGCGACAGGTCGTCGCAGCCAGGCTCGGCATCGTGGGCCTGGGCATGCCGCCAGAGTACCAAATCCATAGCAATACTCCCTTATTTCATCAGGGCTTAGACGAATAAATGGCCATTAACTTGTCTTGTGCACCGAGCGCCGCCTTGGGCTTGCCCGCCACCCGGCCCCGCCCGGTTTGGAGCTGGGTGTAATGACCGTCAGCGCCCATCGTCCAGGCGTCCACCGCGTCGGCCAGGTACAAAGTCAGGCACTCGTGAATGATGCGCTGGCGCAGGGCTGCGTCTTCCACCGGCCAGGCCAGTTCGACCCGGCGCAGCATGTTACGGTTCATCCAGTCGGCACTCGACAGGTAGAGCGACTCGTTGGTTCCACTCTGGAAATAAAACACCCGTGAGTGCTCCAGAAAACGGCCAATGATCGAGCGCACCCGGATGTTGTCGGAGAAACCGGCGCGCTGCGCGGGCAGCATACAGGCGCCACGCACAATCAGATCCACCTCGACCCCGGCCTGACCGGCACGCACCAGCGCCTCCATCAGCTTCTCGTCGGTCAGGCTGTTCATCTTGAGGATGATGCGCCCGGCCACACCGCTGGCAGCGGCCTTGGCGACCTTGTCGACCCGCTCGATCAGGCTGCGTTGTAAATGGAAGGGTGCCAGGATCAGTTTGTTGAGTTTGGGGATGCGGCTCTGGTTGGCCAGCAGACCAAACACGGTTTCCATATCGGCGGTCAGGCTGGGGTTGGCCGTCAGGTAACTCAGGTCGGTGTAGAGCCGGGCAGTTTTGGGGTTGTAGTTGCCGGTGGACAGGTGGGCATAACGGCGGATGTCACGGCCCTCGCGGCGCGACACCAGCAGCATCTTGGCATGGGTTTTCAGGCCCACGATGCCGTACACCACCTGAGCGCCGATGTATTCGAGCTTCTCGGCCCAGTTGATGTTGGCCTCTTCGTCAAAACGTGCTTTGAGTTCCACCACCACCGTGACTTCCTTGCCACGCTGCACCGCCTGGCGCAATAACTCCATCAGCACCGAGTCCGAGCCGGTGCGGTAAATGGTCTGTTTGATGGCCAGCACGTCGGGGTCCATCACCGCCTCACGCAAAAAGGCCAGCACACCGTCAAAACTCTCGTAGGGCTGGTGGATCAGCACGTCACCCTTTTGCAGCTGCTCGAAAATCGGGGTGTTAGGTGCCAGCTGGTGTGGGAAGCTGGCCTCATAACGTGGCCACAACCATTTGGGCTGGTCCACCAGGTCGATCAGCTGGTTCAGGCGCACCAGATTCACCGGCCCATGCACCCGGTACAGCGCCGAGGTCGGCAATTCAAACTGGCGCAGCAGCAGGTCCGACAACACCTCGGGACAGCCGGCCGACACCTCCAGACGCACCGCCTGCCCGTAGTTGCGGTGCACCAGGCCTTGGCGCAGCGCGGTGCGCAGGTTTTTCACATCTTCTTCGTCGACCGACAGGTCGGAATGGCGGGTCACCCGGAACTGCGAAAAGTCGCCCACGGTCCGCCCCGGGAACAGGTCTTCGAGGTGACTGCGGATGACGCTGGAAATCGACACAAACAGCGTGCGTTTGCCTGAGAGTTTCTCGGGCATGCGGATAAAACGCGGCAGGCTGCGCGGCACCTTGACGATGGCGATCTCGTTTTCGCGCCCGAACGCATCGCGGCCCGACAGGCGCACGATGAAATTGAGCGACTTGTTGGCCACCTGCGGAAACGGGTGGGATGGGTCCAACCCTACTGGTAGCAACAGTGGGCGCACCTCACGCTCGAACAGTGACTTGACCCAACGCCGCTGCGCCAGTGTGCGTTCGCTGTGGGAGACGATGCGCACTCCCTCTTTGGCAAAGGCCGGGATCAGCACATCGTTGTAGAGCGCGTATTGCTGTTCCACCAGCATGTGGGCCACACCACTCAAGGACTCCTGAGCCTTGGCGTCAATCGCACTGAGGTCGGCCTTGGGTTTGGCCAGGCTGGTGTACAAGGCCGCACGCACCTCAAAGAACTCATCAAGGTTGGAGGACACGATGGTCAGGTAACGCAGCCGCTCCAGCAGCGGCACGTCGGTCTTTTTGGCCCACTGCAGCACCCGCGCATTGAAGGCCAGCAGACTCAGATCGCGGTCCAGCCAGCTGGTGTCCACCGGCACCGGCGTTGGGATGGTTTTGGTTTTGACCCTGGCTTTGGCAGGCGCAGGCAAAACAGCGGGAACAGGCGTGGCGTCTGGGGTGGGAGCGGTGTCAATCATGCGGGCCTAAGTCGGTTATTCACCAAGTGTGACGGTTTGACATGTCATTTTGATGACATCTGTGTGTCGGTGGCAAGTGGCTTGGATCAAGCGCGGGCGCTAAATCCTTCGTGAAAAAGCACTGTGCCCTGGGGGACGGGTTCAACAAAAGGCAAGACCAGGAAATACGCCTGGGGGATACCTTCATACACCAGCTGGGGCTGGTTCCTGAAGCCAAAACGCTGGTAGTAGTTGGGGTCACCCACCAGGGCGCAGCCACTGGCGCCGAGGGCTTTTAACGAACACAAACCTTCGTGGACCAGCGATTTGCCAATACCCTGGCGCTGGTACTCGGGCCAGACCGAGATCGGCCCCAGGCTGTACCAGTGGGGGCTGCCGTCGGACAGCGTGATCGGTGAAAACGCCACATGACCCAGCACCCGCCCCCCGAACTCGGCCACCAGCGACACCGTCAGCACCCGGGCCTGGCGCAAGGCCCGAATCACATACTGCTCGGTGTGCTGGCTGATGCTCAGGGTCTGAAAGGCCGCGATCGTGACTTCTTCGATGGCAGCGATGTCCGCTGCCGTTTCCCTGCGTATGATCATTGTGGGCTCCCTTTTTTGGGGAGTCAGCTTAGCCCAAGCCCTGTCTGGATGCAATGTTCCTACAGGGTGATTTGCCCTGCTGAGGGTTTTAGACAACGGACAGGGCTGTGCTGTGTGGTCGCCTGTCCTGTATCTCTCAGCCGTGGGTACTTTCCTTTTGGTAGTTTGCCGTGCCTTGCTTCCAGTACGCCGAGATGCGGGTGGACGCCAGCGGTAGCTGTTGGTGCGTGAGCAGCACATCGCGCACCTGCGCCATGACACTGGCCTCGCCCGCAGCCCAGGCAAAACCATCGCCGCCGGGCAAGACCAGCTCGCGCACCGCCCGAAGCAGGTCGTCGTGGCTGTGCACCCATTGCACATCCAGACTGGCTGCAGACGCAAACTGCCGCTGGTCCGCGCTGTTGTTGACATGGGCGATGACCCGTGCGTGCGACCCCGCAGGCAGCTCCTCCAGTCGGCGGTGGATGGCGGGCAGGGCCGAAGCGTCACCCACCAGCAGATGCCAGTCGTAGTCCAGCGGGATGATCATCGAGCCGCGCGGGCCGCCGATGACGGCGGTGTCGCCCAGCTTGGCGTCACGTGCCCACTGGCTGGCCGGACCGTGCTCGTGCAGCGCGAATTCCAGGGTCAGCTCACGGCGCTGCAGGTCAAAGTGGCGCGGTGTGAAATCGCGCCGCTGCAAGTTGCCGCTGCTGTCAGGCACCATGAACTTCACGTGGTCGTCAAAGGACAGCGAGACAAAGTTGGCCAGCGACTCACCACCGAAGGTGATGGCCACAAAGCCCGGGCTCAGGCGCTCGATGCGGGTGACGGTGACGTCACGCAGATGCAGCTCGTGGCGGACGCGTTCGATACGGCGGGTGGGGGAGATGGTTTGCATGGTCAGATCGATTTGGTTGATAATGTCATCTATTATGAGCAAACAAGTTGATACTGTCAACCAATCGGCTTCGCCAGCCGAAGACGATGTGCTGGAGGTCTTGCACGGACTGATGCACCAGTTGCGCGCGCGGCATCTGGCCAGTGGCGACGAGGCCGCCCCAGGCATCGGGCCGATGGAGCGCAAGGCGCTGCGGTTTTTTGCCCACCATCCGGGTGCCACACAGAGTGAGCTGGTGCAGCATTCCGGGCGCGACAAGGGGCAATTGGCGCGTTTGATTGCCGGCTTAAAAACACGCGGCTTGCTGGAAGCCCGGCCCGACGAGAAAGATCGCCGTGTGATCCGCCTCCACCCCACCGAGCAGGCACATGCCCTGTACCAACAGGTTCAGCAGCAACGCAAGGCACTCTCAGCCAAAGCGCTGGCCGGCCTGAGCCAGGAACAGCAGCAGCAGCTGGTGGCCTTGCTCAAGCTCATGGGGCGCAACTTGCAGGCGCTGGACGATTAAGACCTGGCCATACAGGGGGGTGGCTCCGACGCCGCAGTTGATATCTATTTTGTAGCTACAAACCCTTGTTATATAAGGGCTATAGGCCAATTTGGCATTGATCTGCTGCAGCGTATCGTGGCCAGGCGAGACCTCACGGCGCCGGGTAACTCACCTTGAGCACCTCCACCTCACTGACCCGCCCGGGCATGACCAGCTTGAGCACATCACCCTCATAGGCTTTGAGCAGGGTGCGCGCAATGGGTGACACCCAGCTCACCTCACCAGCGGCGCTGTTGGCCTCGTCGATGCCGACAATCTTCACGCTGCGCTCGACGCCTTCGTCATCCACATAGGTGACAGTCGCGCCAAAAAAGATCTGGGTGTGGCCGTGGTGCACGGCCGGGTCGGCCACCACCGCGATCTCCAGGCGTTTGATCAGGAAACGGATGCGCCGGTCGATCTCGCGCAGGCGTTTTTTGCCGTACAGGTAGTCGCCGTTTTCGGAGCGATCCCCATTTTTGGCCGCCCAGTGCACGGCTTCCACAATCTTCGGGCGCTCCACCTCGACCAGTTCCCTGAGTTCGGCGCGCAGGGTGGCAAAACCCTGTGGCGTGATGTAGTTCTTGCCGCCCGGTGGCAACGGCGGCAACTGCAGTTCGTCGTCGTTGTTGCTGTCATCGGACTCTTTGGTGAAAGCCTTGCTCATGGGTGTTGTGGTGTGGGTCGTCATGCGCTCACAATGGCGCATCATGGTCAATGTTCTGAGGTTCGATACTGTAGCGGCCTGCGCCCTCTGGCAACCGATCGATGACCGGGTGATGGGAGGCTTGTCCAGTAGTCGCCTGCGTTTTGATGAGGCCGGCTGGGCGGTGTTCGAGGGGGTGGTGTCGCTGCAGAACCAGGGTGGTTTCGCCTCGGTGCGGGCCAGCACGCGGGTCCTGGCGCGGCAGGGTGTGGCGGGTTATGGCCTGACGGTGCGGGGTGACGGCCGGTCCTACAAGTTCAGCGTGCGCACCGAGACCAGCTTTGACGGCATGAGTTACCAGGCCAGCTTTCAACCAGCGGTTGACAGCTGGAGCGAGATCACGGTGCTGGTGGCGAGCATGCGGCCCACCATGCGTGGGCGGCTGGTGCCGCGTGCGCCCCGGCTGCAGCCCGAGCGGGTGTGTCAGCTTGGCTGGATGGTGGCCGACGGCAAAGCCGGGCCGTTTGCACTGGCCATCCGGCAGGTGACGGTGTTTTAGGCGCCTGGGCAACAGCTCACACCAGTTTTTTCAACAACTCAGCCTTCTTCGCAGCAAACTCGTCAGCCGTCAGAACGCCCCTGGTGCAGAGGTCGGCGAGTTTGTCCAAGGTGGCCATCAGCGCGTCTGCGTTCACGTCAGCGCCCGGCTTGGGTTGGCTGGCCGAAAGGTTTTGCGCCAGCACCTGGCCCATGGCCATACCGGCGCCCAGACCCATGCCGTCGGCAGCCAGGCCACCGCCGCCAGCCGAGCCTTCGGCCAACTGGGTCATCGCCTGTGCAGTCTGGTACTGCAGAAACTGGCCCATGTCCTGGCCCACCATGCCCATGCCGATTTTCTGGTCCAGCACCTTTTGCAGGTCCTCAGGCAAGGACAGGTTTTGCAGCGTGAGGCTCTCCAGTTGCAGGCCCAGCTTGGCAAACTCTGGCGCCAGTTGCTGGGTCAGCGCTTGCGAAAACAGGCCCTGGTTGGCGGCCAGATCCAGAAAAGCAATGCCGCTGCTGGCCACCGCCGTGCTGATGTTCTGCAACACCAGGCCACGCAACTGCCCCTCGATGTCTTGGGTGCTGTAGTGCTCCCGGGTGCCGGACACTTGGGTGTGGAACAGTTTGGCGTCGGCCACGCGGTAGCTGTAGTTGCCAAAGGCACGCAGGCGCACCGCACCAAAGTCGGCGTCACGCAGTGTGATGGGCTGGGGTGTGCCCCACTTCTGGTCGAGCTGCTGGCGCGTGCTGAAAAAGTAGACATCACTCTTGAATGGCGAGGCCAACAGCTTGTCCCAATGCTGCAGGTTGGTAAGCAGCGGCAGCGTCTGGGTGCTGAGTGTGTGGCTGCCAGGGCCAAACACATCGGCCACCTGGCCTTCGTTGACAAACAGCGCCAGCTGGGAGTCACGCACCACCAGCACCGCACCGTTCTGGATCTCCTGGTCTGCCATCGGGTAACGCCAGGCCAGGGTGCCGTCTTCAGCTTCCGTCCAGGCGATGACGTCCAGAAACTGTTTCTTGATGAAGTCCATCAGTGCCATGGGCTGCTCCTTGGGATCGAGGTTGTTCATGATACCCAGTGCTGGTTTGCACGCTGGCCGCACCTGGCAAACCACGGCGTTCCCCCAGAACGCCAAAAGGTAAGCAAATCCGTCTGAGGTAAGCAGGCGCTAGGCGGGGTAACAGCAGGCAAAAAGCCTTGTTGCTGAAGCTGGTGGGCGCTCCAATGGGGTGTCTATCCACTTGAATCGGAGCTCTTGTATGACAGCCAAATCCCATCCCCTGCGTTCTGCCACGGTAGCGTTGGCCCTCCTTAGCACCACCGCTGCGCTGTGGGCGCAACCCATGGACGTTGCCACACCAGCCACAGCCAGCCCCACTGCGGCCGCCAAGGGTTTGCTGGCAGCGTTTGACAAGGCCGACACCAACCAGGACGGCCAGTTGACCCCGGTCGAGGCCAAGGTCATTCCGGGTCTGTTGGCCAATTTTGATGCGGTGGACAGCAACCAGGACGGGCGGGTGTCCAGGCAGGAACTGGCCCAGGTCACCCAGCCCGACTGAGTTGGCGCCATTGTGTTGACCCTGAGCGCGTGGGGGCCGGCCCTTGGGCTATGCTTGAGGGCCAAAGCCCCCATGCCGCATGCCACCTTTTCTTGCCCCACCCCGCCCGCTGACCCCCGCTGACCCCAACACCCGCGCCTCGGCCATGCTGCTGGCGGCTGGCCGGGGCGAGCGCATGCGCCCACTCACCGACAGCTGTCCCAAACCCTTGCTGAGCGTGCAAGGCAAACCACTGATGCAGTGGCACCTGGAGGCGTTGCTGCGCGGTGGCACCCAGCAGGTGGTGATCAACACCGCCTGGCTGGAAAACCGGATTGTTCAGGCATTTGGTGATGATTTTGGCCTTGAGCCCTTATTTGATAAGGGCGAAGAGCTATCGAAATCGGAGTGTACGCAGCTGCGCTACTCGCTCGAAGGCCGTGACTTCGGCGGTGCATTGGAGACCGCTGGCGGCATCTGCCGGGCGCTGCCGCTGTTGTTCCCGGAGAAGGGCTCACCGGCGAGCGAGGTGTTTTGGGTGTTGGCGGCCGATGTCTACACGCCAGGTTTTGAATTTGCACAGGAGGCAGTGACGCGGTTTGCGACCAGCGGCCAACTGGCCCACATCTGGCTGGTGCCTAACCCGGCTCACAACCCGCGCGGTGACTTTGGCCTGGACACTAGCACGGGTCAAGCGCTGAACCTGCCCAAGGACGATCCGCAGCCGCGCTACACCTATTCCACCATCGGCCTGTACCACCGCGACCTGTTTGCGCCGCCCTGGTGCACCATCCCGCCGGGCAACCCGCAGGGTGTCAAAGCCGCGCTGGCACCTTTGTTGCGTGCCGCCATGGATGCGGGCCGGGTATCGGCTGAGCTGTATGACGGCCCCTGGACCGATGTTGGCACCCCCGAGCGGCTGGCCCAGCTCAATGGGCCCTGAATACACTTGCTTTTCTGGCTCACCCGCTTTTTGAATCCTTCGCCACGACACACACCATGACTTCACCCGACACCCGCACCCTTTATGCCCAACGCCGTGCCGCCTTGGCCCGCCACATCGGCCCAGGTGGCATTGCCATCCTGCCGACTGCACCCGAACAGCAGCGCAACCGTGACAGCGACTTCCTGTTCCGCCATGACAGCTATTTCTACTACCTGACCGGCTTCACCGAGCCCAAGGCCTGGCTGGTGGTGACCGGTGACGGCCGCAGCACCCTGTTCTGCCAGCCCAAGGACCTGGAGCGCGAAATCTGGGACGGCTACCGCCTGGGCCCTCAGGCTGCACCCGAGGCACTGGGTGTGGACGCTGCCTTTTCCGTGGCCGAGCTGGACAAACAACTGCCCGGCCTGATCGACGGTTGTGAGTCAGTCTGGTACCCGTTTGCCATCCACAACGGGCTGGAGACACGCATCAACGGCTGGCTCAGTGGCCTGCGCACCCGCGTGCGTTACGGCACCCTGTGCCCCGAGCAGCAACGCGACCTGTGTGGCCCGCTGGACGAGATGCGTTTGTTCAAGGACGCCCATGAACAAGACGTGATGCGCCGTGCCGCCGCCATCAGCGCCGGTGCCCATGTGCGCGCCATGCAGCGCTGCGTGGCCATGCTGCGCGCCGGGCAGGACGTGCGTGAGTACCACCTGGACGCCGAGTTGTTGCATGAGTTCCGCCAGCATGGCTCGCAGTACCCGGCCTATGGCTCCATCGTGGCTGCGGGCGCCAACGCCTGTGTGCTGCACTACCGTGCCGACGCAGGCCGGGTGCAGAACGGCGAGCTGGTGCTGATCGACGCGGGTTGTGAGCTCGACGGGTATGCCAGCGACATCACCCGCACCTTCCCGGCCAACGGCGCCTTCACCGGGCCGCAAAAGACCCTGTACGAGCTGGTGCTGGCTTCACAAGAGGCGGCGATTGCCGCCACCAAAGACGGTGCCCGTTTCACCGACCCGCACGACGCCACGGTCAAGGTGCTGGCGCAAGGTATGCTGGATGTCGGCCTGCTCGACAAAAACAAGGTCGGCAGCTTGGACGATGTGATCGAGAAACGCGCGTACTTTCCGTTTTACATGCACCGCACCGGCCACTGGTTGGGCATGGATGTACACGACTGCGGCGCCTACACCGAGCCCGGCGAGATCGGCCAAGTCAGTGAACGCCAAGACGCGCTCACCGGTGAACTCATCAAGAACCGCCCGGCGCGCATCTTGCGCAGCGGCATGGTGCTGACCATCGAGCCCGGCATCTACGTGCGCCCGGCGCCCGGCGTGCCCGAGGCTTTCCACAACATCGGGATCCGCATCGAGGACGACGCCATCGTGACTGACACCGGTTGTGAACTGATCACGCGCGGTGTGCCGGTGGCGGTGGCCGAGATTGAGGCGCTGATGCGATAAACCATCGAGGTGCCGCCGCAACCCCTTTGCGGTGGTGTGGATTCAACCTTCAACCGCGTTACATCATGCCTCAGTCCCAGCCCGCTACCTCCCGGCCCAATACCCCCGAGCAGCTTCGCGCCTTTTTCCAGCAGCACGGTGTGCGGGATGTGGAGTGCCTGTTTGCCGACATCTCGGGTTACCCACGTGGCAAGCTGATGCCGGCGGACCGTTTTGCTGACGGTGCCGAGTTGCGCATCTGCCAGGCAATCCCGATGCAGGCCGTCACCGGTGAATATTCCTACAACCCGGTGTTCCCAGACAGCGACCCCGATGTGCGGATGCTGCCCGACTACAAGACGCTCACGCTGGCGCCCTGGGCCAGCACAGCGCGCGCGGTGGCCGTGCACGACTGTCTGGAGCTCAATGGTGAGTTGTGCACTTTTGCGCCACGCAGCACGCTCAAACGGGTGCTGGCGCAGTACATGACCCTGGGGTTGACGCCGGTGGTGGCGCCGGAGATCGAGTTTTACCTGACCGCAGCCAACAGCGACCCAGCGCAGGCGCTGATACCGCCCACCGTGCGTGGTGGCCGGGCCGAGGTGGGTCAGAGCGCCTTCAGCCTGAACATGCTCAACGAACTCGCGCCGTTCTGGGACGAGTTCCGCGCTGCGCTGGTCACGCTCCACATCGACGCCGACACCTGGATCCACGAAGTCGGCCCGACCCAGTACGAGATCAACCTGATGCATGGCAACGCGGTGGCCGTGGCTGACCAGGCCTTCCTGTTCAAGTACGCAGCGCGCGAGATTGCCCTCAAACACGGGTTAAACGCGGTGTTCATGGCCAAACCGATTGCGGGCAGCTCAGGCAGCTCGATGCACTTACACACCAGTGTGGTGGATGCCGCAGGCGCCAACGTGTTCAGCTTGGCGGATGGTTCGGACAGCCCGCTGTTTGGTCAGTTCATCGCCGGGCTGCAGACTTTCGGGCCCGAGCTGATGCTGATGTTCGCCCCCAACGTGAACTCCTACCGGCGTTATGTGGCAGGTAGCCAGGCACCGACCAACATGGCCTGGGGCTTTGATAACCGCACCACCGGGCTGCGTATTCCAGCGAGTGCCCCGGTGGCGCGGCGTGTGGAAAACCGTGTGGCCGGTGCCGATGCCAACCCCTACCTGGCCATTGCCGCCACGCTGGCAGCTGGCCTCGCGGGCTTGCAGCAACAGTTACAAGCCTCCGCGCCATTGGCCAGCAACGGTTATGACGAGGCCCACGGCCTGCCGCGTAGCCTCGATGAGGCGCTGCAAAAAATGCAGCACAGTGCCCTTGCCAGACAAGCGTTTGGGGATGATTTTGTAACGGGATATTGCGCGGTCAAGGCGCTGGAACACGCCCACTACCAGAGTGAGGTCAGCGCCTGGGAGCGGCGGTATTTGCTGCCCCAGGTCTGAGTCCTCAAGCGAGTGGGTGCCTGGCCCAGGCACTTACGTCTGCTTACAGGCCGGTTCAAAGTCGTTCCTAGAATGGTTTGATGAACAAACCAATCTTTTCCTTGGCCGCTTGCCTGTGTGCTTTCTCGTTGTCCAGCGCGGTTTTCGCTGCGGATGTGGGGGTCTCGGTCAACATCTCCCAGCCCGGGTTTTATGGCCGTATCGACCTTGGCCGGGTGCCGCAACCGGTGGTGATTTACCCGCAGCCGGTGGTCATTGAACACCGTGGGCCGGTGTGGCGCGAGCCGATCTACCTGCGTGTGCCACCGGGGCACGAACGGCACTGGGACACACATTGCCGCCGTTACAACGCCTGTGGCCAGCCGGTGTATTTTGTGCAGGACCGCTGGTACCGGGAGGTGTATGCACCGCGCCACCACAGAGAACCACCACGGCGTTATGAAGATCGCGACCCGCGTCGGGATGGACGGTTTGACCATGGCCGCCACGGTCCCAGGGATGCGTGGCGCTACAACGATTGATCAGATCAAGGCGCCGCCGACAGGCGGTGCGGCTTACAAGCTGCCGGTCAGCTTGAAGCGTTCGGTGGCGGCCACCAGCGCGCTGGCAATCCCCGGCTCGGAGGCCGCATGGCCAGCATCATCCACCACCTCGAACGTGGCCAGCGGCCAGGCCTGGCGCAGTTGCCAGGCAGTGCGTGGCGGGCAGACCACGTCATACCGGCCCTGGATGATGACGGCAGGCAGATGCCTGATCCGGTCCATCTGGGCAATCAGCTGCCCTTCAGACAAAAACATCTTGTTGCAAAAATAGTGCGCGCCCAGGCGCCCGACACCCAGCGCCACACTGGCAGCGCTGAACATGCGCGCCACTTCAGGGCGAGGCACCAGGTGCAGACAATTGGCCTCGTAGCGGCTCCAGGCCTGGGCCGCCCGCAGGTTCTCTGTGGGGCTGTCACTGAACAGGCGTTTCACATAAGCCGCCAGCAGGTCATCACGCTCGTCCTCGGGGATCTGCTTCACAAACTGGGCGTGTTCGTCTGGGAAAAACAGGGGCATACCCTGCAAAAACCAGTCGATTTCGGCCTGTGTGCCAAGGAAAATGCCGCGAAGGATAAAGCCGGTGCAACGCTGGGGGTGCGCCTGCCCATAGGCCAGCGCCAGTGTGGAACCCCAGGAGCCGCCGAAAATCAGCCAGTCCTCGATGGCCAGCATCTCACGCAGTTGTTCGATGTCGTCGACCAGCAGCTGGGTGGTGTTCTGGCGCGGTTCGCCAAGCGGGGTGGACTGCCCCGAGCCGCGTTGGTCAAACAGCACAATGCGGTAATACGCCGGGTCAAAAAACTGCCGATGGCTGGGCGCGGTGCCTGCGCCTGGGCCGCCGTGCAAAAACAGCACCGGCACACCCTCCGGGTTGCCACTCTCTTCCCAATACAGCGTGTGCAAGTTATCAACCGGAAGTTTGCCGCTGCGATAAGGTTTCACGGGTGGAAACAAATCGGTGACGGCGTAGGTGTCAATTTTGTTGTCGCGCACGTTGGGTCAGTGGGATGGTGTGAAAAACGAAGTGGAACGAAACATATCAACGCAGTGCCCTATTGTCGGGGAATCTGCTCAAAAAGTGAAACAGCTTTGTTACAACGCACGACATGGACAGCTGTGTGTGTGCGAGTGATTGGCCGTCTTTGTCCTAAGCGTTTTCACCCACGGGCTGGCTCCAAGCTCGGGCCTACAATTTGCGCCCTTTACCCTCATACAGTGTGGCCAAGCGCCACGCTCCTGGCCGCCGGAGACCCGCATGCCCCATAACAACCCTGACGACAAGCGTGCCCAATTGCGCCGCGCGGCACTGGATTACCACCAGATGCCCACACCGGGCAAGATCGCCATCGCCGCGACCAAACAACTGACCAATCAGCACGATCTGGCGCTGGCCTATTCACCCGGCGTGGCCGCGCCCTGTGAAGAAATTGTCAAGGACCCCAACAACGTTTTTAAATACACCAGCCGTGGCAACCTGGTGGCGGTGATCACCAATGGCACGGCGGTGCTGGGGCTGGGTGACATCGGCCCGTTGGCGGCCAAGCCGGTGATGGAAGGCAAGGGCGTGCTGTTCAAGAAGTTCGCCGGTATCGATGTGTTTGACATCGAGATCAACGAAAAACACGACTTGGACAAGCTGGTCGACATCATTGCCTCGCTTGAACCAACCTTTGGCGGCATCAATCTGGAAGACATCAAAGCCCCCGACTGCTTCTATGTCGAGCGCAAGCTGCGCGAACGCATGAAGATCCCGGTATTTCATGACGACCAACACGGCACCGCGATCTGCGTTGGAGCCGCCATCCTGAACGGGCTCAAGGTGGCGGGTAAAGACCCGTCGCAGGTCAAGCTGGTCACCTCGGGTGCCGGTGCGGCAGCGCTGGCCTGCCTGAGCTTGCTGGTCAAGCTGGGTTTCGCGCGTGAAAACATCTATGTCACCGACCTGGCGGGGGTGGTTTATGAAGGCCGCACCGAGTTGATGGACGACGACAAGGCCTTCTTTGCGCAGAAAACGACGGCGCGCACCTTGGGTGAGGTCATTGAAGGCGCCGATGTGTTTCTCGGCCTGTCCGCCGGTGGGGTGCTCAAGCCCGACATGGTGCGCAAGATGGCCGCGCGACCGCTGGTGTTTGCGCTGGCCAACCCCACGCCCGAGATCCTGCCCGAAGAGGTGAAAGCTGTGCGTGACGACGCCATCATCGCCACTGGTCGCTCGGACTACCCCAATCAGGTCAATAACGTCCTGTGTTTTCCGTACATCTTTCGCGGCACGCTGGATGCAGGCGCCTCCACCATCACCATCGAGATGGAGATTGCGGCTGTGCACGCCATTGCCGAGCTGGCGCAAGCAGAGCAGAGTGAAGTGGTGGCGGCTGCTTATGCGGGTGAAAAACTCGTGTTTGGCCCGGAATATCTGATCCCGAAACCGTTTGACCATCGGCTGATGATGAAGATCGCCCCGGCAGTGGCCCAGGCGGCGTTTGACAGCGGTGTGGCCACACGCCCGATCCAGGACATGGCTGCCTACCGCCAGCAGCTGCAAAGTTTTGTGTATGCGTCTGGTACGGTGATGAAACCCATTTTCAGCGCCGCCAAAAAAGGTCTCAAAAAGCGTGTGGTGTATTCCGAGGGTGAGGATGAGCGCGTGCTGCGGGCCTGCCAGATTGTGGTGGACGAAGGTCTGGCGCTGCCAACCCTGATCGGCCGCCCGGCGGTGATTGCCGAGCGCATCGAGAAATTTGGCCTGCGCCTGCGCGAGGGGGACGATTACGCGGTGGTCAATGTTGAGAAGGACCACCGCTACCGCGATTTTTGGCAAACCTACCACCGCATGACCGAACGCAAGGGCGTCACCGAGCAGATGGCCAAGATCGACATGCGCCGTCGCTTGAGCCTGATTGCCTCCATGCTGTTACACAAAGGTGATGTGGATGGCATGATTTGTGGCACCTGGGGCAGCCTGGCGCTGCATCTGAATTACGTGGATCAGGTGGTGGGCAAACGCGCTGGTGTGACCACCTACGCCTGCATGAATGGCTTGTTGCTGCCGGATCGCCAGATTTTTCTGGTCGACACCCACATCAACTACGACCCGAGCGCCGCCCAGTTGGCTGAAATCACCACCATGGCCGCCGAGGAAATGAAGCGTTTTGGCATCACCCCTAAAGCAGCCTTGTTGTCGCACTCTAATTTTGGGAGCAGCAACCAGCCCACAGCCGTCAAAATGCGTGACACACTGGATTTGCTGCGCGCCAACACCCCGTGGCTCGATGTGGACGGTGAAATGCATGGTGATCTGGCCCTGGACGGCAAGTCGCGTGCGTCCCTGATGCCCAACAGCACATTAACAGGTGATGCCAACCTGCTGGTGTTGCCCAATCTGGACGCCGCCAATATCTCCTACAACCTGCTGAAAACCGCCGCGGGTGGCAACATCGCCATTGGCCCGGTGCTGCTGGGTGCGGCCAAACCCGTGCACATCCTGACCGCCAGTACCACGGTGCGTCGCATCGTCAACATGACCGCCTTGACGGTCGCCGACGCCAACGTCAGCCGATAAAAAACCACCAGCACAAAAATCGAGGGAACAGGTCCACGGGGCTGTATTCCCACACAGCCATTGCTCATTGTTTGAGCAATGGCTTGCATTTATTTGGCAAATCAACGACACTTACGCCCTTGGAAGTACGGGTTTACCCTGAGTAATTAAGGAACGCTGGTCCATGTTGCGGTTTGAAAAATTTAAGTTGGTGATCACTGGCTTATGTTTGATCGCAATGTTGACACCGGGCGCGATCCAGGCCAAAACAAACGCGCCGACAAACATCCAAGCCACCATTCGTGTGACGGAGTTGCCCAAACAGGGCGAGCAGATGTTGGCGTTGATTCATCAAGGCGGGCCGTTTGCCAGCGAGAAAGATGGCTCTGTGTTTGGCAATCGGGAGAGGTTGTTGCCACCTTTTAAACGGGGTTACTACCGGGAGTACACCGTAGCGACTCCTGGGGTGAGTCATCGGGGAGCCAGGCGGATTGTGTGTGGTGGGCCACCAAAAATACCTGACATCTGTTACTACACCGCCGATCACTATGCGAGTTTTCGCAAGATCGTGCCCTGAATTTGAATTGTTACTTTGAACAGAAGAGAGAAGATGAATATGTTACTTGACCAGGCAACCCTCAAGCCGCCGGCCACATTGGCCGACGTGCCTTTGCGCGGTGTGCGGCCCAATATTGTTCAGTCTATCCGGGCATTCCGAGTGCCGGATCTGCAGGCCGCAGCGCAAGGTTTGGGGCATCACTTTTTGTATGCCAACCTGGCCAATGCCCAGAGCAAGCAGGATGTGCTGGATCTGATCAGCCAGCAGTTCATGTTGACTGTGCAAGTCGGCAAGAACTTCGACTCCCTGTACGACAGCATGACCGACCCGGTCCACAAGTCGGGCCCGCAGCCTGGTTTCATCGCGGTGCTGGAACACATTCCGGCCAATGCCAAGTTTGACAAGGAAGCGCGTGAGCAGTTGCTCGACATCTTCCGCGACACCGCTGATTACTGGGGGGACAGAAAAATACCCTTCAGGTGTTTCTATTCTTTTCTGTAGCCCGTTCTGCACACACCAGCCAAGCAGAACGGGCGAACGAGGCAAACAACGGCGTGACCACGGACAGTGGCCAAGCGGACGAAGTGTTAGCTGACAACGGCGAGAAAATGCCAACCGACAAGTTATTGGACATTTCGCCCCAAGCACTGCGCATGAGCAGCCCCTTTAATGCGGGGTACTGGACAGCCAGTTAAGCAGTAACCGGCACTTCAAAAAGCCTGACTTGTCAGGCTTTTTTTATGCTCGGGCCACGGCCAGCGCCAGCGCGATGTAATCGTCCACGGGCACCTCTTCGGCGCGGCGCTGGACATCAAACTCGCCCGCAAAGTTCCTGGCCTGCAGCCACTGACCCAGGGTGTGGCGCAGCAGCTTGCGGCGCTGGCTGAAGGCCACCTGTACCAGCTCGCTGAGCAAGGCCACGTCCACGGCGGCCGGATTGTCACGCGGCACCATGCGCACCACGGCACTGTCGACACGGGGTGGCGGTTCGAAGCTCTCTGGCGGCACCAGCAGCACGTTGTCCATGGCGTAACGCCACTGCAGCATGACACTCAGGCGCCCGTACGCGGCCGTGGCAGGGCGCGCCACCATGCGGTCGATCACTTCCTTTTGCAGCATGAAATGCTGGTCTTCAATCAGGTCCACATACTGCAGCAGATGGAACAGGATCGGTGTCGAGATGTTGTAAGGCAGGTTGCCGACCACTCTTAATTTAAGAGCATCTGGCTCTTTATTTATAAGGGTAAAGTCGACTTTTAATACATCAGATTCAATCACCCGCAGCTGCCCGTGAGCGCGCAGGCGCAGCGCCAGATCGCGGTCCAGCTCAATCACAGTGAGGATACCGAGACGCTCCACCAGAGGTTGCGTCAGCGCAGCCAGACCCGGCCCAATCTCGACCATGGCCTGGCCGGGCTTGGGATCAATGGCGTCGACGATGGCATCGATGATGCCGCCGTCGGTCAAAAAGTGCTGTCCGAAACGCTTGCGCGCGATGTGTTTCATGTGGGAGGGGTGGAGAAAGGGGCGTGCAGGTCGGGCGTTTTATTGCGGCTGCTCGCGCATTTCCACATAGGCCCGGGCGCGCACTTCTTGGGCCCAGCTCAGATAGGTTTCGTCGAGCTTCTTCTCGCGCAGCATGGCGCGGGTGGCCTCGCGCTGCTGCTCTGCCGTCAGGCTGACTTTGCGGCGTTCCAGCAACTGGATCAGGTGCAGACCAAAACGCGACAGCAGCGGGTCGCTGACCTCACCAGGAGCCAAGCGGTTCATGGCTGCTTCAAACTCCGGCACAAACATGCCCGGGCTGGCCCAACCTAGGTCACCTCCTTGTGCGGCACTGCCATCCTGTGAGTTGTCACGCGCCAGGGTCGCAAAATCCGCCTGCTGGGTCACCACCAGCTTTTTGAAATCGCTGAGTTTGCGGCGCGCATCGGCCTCACTCAGGCGGGCGCTGGGTATCAGCAAGATGTGGCGTGCATGGCTTTGTGTGACTGCCATGGTGGGCGCGCCGGGGCGGACTTTTTCCACCACTTTGAGAATATGAAAACCGGCGGGCGAGCGCACCAGGTCCGCCACGTCACCCACCGACAAAGCCGCTGTGGCTTGAACGAACAAGTCCGGGTAGCGGTTGGTGCTGCGCAGACCCAGTTGGCCACCGTTGGCCTGGTCGACCGCGTCTGAGAACTCCCGCACCAGGGCAGCAAAGTCGTCACCCTTGCGGGCACGCTCTTGGGCACGTTGCGCCCGCAGTTTCAAGGCATCCACTTGCTGGGGGGTGGCGGATTCAGGCACGGCCACCAGAATCTGCGCGATATTGATTTGGGTGTCGCCGGTGGGGGCGGCACTGGTCTGGTCACGCAGGAACTGGTCGATGTCTTGCTCACTCACGCGAATGCGTGACTCCACATCGCGTTCGCGCAGGCGCTGCAACAGGATCTGATCCGACAGCTGGCTGCGAAACTGGCTCACCGACTGGCCCTCGCGCACCACACGGCGGCGCAGTTCGGCCACATCCAGCTGATTTTGCGCCGCAATCGCCTGTTCGGCTTGGTCGATGGCCGACTCTTCCACGCGCAGCCCGGTGTCACGCGCAGTTTGTAACTGCGCCTTGCGGTTGATCAGTGCCTCCAGGACCTCTGGCAAGAGCAGCCCGATATCGGGCGGTGCACGCCGCTGTTGCTCCAGTTGCTGGTACTCACGTTGTGCCTCGCGCATGACCTCGGTGTTGGTGATGGGCTCCGAGTTCACCACCGCGACGATGAAGTCCGCTTGGGCCAAGGCCGACTTGCCAACTACCGGCGATGGCGCAGGTGTGGCATCCGGCACGCGCAGGCCTTGGGCTTGTGCCTGGCTTAGCACACCAAGTGCCAGCATGGCCATGGAAAGGGTCTTGAGACGGTGGGTCATGGTGGTTGGTTCAATCGTAATTGCTGAAACGGCTGGGTGAGCCCGCCGGTTGGCTCAGGCTCTGATAACCGGGGATATTGTTTTTGAGGGCCTGCAGCGGGTTGACACCCAAACCGGTGAACCCGACAAACACCAACTGGAACATGATGCTCTGGCTTGCACGGCTGGTACCGGTCTGCAGCCGCTCAAACACCACACGCCCCAGCCAACAACTCGCATCGTACTCAAAACCCAGCACCGCATTGACCATCTGGCCTTCGTTGACGCCGTAGTTCAGGCGCCCGACGCTGTACCAGCGGCCTGCACTGTCACCCATGGTCATGGCCTGCTTGCTGCTGCCCCACAGGTCGGCCAGTGGCCACTGCCAGCTCAGGTCGATCTGTTCACTGCTGGCACGCTGAAAGCGGTAGGCGGCGTTCAAGATGCGGTAACTGCCGGGACGGTAAGTGGCGTTCAAGGTGGAGCGCGAGGTGCGTTCGATGTCCGGGTTGTATTGCACGGTGCCGCCAAAGTTCCAGCGTGGGTCCCAGTTGACCGAGCCGCTGAGCAGCAAATCACTGACGCGGTCGGTCAGCGCAGTGCCACCTGGCAAGGTCACTTTTTGATCATCAAACAAAATCCGCTGTGCCACACCAAAACGGGCTGCCTCGGCACCGGTATCAGGGTCGAGCAGGCGGCTGGTGACACCCAGGGTCATCTGATGGCTGTCAGAAATGCGGTCATTGCCAACAAACGCATTTTCCGTGTAGATGGTCGACAAATTGAAGTCGTTGGCGCCCGAGTCGTAATTGGGCAGAAAACTCTGGTCACGGTAAGGGGTGTGGACATAAAAAGCCCGCGGCTCTAGTGTCTGGTTCAGTTTGCGGCCGAAGAATTCGGTGTCGCGTTCAAACACCAGGCCACTGTCCAGGCTGAAGGTGGGCAACACCCGGCTGGCCTGCTTCTGACCCGTGCTCAAGGGAGCGTCAAATTCGTATTGCGTGGCATGAAATTGAAGCTTGGGGGTGATGAACCCCTCCGGGGCGCGCCAGGAGCGGCTGACCTGCATCAAAGAAAACAGGCGCTGTCCGTTGTTTTGGTTGGATACTTTGTTATCGGATTCGAAGCGTGTGTAGTCCATATCCAGCGCCAGGTTCAGGCCCGATTCGGTCTCGCTCGCGTAATGCGTGGTGAGCTGCGGCATCCGGTTGTACGGTGGCACGATATTGGCTGCGCTGTTTTCCAGATCTTGCAGGGTTTGCCACTTGAGCACCCGCACCATGCTGGTGAACGGGCCGTTGGCCCAGGACAACTGGGCATCGTTGGCCAGCAAACGCTGGGTGTTGGCGGCCACCAGCGCCGCGTCGTTGACCGACAGCTGGCCGGTGGTCACCGTGGCGCGGGAGAAGTCTTTCCAGTAGTTGTCGTCACTGACGCGGTTCAGGTTCAGGTTCAGGTTGAAGCCGTTGTCGGCCCAGTCGCTGTTGATCTTGGCTTGGTGGTTGGCATTCAAACTCCAGCGGCTGCGATCGCGCAAATCGTCGCTGCCCATCCAGTCCATTTTGGCCGTGCCTGTGTAATCCGGCTCCAGGTAGCGGAATTCGGTGCCGAGGTTGAGCCCGCGCTTGGTCATCAGTGTGGGGGTGATGGTGGCATCCCGGTTCGGCGCGATGTTCCAGTAATAGGGTTGTGCCAACTCAAAACCGTTGACGTTGCCCAGGCCGATGGTGGGTGGCAACAAGCCCGACTTGCGCTGGTCACTCAGCGGAAAGGTGACGTACGGGATCGGCAGCACGGGCAAGCCTTTGAAGCTCAGTACCGCCCCCTCGGCGGTGCCGACGTCTTCGGCGTTGTCGATGCCGATCCGGCTGGCCTTCAGGATCCAGGCGGGCAACCAGTCCGGGCCACCGTCACGTTTGCAGGTCGTGAAGGTGGCGTTGTGGATGACGGCCCGCTGGTCATCGAGAAAGTTCACCCGGTCAGCCTGGCCGTGGCCGTCATTCTTGAGGAAATGGTAATTGGGGGTGTTGAAAAAGCCTTCAAACGCATCCACCCGCAACTCCAGTAGCGGCCCCTCGAAAATATTGCCTGCGCGGTTGATGCGCACATGACCGATCGCACGCGCCAGATCGGTGGGCTGGTTGTATTCCAGCCTGTCGGCCTTGATCACCATGTCGGCCTTGCGAAACATGGCATGGCCCTCCACCACGGTTTCCAGATCGGTGCGACCGGAGATGGTGTCGCCAGAGACAAAACTGGGCAACAGGCTGCGCGTGAGTGGGCTGATCGATTCCTCCAGCTTGGCACTGTTCCTGAGTTGCAGCAGTTCGATGGGGACCCCCTCCTGCTCCTGCGCCAGCACCAGCGTCGGTGCCAGCAGGCCACCGACCACACACAGGCCCAGCTCGCGCCAACGGCCACCATCTGCCCGAAAGAAGGGGTCAAGCATCAGAAAGAACATCGGGCGAGGCATCAGAGGCCATGTTGGATTAAAGAGGGACAAAAAGGCGGTCAGTAGAATGGATTATCCATGAGCCAAGCCAACCCCACCCCACTGATTCCTAGCCCCATCGTTTGGACCGACGCGCAGCGCGCCACGCAGTTTGAGCGATGGTTGAGTACAACCGCCGCAGAACACGGTCTGCAACCGGACAGCTTGCGTCTGGCCAGCGCTGATGCCAGCTTCAGGCGTTATTTCCGCATCAACAGCCCCTCTGGCAGCCGCATCATCATGGATGCCCCGCCCGAGCGCGAAAACTGTCAGCCCTTTGTCAAAGTGGCGCAGCTCATGCACGACGCGGGACTACACGCGCCCGAAGTGCTGGCCTGGGACGAGTCTCTGGGCTTCATGTTGCTGAGTGATCTGGGTGGCCAGACCATGATGCAGGTCATTGATCAAACCCAACCACAGGCCAATTTGCCGCTGTACCTGCAGGCGGTGGACGCGTTGATCACCTGGCAGCTGGCTTCCAAACCCGGCGTGCTACCACCCTACGACGAAGCGCTGCTGCGCCGCGAGCTGGAACTGTTCCCAGACTGGTACCTGGTGCAGCACAAGGGTGTGGCCATCGACCAGGGCATGCGTTTCACGCTGGACAACACGTTCAAACAGATCATTGCCACCAATCTGGCACAGCCCAGTGTGTTTGTGCACCGGGATTTCATGCCCAGAAATCTGATGGCCCCCACGCTTGTCGCTGCGCGTACTGCGCTGCCCCCCGAGGGGGCCGTTTCGCCTTGGGGCGGCCCGGCGGCGAAACCTCTGATGGCCCCTGCCAGCCCTGGCGCTCAGTTAGGTGTGCTGGACTTCCAGGACGCGGTCTACGGCCCAATCACTTACGACATTGCCAGTCTGATGCGGGATGCCTTCCTGAGCTGGGAAGAGGACTTTTGTCTGGACGTGACGGTGCGTTATTGGGAAAAAGCACGCAAGGCGGGCTTGCCGGTGGGCGACGACTTTGGTGAGTTTTACCGCGGTGTGGAGTGGATGGGCCTGCAGCGCCACCTCAAAGTGGCCGGCATCTTTGCCCGCCTCACGCTGCGCGACGGCAAGCCGCAGTACCTGGCCGACACACCGCGTTTTATCCATTACATCCGCAGCACCTGCGCCCGTTACCGTGAACTCAAACCGCTGCTTCGGCTGATCGACAAAGTCGAAGGTTTTGTGGAGCCTGATGTTTTTGGTTTTGGGCGTCAAGCATAAAATCAGGCTCTGGCCCTTTTATAAAAAGGGCTAACAGCTATTTAATTGATAGTTATTAAAGTCATCCATGCCGCGTTTTTACTGCCCGACTCCCCTCCACCCTGGCGCTTTGTTGGAGCTGCCTGCGGGCGCGGCGCGCCATGTGCAGGTGTTGCGGCTGCAGCCGGGGGACGGCATCACGCTATTCACCGGTGACAGCTCGGGTGAATACAGCGCCAGCGTGACCCAGATGGGCCGCAGCCATGTGCAGGTGCAGGTGGGCGACTATCTGGCCACCCAACGCGAGCCCGCCCTGCGGGTGCATCTGGTGGTGGGCATGCCCGCCAACGAACGCATGGACTGGCTCGTGGAAAAAGCCACCGAACTCGGTGTGGCCAGCATCCAGCCGCTGATGACCGAACGCAGCGTGCTGCGCCTGAGTGGTGAGCGTGCCGACAAAAAGGTGGCGCACTGGCACAGCGTGGCGGTGGCCGCCTGTGAGCAATGTGGTGGCAACCGGGTGCCGGTGATCCACCCGGTGGCAACGCTGGCGCAGTGGCTCCCAAGCCATACCGAGCGTGTTGCCGCCGCCCCCGCTGCTGGCCAGCCGCTTGGGCTGTTGTTGTCCTTGGCTGCGGGTGCGCGGGCGGTGCGTGAGGCCGTGGTCCCACGCCTGACCCAGAGCGCCAACTCACCCGACATCCACTTTCTGTCTGGCCCCGAGGGTGGCTTGAGCCCGGCCGAAGAGGCCGCCGCTTTGCAGGCAGGTCTGAACCCGGTGACCCTGGGTCCGCGGGTGTTACGCGCCGAAACCGCCGCACTGGCCGCATTGAGCGCCTTGCTGGTGTAGACGGTGTTTTGGCGGTGGTGCGCCAAGGCCTGTGTTTTCAGCAGCAGCTGTGCTGGTGAAAAACCTTTGAGTGGCGCTGCAAAAGTCCGCCCAATCCGGCGACGCCGGGAAAAGAGTGTGGTAAGTTGCAACAGCGGCTCTGCCGCACCACCCTTTGCCACCCATCACGAGGAATTTTGTACCCATGCCACATGACGTCAGCCTGATCGCCACCATTGCCGCCGCTTTTGGGCTGGCGCTGTTATTTGGTCTGGTCGCGGCGCGTTTAAAAATGCCACCGCTGGTGGGTTACCTGCTGGCGGGCATCATGGTCGGGCCGGCCACACCGGGTTTTGTGGCCGATGTGGGCCTGGCCGGGCAGCTGGCCGAAATCGGCGTCATGCTGCTGATGTTTGGGGTCGGCCTGCACTTTTCGCTGGATGATCTGATGGCGGTGAAACGCATCGCGGTGCCCGGTGCCATCGTTCAGATTGCCGTGGCCACCCTGCTGGGCATGGCCACCGCGTCCCTGTGGGGCTGGGGCCTGGGTGCCTCGGTGGTGTTTGGCCTGTGCCTGTCGGTGGCCAGCACGGTGGTGCTGCTGCGTGCACTGGAGGCCCGGGGCATCCTGAAATCGATCAACGGGCAGATTGCCGTGGGCTGGCTGGTGGTGGAAGACCTGGTGATGGTGCTGGTCCTGGTGCTGCTGCCCGCACTGGCTGGTCTGTTGGCCGAACCGGGCGATGCCGCAGCCGTTGGGACTTCCTCGGGGGCCATCTGGACCACCGTGGGCATCACCCTGGCCAAGGTCAGCAGCTTTGTGGTGTTGATGCTGGTGGTCGGGCGTCGCGTGTTGCCCAAGCTGTTGTGGGCCGTGGCCAAGACCGGATCCCAGGAATTGTTCACCTTGTGTGTGGTGGCCATCGCCGTGGGTGTGGCTTTTGGTGCGGCCAAGCTGTTTGATGTGTCGTTTGCCTTGGGGGCGTTTTTTGCCGGCATGATGATGCGCGAGTCGGAGTTCAGCCACCGCGCGGCACAAGAATCGTTGCCGCTGCGCGACGCGTTTGCGGTGCTGTTTTTTGTCTCGGTCGGCATGTTGTTTGACCCGAGTGTGATCCTGGGCCAACCGTTCAAACTGCTGGTGGTGGTGGCCATCATCATGGTCGGGAAAACCGTGGCCGCCGTCGGCCTGGCGTTGCTGTTCCGATACCCACTCAATACCGCCTTGACGGTGGGCGCCAGCCTGGCGCAGATTGGTGAGTTCTCGTTCATCCTGGCCGGGCTCGGCGTGACGCTGGGCCTGTTGCCCACGGAGGGCCAAAGCCTGGTGCTGGCGGGTGCACTGATCTCGATTGCCGCCAACTCGGCGGTGTTTGCGGTCATCGAACCCGTGCGCGCCTGGATTCTGCAGCGCTCAGAGTTGGCCCGTCGCATGGAGCAGCGCGAAGATCCGTTGGCCGAGCTGCCCGTGGCCACCCCCAGAGCGGTGTTGACCGGGCAAGTGGTACTGGTGGGTTATGGCCGTGTCGGTCGGCGCATTGCGGAGGACCTGCGGGCGCACCAGGTGCCGTTTGTGGTGGCCGAGCAAAACCGAGACCTGGTGGACAGCTTGCGCGCTGACGGGGTTCATGCCGTCAGCGGTGATGCCTTGGCACCTGATGTGCTGATCCAGGCCCATGTGGCCGAGGCCGCGATGCTGGTCATCGCCATCCCGGACTCGGTGCAGGCGCGCAAGATGGTCGAGATCGCTACCACCCTCAACCCCGGCATCGCAGTGGTGCTGCGCAGCCACAACGAGGAAGAGGCCAGCCTGCTGCGCCAGGACAGCCTGGGCACGGTGTTTCTGGGTGAGCAGGAGCTGGCACGCGGCATGAGTGCACACATCCTGCAGCAATTCAACGCTGCCCCAGCTGCCGTTGCCTGAGGCCCGTCCCGCAGGGGGCTGGGTTGTCGGGCAGTCTGGGTCAGGCTTTTTTGCGGGTGGTGGCACGTCGCCGCAGCACGGCTGGGGTGACGGCCGGGTCCGGCAAGATCTGGCGGATCACGTTTTCACACTCGGCCTGGGTCAGGTAGCGCGGCACCGGGTAGTTGGTTTCGGCTTCGTGGCAGGCGGCGCTGGCCAGCGCAGGGATGTCTTTCTTGCGCAGCGCCGCCAGTGTGGGCGGAATGCCCAATTGGGTGTTCAAGGCATCGATGGCATCCAGAAACTTCTGGGCCAAGGCGGCTTCACTCTCGCCTGCGGCGCCCAGCTTGGCCCGCAGTGCCAAAGTGGCCAGCTGTGGCTGGATCGCCGGGCTCAAAAAGCGCAGCACATGCGGCAGCACAATGGCATTGGCCAGGCCGTGGGGGGTGTGGTAGAGGCCACCCAGCTGGTGGGCGATGGCGTGCACATAACCCACATTGGCCCGGGTGAAGGCCTGACCGGCATCGTTGGCGGCGAGCGCCATTTTTTCGCGGGCGGCCAGGTCCTGGCCGTTGGCGAAGGCGACCGGCAGGGCCTCAAAAATTTTGCTGACGGCGGACAGCGCCATCTGGTTTGTGAAGCGTGTGCCCCAGTGGCCAATGTAGGCTTCGATGGCATGGGTCAGCGCGTCCATGCCGGTGGCAGCGGTAATGTCGGGTGGCAGGCCCAGCATCAGGCTCGGGTCCAGCGCGGCCATGCGCGGCACGATGCGGGTGTCGGCAATCACCAGTTTGCTGTGGGTGTCGGGGTCCGAAATGACGGCTGCCACCGTGACTTCGGAGCCGGTGCCTGCGGTGGTGGGCACTGCGTAAATGGGCGCTGGTGCGCGCAGCCCCTTGAAGTAGCCCGCCAGTTGCACCGGGTGTTTGTTGTTGGCTGCCGCCAGCGCAATGGCTTTGCCCGCGTCTATGGCTGAGCCGCCGCCAAAGGCCAGAACCGCGTCACAGCCCTGGCTTTTGAACAGCGCCACCCCTTGTTCAATCAGCGCCACGGGTGCGTCGGGCAACATCTTGTCGAACACCACATAGGCCAAACCACCGGCTTTGAGCGCTTGCAGCATCGGCAACATCAGGCCCAGTTTGGCGATCACCGGGTCGGTCACGATCAATATCCGTTGGTGATCAAAGTCACAGATGGCCTGCCCCAGGCGTGCGCTGGCCCCCGGGCCGACCAATAATGTCGGCTGGGGAATCGGCAGCAAGCGTGTGGCCACGCCAACTGCGCGCATCAGCGTCGATAAGCCCGCAGAACGCAGTCCACTTGTCAGTAAATTCGCCAACATTGCGCTTACCCTTCTTCATAGAATGAAACACCCACCCGCGCCATCACAGGCGGCATGATGCACTGCGTGCCATCGTCCGTGTAGTTGTGGCTCTCCAAACCAGCATTGAGTGATGTTCTTCTATGAAAACAGTGATTGGTATCAGCCTTGGGTCCAGCGCCCGAAACTTCGAGTTCAACACCCGTTTTCTGGGTGAGTCCTTGCATGTCCAGCGCCTGGGCACCGACGGCAGCCTGGCCAAGGCCAGCAAGCTGGTGAAAACCTGGGACAAACGTGCCGATGCCATTGGCCTGGGGGTGCTCAAGGACAGCTACAAAGCGGGCAGCCACCGCTTTGTTGACAAAGACAGCGCCAAACTCAAATCGGTGGCGCACAAAGCGCCAGTCACCATGGGCGGACCGCTGGGTGACATCCTGCAGGAGTGGGCATTGCGCCACACCCAGGTGGCGCTGGGCCACTATTTCAACAACGCGCGGGTGCTGTTTTTCTCGGGTTTAAAAAACTACAAACTCGCGATGTCGATGGCCGAGTACACCAGCAACCTGCAGTTTGCCGACCCGCTGACCCAGCTGGCGGTGCCCAAGTTGTTGACCAGCTTGCAGGCGTTACAGCTGTATGCCAGTGGTGCGCATTACGTCAAGGACTGGTCGCTGCCATCGGCTTTGAACAGTGGACCCGTCAAAGAGTGGACGCGCTTTTTGCTGCGCAAGGCCATGCAAAAGGCCAGTGTCATCGTCGCGCCGGTTCATGAACTCGACGAATTTGGTCTGGAAGAGCTGGCGGGCAAAACCATCATTACCTCCACCGTGAGCGACGAGCGCCTGGCAAGTTTTGCCGCCAAGGGCGTGCACCTGGTGATCGACGGTGCACCGGTGTTGCACGGCCACAGCCTGGGGCCGGACCTGCTCGACGCCATGATCTGTGCCGCCAGCGGCAAGGCGCCCGAAGACATTCTGGAAGACGATTACCTGGAGATCATCACCGGCCTGCAGCTGGAGCCACGCATCCTCTACCCCAATGGCTTCAAGCGGGTGAACCGTTTTGCCTTTGTGATCCACCCGCTCTCTCAAGAGTATTTCAAGAAGGTCAAGCCAATTGACCTGCTGTCGCAGGTTTCGCCACCGGTGATGATGAACTCGCTGGAAAGAATCATGGCC
The DNA here is from genome assembly GCF_002017865.1 of Rhodoferax fermentans. NCBI lineage: Bacteria > Pseudomonadati > Pseudomonadota > Betaproteobacteria > Burkholderiales > Comamonadaceae > Rhodoferax > Rhodoferax fermentans. Next base: position 1,969,105 of record NZ_MTJN01000002.1, on the reverse strand, counting down.
TATGCGCCGCCGTTTGTCTATTCCCATGTGAGCGGCATCCAGTCACCCACCGGGGTCGAGGCCGAGGGCTGGCTGATCTCGGTGGGCGGCACGCCCAGGGAAATCATGCGCCACAGCCCGGAGTTCACCTACCGCCGGCTGCTCGATGCCGCCGCCACCGCGCAGCGGCTGGGTGCGCAGATCATGGGGCTGGGTGCCTTCACCAAGGTGGTGGGGGATGCCGGGGTGACGGTGGCCAAACGCTCGCCACTGCCCATCACCACCGGCAACAGCTACAGCGCTTCCGGCGCCTTGTGGGCCGCGCATGACGCACTGATGCGCCTGAACCTCTTGCCCAAGCCGCGTGGCAAAGAACGTATCCCATTCAAGGCCATGGTGGTCGGTGCCACCGGCGCCATTGGCTCGGTGTGCGCACGCCTGATCGCCAAGGTGGCGCAAGAGGTGTATCTGGTGTCCCCCGAGACCGCCAAGCTGCTGGCGCTGAAAGAATCCATCCTGCGTGAAACGCCTGACGCGCAGCTGTTTCTGTCCGCCAAGGCCGACAAGGACATCGCCGAGATGGACATGATCGTCACCGCCACCTCGGGGGCTGGCAAAAAGGTGCTCGACATCATGCAGGTGAAACCGGGCTGCGTCATCACCGACGTGGCGCGCCCGCTGGACCTGCCCGCCAGCGAGGTGGCCAAACGCCCCGATGTGCTGGTGATCGAATCCGGTGAGATCCAGCTGCCCGGTGAGCACATCCGCATGAAAAACATCGGCCTGCCCAAAGGTGTGGCCTACGCGTGCCTGGCCGAGACGATTGTGCTGGCGTTGGAGGGCCGCTTTGAGAACTTCACCGTCGGTCGCGCCATCGAGTGGGAGAAGGTGCGTGAGATCTACAAGCTCGGCCTCAAACACGGCATGAAGTTGGCCGCCATCAGCGGTGTCAACGGGCCGTTCAGCGACGAAGACATTGCCCAGGTGCGCAAGCTGGCGCTGGCGGCTCGCAAAAAAGGCCAAGTCAGTCGAACCAAATTGCCCAAAGTCGCTCCGACAGAGATCAGGAAACGCCCCCGCGCACCCAGAAGGTTGACCGTTGATGCCACACAGCAAGTTTGAATCGAAAGCGCTGGCCGTTCCCAGCGGCCGCCTGTCACGCCTGGCCCGTTTTGGCGGCATGGCGTCCAACATTGCCGGGGGCATGTTGCTCGACGGCGCCCGCCAGCTGGCCCAGGGCAAACGCCCCTCGGTGAGTGATCTGCTGCTGACCCCGGCCAACGCGATCAAGGTCACCCACCAGCTGGCCCAGTTGCGTGGTGCGGCGATGAAGGTCGGGCAACTGCTGTCGATGGACGCAGGTGACATGCTGCCGCCTGAGCTGGCCGAGATTCTGGGGCGCCTGCGCTCCGAGGGGCACCACATGCCACAAAGCCAGCTCAACGCCGCACTCAACGCCCACTGGGGCAGCGGCTGGCAACAACGTTTTGAAACTTTTTTATTCCAACCCATCGCTGCTGCGTCCATCGGCCAGGTGCACCGTGCCACCACCAAAGACGGGCGCGAGCTGGCGATCAAGATCCAGTACCCCGGCGTGCGCCGCAGCATCGACAGCGACGTGGACAACGTGGCCTCGCTGATGCGCCTCTCAGGTGTGTTGCCCAAGACGCTCAACATCGCGCCGATGTTGGCGGAGGCCAAGCGCCAGCTGCATCAGGAGGCCGATTACCAACGCGAAGGCCAGTACCTGCAGCGTTTTGCCGAGCTGCTGGCCGACTCGCCCGAGTTCCTGGTGCCCAAGTTACACGCCGACTTCACCACCCAGAGTGTGCTGGCGATGGACTTTGTGGACGGTGTGCCCATCGAGTCGCTGGTGGACGCGCCGCAGGAAGAGCGTGACCGCCTCATGACGCTGCTGATTGGCCTGCTGTTTCGCGAGTTGTTCGAGTTTGCGCTGATGCAGACCGACCCCAACTTTGCCAACTACCGCTACAACACCTCTACCCGGCAACTGATCCTGCTCGACTTTGGCGCCACCCGCGTCTTTCCGCCAGAGATGGCGCCGGCCTACCGCCAACTGATGCAAGCTGGCCTGGCCGGTGACCGCGCTGGCGCGCGCCAGGCCATGATCAACATCGGCTTTTTTGACGAGCACGCGTTGCAGCGCCATCAGGACGCGGTGATCAACATCTTCGAGCTGTCGCTGGAGCCGCTGCTCCAAACCGGCGACTACGACTTTGGCAACACCGACGTGGCGCTGCGCCTGCGCGATGCCGGCATGGCGATTGGTGAGCAGCGCGATTTCTGGCACATCCCGCCGATGGACACGCTGTTTTTGCAGCGCAAGTTTGGCGGTGTCTACATGCTGGCCAGCCGTCTCAAGGCGCGTGTGAACGTGCGTGCGCTGATGGAAAAGTACCTGTCCACCAGCGCCGCTTGATGATCCTATTTATATAGCTATTGGCCCTTGTATTTATTGGGCTAGAGGCATATTTGACCCTTTGTTGGCCACCGCCAGCAGGGGTTTGTCTGCGCTGCTGTGTTTGGCCGCAGAGGCGGTGCCAAACTGGATGTCCCCTGAGAGTTGGCCGCCTTCTTCCACCACCAGCATGCCGTAGCGGATCTTGCCGGTGACACGACCGGTGGCGTAGATCACCAGCTTTTGCCGCACCGTCAAGTCGCCATCAAACTGGCCATGGATCTCGGCCAGGTCGATCTCGGCTGAGCCCTTGAACGCACCCTGCTCGGCAATCTCCATCAGCCGCGAGTCCATCGTGGCCTCGACCAGGCCCTCGACAAACAAGGTGTCGCAGTCGGTGATCTCCACGCCTTTGAGCTTGATGTTGGGCCCCACCGTGAGTTTGCTGCCGATGCTGCCTGGGGCGGCACCGGTGTCGCCCGCAGGTGGGGTGACGGCGCCGCGCTGGCTGATGTGGCTGCTGTTGCTGCTGTTGCTGCGGCCAGCGTCCGGGCTGACCTGTGTGCTGGCCGTGGGGCTTTTGCTGGCCACCTGTGGCAGCGGCACCACATGCCGGTCGGTAGTGGCTTCGGACTCGCGTTTGTTGAAAAAGTGGGGTGTTATGGCCATAAGAGCTCCTTGAAAACCCCAGCTTAAAGCCGCCTGCCACAGAAGTCGCCACCCGTTTTGCAAGTGTTGTAACAGGATGGGCGAGCAAGCCGCGCTGCCAAACGCGTCCTTTTGCCCGACTTTGATGCGCGCAAATATCAGCGTGTGGGTATGGCTCAAACATATCCCTGGCTGTGTGGGGCAACGCACAGCCAGCCAGTTGGGCTGGCCCTAGAGTCAGCTGGCATCTGTCAGCCTGCTTGTTGGCAGCCACCCGATCAAAACCATGAAACATCAGCCACACCAACTTACATTTTTGAACCCGCTGTCCAGCCATCCGGGCCGACTGCCTGCGGTGCCCGGTCCGGGCGGGCGAACTCTGAGGTCGCTGATTCGCCACCCGGCGGTGCTGCCAGGTGTGGCGGTGCTGGTGGCGGCTGGTCTGCTGCTGGTGTACCACACGGTGGTCACCCAGGCGGTGAACCAGAGTGTGCTGCAGCAAAAGGCACGCTCCGCACAGGCCCAGGCGCTCTGGCGGTGCAAACAGCTGTCGGTCGTGTCGGCGCGTCAGGCCTGCTTGCGCGAGCTGGCTGCGCCGCTGGTCAGCGGGACCTAGCGTTTAGGGTGTCGGGCTCACCGTGGTGCTCTGGCGCAGCAGGCCGCCAGCCTGGGATTCTTTGCTGATGTCACCCTGGCCTTGGATACGTGCCTCGCAGGCCACGCGGTCATCACTGTTTTTGTGGGCCGCACAGCGTTGCAGCGCGTTTTTGGCGTAAGCCCCAGGGTTGTTGCCCAGGTCCCCGCGCCTGGCTTGTGCCAGGGCGGCACCTGCTTCGCGGCGGCAGGTGGCCGGGTCCTGGTAGGACTGGCCACTGGCGCACGCGGCCATGTCCTGCTGGTAACGCTCTTGCGCCTGTGCCAAAGCATTGGGCTGGGCCGCCAGCGCTGCAGAGGTGCAGGCCAGCGTTGTGAATACGGCGAAGGCATGGCGACGCCAGGAAACAAACGTGAAGGTCATGGTCAGGCTTTCGTTCAGTGGATGAATCGGACTGACGATACGCGGCAGCGCAGTGGCTGTCGGTGCGGTGCGACACACCCGGGCGCCGCCCAATTCCTAGATTCATTGCGTCTTTTCTTCGGTCGCTAACATGGTCTGGCCATTGTGGAATCGGCCTTGGCGCTGCGTCCAAATGTTTCTTTTTTCAAACCAGGAGTTGCCATGCCCACTGCTTTTGACATGTCTTGGCGCCCAGCGACCGCCATGCTGGTGTTGACCATCGCTTCGTTGGCCATGCCCTCGGTGGCGCAGGCCAAACGTCTGTTCGGCGGTGTGAAACCCGTGCCGCGCAACAGCGTCACCAAAGCCCCGACGCCACCAGCCGCACCTGTGGCACCGGCTGCGACCCAGGCTCCGACAACGACCGTGGCACCAGCCAAACGCAGCCCTGGCGTACTGGGCACGGTGGGGGCTGTGGCGGTGGGCGCCGCCGCAGGCACCATGGCTGGCACTGCCTTGGCGGGTGGCAAGTCGTCCGATGAAGTCCGCCAAGCCAAAGAAGCTCAGGCACTGGCCGCAGAAAAAGAGGCCCATGAATTGCAACGCCAGGCCGACGCAGCCAAGCACCGCGCTGAGGCGGCGCGCGCTGCTGTCAACTGATCTGTCACCGTGGTGCAGGCCGGGGTGTCCTATATGGGGACCCCCATGGGGGTCAGTACACCAGAGTCCACGCGTGACTCTGGCTGCTGTGAAGCGCTTGCCCCCTCTTCGTGGTGGCTTGCCTGATGACCGTCGAGAGCCTAAAGAACTATAAAAATAATATCTATCGGCCCTTATTTCAAAAGGGCTGGAGGTCAATTTTCCTTATAAGCCCAGCGTCTGCCAGATCTGATCCACCTTGGCCGTGACCTCCGGGCTCATGGTCAGCAATATCATCTAACCGTTGGTGCTTTCGCACCTCGTCGTACCTGATCGACGAGCAAACCGAAAACGACGGCTTGGACATCCTCGTCTGCGACCCGCTCGGCAATGGTGTCACGCAAGCGCTGGTTTCGTTTGTTCAAGAAGGCCTGGTAGTCACGGAGCAAAGTGGCGCAGGGCATTTCAGCACGAGGCAGCCGAACAGTCTCCCGGCGCATCTCCTGAATTGCCACCACAGCCAGAGCTGCATGGGCCTCAGATGGCAAGCCGACAAATTCGATCTGCTTTTTGCCACGCATGAAGCGCACACCCACGTCATGCAGGTCGGAGTGCATTTCAGGTGTGCCATCTGCGGGAATTTCTCGTGCGATCCAGCTGTCACCGACACTGGACTCGTTGAAGAAATCTTTGTACGTGCGGAACAGACCGGGCTCTTGGGTATTTAGTTCAGCGGCCAACTGTGTTGCCAAATCTTGTGGACTAACGGCACCTTTGCGCTTGGTTGCGTTTTTGTTGACGATGGCCTGTTCTTCCTTGGAGCGGGCCTTCTCAAAATGCTGGCGCAAGTCGTCATACAGACGGTTGATCCACTCCTCCCGTTCCTTCTTGGCTTTGACGCCGAGCAACTCAAGAACAGCGTGGTCAAGTGCGCGCCGATCTGGCATGTCAAGTTCGCAAAGACCACTCAGATACTCGAGTTCAGCATGTTTACCCTGTCGTTCAAATGCAGCCTGCCGCATACGGCGTTCGGGGACGAACGACATTGCTTTACGCGCCGCCATAGCTTTGAAAGCGACACCGACCCTTTTCTTTCCTTGCGTCGATTGCGATGCCACAACCGGCAGCATCTTCGCGCTGTACACATCAAGTTGGGAGTTACCCTCATTGCCTAAACTACGTGAGTACAGCAAGCGAGGTAGTACGCCAAAAGTGCTGTTTAACAGCCCAGCAAAGTAGTCTGCTTCGTCACTTGATAAGCCATAAAGCCCTAGCAGGGATGAGTTTTGGTACAAGTTCTCTGGGTTGAGGAATGCGATGAGCCGGTACTGTTGGATTTTTGGCAGGATCACGTTCGGGCGAGGCAGGCGGCTGAGGTCGTACCAATGGGAGTCGCTGGTTTCTCGTGATTCACAAGTAGGGTTGTTGTGATATTTCATCGTCTCCCCCCACTTGACATAGGCTTTCGCGTACGGTTTGAGTGGAGCGGCTGATGGTGCAAGGAAGATCAACTTTGAACACTGCGAGGAATCGACCACAAATGAGTCCACGTCCATCAAACTGTGAACTTCGGGCTCTAGATATTCACTTTCGATGGCGTGCAACTGACCGCGCTTTTCACCGGCCATGACCAGCCTAATCTCACCGGTTTCCACCGGTTTGCGTGGAACGCCGAACTCATGCTCAAACGTCTCTGGGTTGGTGAGTTCGCTCAAGCATTTGGCCGTGACATCGATAGGGAAAAAGTATCCGTCTTTTCCACTTGTGACTCCTCGCCGAATATGTGCCAACTGACCTAAAGGAACAAACTTGTCTCCGAATTTTGATTGCAGCTCAAACCACAGATCGGGCGCACGCAAATAGATGCCCCATTTGCCGCCAAAGTAGTCGTCCTTAGACCGATTTTCGTCAGTGATCTCTGAACCTTCCTGATTGGTGCCTTCAGCATCTTCAGCGTCTTCGCCCCGCATGATGCGACCCAGTTCTACACCTTCGCGCCAAAGGTCTGCTTGGTTCACAAGTCTGGCGCGGTAGCGGGCGTGGCTTACGTCCTCGGCGATGTGCATGATCTCGTCCCGCAATCCGTCGGCAGCCAGCACAGCGCCTAGCGTGGTCCCGTCGTTCTGGATCAGCTCATTGAGGGGTTTTCTCAGTTGCACGAATCGCACGGTGTTGGCTGCGCGTCGTGCTGTGTCTTCACAGCGCCTAGCAATTGTCACTGCTGTACCAACCCTGGCGCCCACAAACCAAGGTTCCACCGGGCTTTCCAGAACCGCCAGAACTTCAAAATTTTGCAACAACCAGCGTTGCAGATGAAAGCCATACTCCACATCCAGCCATTGGCTGGATGTGATGAACCCGAGCATGCCGTCTGGTTTCAGAAAGGTGGTTGCGTGCGGCCAGAAGTAGCAATGCAGGTCTGAGCGGCCCGAGAACTTGGCATTGGCCATTTGCACAACGCGTCGACTGTAGAACTCTTTGGTGCCAGCCTCAGGGCCACCATCTTTTGGTTTGATTTTTGCCCGTGGAATATCTTCTTGCCGCACATAGGGCGGGTTGGCAATCACGGCATCCAGAGGCGGGATTGAGATGTTCTGATATTTGGTACCCAGTCCTTCAGACTTGAGCTTTTGCGGTAGCTTGACGAAGGGTGAGTCTGGCAGCACGTTGAAGAAGTCTGAGCGACCCACACGCGGGTAGTTTTCGTCCTCCACCAAGTCGCGGGTAGCCAGATTCATGGTCGTCAAGTGCGCGGCGAACTGGGAGATGTCCGTGCCGTAGACGTCGGTCAGTAAATCCCGGTGATTGCGGTTCTCCGCCAACACCTTCTTGCGGGCATAGGCCCGCACCAGAAAAGTACCGCCACCGCAGGCTGGATCAAGCACTTTGGCGTCGCCAGTGCGGATACAGAAGCTGTTGATCAGGTCTACTACCTCGACTCGGGTGTAGAACTGCCCGTACTTGTGACGTTCTTCAGGACCGATCAGGCGTTCAAAGATGCTGCCAACAACTTCGTAATCGAGCTTGGAAAAATCGAATTCGTGAATCTGGTCGATTAGGCCGCGCCAGCCTTGCACAGCGGCATCAGCGTAAAACGGGATACGGCGTCCCATGTCCTTGGGGTCATCACCAAAGATGGTTTCATAGTCACCGGTGACTTCTTTGGCTTCGGCAAAGAAGTACTGCAAACGCATTTGCAGGTCGTCACCTGTGGTGATTTCAGGCGGCGCGTTCAGCGGCGCCATGGTTTTGCCGTATTTCTTCAGCAACGCTTCATGGAAAACCAGCTTGTTGACGAAGAGGTAACAGCCAAACTTGGCGGCGCGCTCCAGCAAGTCATGCAGACCCTCCGTGTCACTTACCACCGTCCAGCCGAGCGACACCATCCACTGATCCAGGTCGCGTTTGAAGCTGTGGTTGCTGACGTAGCGCTTGGCCAAGGCATCGTGGGTGTGTCGAATGGGAACGGTGAGCGCGGCTTCCAGTGCCTCAACGAACTTGACGTCGGGCGTTCGTCCGCCGCCGACCTTTCCTGACTTCAGTATGCGCGCAGCTTCATGGAGGAATGTGACCAACCATTCATAAATCTTTGCCTGGTTGGGGGTGGCTTCGAGCTGCGCGCGGTTGGTCAGTGCAATGACGGACCAGCGTTCGTACGCGCGATCTTTCAGTCCGGCACCAGCGGTTGCTGTTTCCCAGAGAACGCATTCATTGACGTTCCAAGTAAAAAAGAACTTGACGCCCGCGCGAAGCGCTTTTTGTTGTGCGTCTTTGACCACTTCAGCCCGGTAAGGACTGCCACCGTCGGGGGCGTCGGGAAGCTTGACCTCTCCGGTCATGATGGCTTCACCATCACGGTCAATCAGGGTCAGGTCTCGACGTTTTTTTGAGCCTTTGCCGACATCTTCGACCCTTGCACCAGCAAACGGAAGATTGGAGTTGAGCTTGGCGATCTGATCGATCCAGCTCTTGACTTCACCGGTGAAACCCCATTCGTTCATGTATCGCTCTGCTCTTTTCAGTTTGAATTGGGTCGTGATGGTAACTGTTGGCTGAACTTCCCCTCTGCCATTTAACTGTGCATTGGCAAATGGCAAGACCGGGTTTCATCAGGATATGCACCTCTGCGGTCTTGCCAATGGGTAGACTATTTAATCCTGAATCAGTAGCGTTCTTTCCTTTATTTGAAAGGGTTAAAGACCGATTTGACTCACAACCCCAGCGTCTGCCAGATCTGGTCGACCTTGGCTGTGACCTCCGGGCTCATGGTCAGGGGCTGGCCCCATTCGCGCTGGGTTTCGCCGGGCCATTTGTTGGTGGCGTCGATGCCCATCTTGCTGCCCAGGCCGCTCACGGGTGAGGCAAAGTCCAGGTAGTCGATGGGTGTGTTGTCCACCAGCATGGTGTCGCGGGTGGGGTCGACGCGGGTGGTGATGGCCCAGATCACGTCGGTCCAGGCGCGCGGGTTCACGTCTTCGTCCACCACCACGATGAACTTGGTGTACATGAACTGGCGCAAAAAGCTCCAGATGCCAAACATCACCCGGCGCGCGTGACCAGGGTAAGCCTTCTTGATCTGCACCACCGCCATGCGGTAGCTGCAGCCTTCGGGTGGCAGGTAGAAGTCGGTGATCTCGGGGTACTGGCGCTGCAGCAGTGGCACAAACACCTCGTTCAAGGCCAGCGCCAGCATGGCGGGCTCGTCCGGTGGTTTGCCGGTGTAGGTGGAGTGGTAGATCGGGTCGCGGCGCAGGGTGATGCGGTCAATGGTGAACACCGGAAAGTAGTCCTGCTCGTTGTAATACCCGGTGTGGTCACCAAACGGGCCTTCCAGCGCGTGCTCGAAACCACTTTTGTGGCTGGCGTCGGGGTAGATGTGGCCCTCCAACACGATCTCGGCCGAGGCTGGCACGCGCAGGTCGCTACCCAGCGCCTTGACCAGTTCGGTGCGGCTGCCGCGTAACAGCCCGGCAAACTGGTATTCACTCAAGGAATCTGGCACCGGTGTGACCGCGCCGAGGATGGTGGCCGGGTCGGTGCCCAGCGCCACACACACCGGGTAAGGCTGCCCCGGGTTTTGTTGGGCGTGGTCACGAAAATCGAGCGCGCCACCGCGATGGGCCAGCCAGCGCATGATGACTTTGTTGGGGGCAATCACCTGCTGGCGGTAGACACCCAGGTTTTGCCGGGTTTTGTGCGGGCCACGGGTGATGACCAGGCCCCAGGTGATCAGGGGGGCGACGTCACCGGGCCAGCAGTGCTGCACTGGCAGCTTGGCCAGGTCCACATCTTTACCTTCCCACACCACGTCCTGACACGGTGCGCTGCGTTGCTCCTTGGGCGCCATGCTCCACAGGGTCTTGACCAGGTTGCCCATGCCCATCAGCTCCTTGAAGCCTTTGGGTGCTTCGGGTTCCTTGAGGGTGGCCAGCACATGGCCAAACTGGCGCAGTTCAGCCATGTCTTTGACGCCCATGCCTAAAGCGACGCGGCGCGTGGTGCCAAACAGGTTGCCCAGCACCGGGATGGTGTGGCCGGTGGGGTTCTCGAACAACAAGGCTGGCCCCCCAGCCTGCAGGGTACGGTCACACACTGCCGTCATTTCCAGGTGGGGAGACACGGGCACCGCCACACGTTTGAGCTCGCCCATCTGTTCGAGCTGGGTGATGAAGTCTCGGAGGTCGTGGTAAGCCATGGTGTCTGGGAAGGTTAAAAACGTCAGAGGGCAGACAGATGCTGCCCGGGGTTTACAGCCCGCTCCAGCGTGGGCTATTGGGTTGCGGCAGGCCCAGCAGATCAATCACCCGGCTGACTGTGTGGTCCACCAGCTCGGCGATGCTCTGGGGCTTGTTGTAGAAGGCCGGTACCGGCGGAAAGACGATGCCACCCATCTCGGTCACACTGGTCATGTTGCGCAAGTGGGCCAGATTCAAGGGGGTCTCGCGCACCATCAGGACCAGGCGGCGGCGCTCCTTGAGCATCACATCGGCGGCGCGGGTGATCAGGTTGTCGGACAGGCCATGCGCCACCGCCGCCAAGGTGCGCATCGAACACGGCGCGATGACCATACCCTCACACTGGAACGAGCCGCTGGCCAATGCCGCACCGATATTGCGCACCGGGTAAACCACATCGGCCAAGGCTTCCACCTGCTCGCGGGGCAAGTCCAGCTCTTGCTGCAGATTGAGCCAGCCTGCGTCGGACACCACCAGATGGGTTTTTACACCACCCAGCTCGCGCAGCAGCTGCAGCAGGCGCACACCATAGACGGCACCGCTGGCGCCGGAAATGGCCACCACAATGCGCTTGGGCGCCGGGCTCACGGCTTCGGTCATCGGCTCAACGCGGCCGCAGTGCCGCCAGACGGGCCATCAAGTGTTCACGCGCTTGCGCCATCACATGGCGCGGGTGGAGTTTGGCTGCGTTGAACACCGGCAACTCAATCGCGTCGATGGTGTTCTTGACCAGCAGGCCCAACTCGGTGTCACCCTCCATCGCCAGTCGGCGGCTGAAAAACAGGGTGTCGGGGTCTTCCTGGCGGCGGGCCAGCAGCACAAAGTCATAGGCGCTGGCGCTGATGGTCAGGTCGGCCGGGCCGGTGTTTTTGGTGGCGGCAAAACGACCGTTCTTCCAGACAAAGTCAAACGCCCACTGCGCGTCGGTGACACACAGGCGCAACTTTTTGCCAACCAGCATCTCGGTCACATCGGGAGCCAATTGTTTGGCCAATGCCAGATTCAGGCCGGTGACAAACAACATCGAACCCGGCAAGGCGGGCAGGCGTCCCAAGGCTTGGCCGACCGGTTTGGGCAACACAAAAGGCGATGTTTGCATGGTGAGTCCTTGGAAGTGTCAAAAAAGGGGTCAGGCGCTAACCAGCGCAGGCGTCACCTGTTCCAGCCCGGGCTTGCCGTACCAGTAGCCGTTGCAGGATTTCTCGGGCATCAGGGTGTGCAGTTCGGCGTCTGCGTCTTGCGCTGTTTTCTGGCCAGCCATCACCGCAGCAAACAGCTCGATGATACGCAGCGTGTGTTGCGCTTGTGGGCTGATGCGAATCACATCCACACCGATGGCACGCAGGGCATTCACTTCAGGCAGCAGGTTGTACACACGGGCCGACTGGGTCTGGATGCCGTTGAGCACCAGGAATTCTTCACTCTCGCGGGTGCGCATCAGCAGGCCGTCGGGGTGCTCCATACATTTGAACTGGCAGTCGTCCTTGGGCAGGTTGGCGTGGCGCGCGGTGAAACAACGCGCCGAGAAGGCCAGCGGCATACGGCCATAGGCAAACACCTCGGTTTGTAAACCCGCCGGGCGGCCTTGCTGGATCAGTGCCAAGTCATCACGCCCCATCTCCAGCGGCGGTACCCAGCGCTTCATGCCCAGGGGTGTCATCCACTCCAGGGTGGGCAGGTTGTAGATGTTGAGGTGGGGGCCCCCCACAAATGGCAGCTTGCCTTCCACACAATGCACGGCGCCCATGTCGTTGGCTTCGACCATGAACTCACCGTTGTCGGCAATCTTGTGCAACACGGTGACATCTGCGCCCGATTCGATCAGCACCTGGGTCGACAACACCACTTCTTTGCCTGCATCACGCAGTTTTTTGGCGATATCGAGCCAGTCCGCCAAACGCAACTCATGGCGGCGCGAACACACGGCTTCGCCCAGGTAAACAATGTCCACTGGGCTGGTGGCAACCGATTCGTAAAACGCCAGCACCTGTGCGCGTGGCCAGTAATAAAGCAGGGGACCTAAAGACAGTTTCATAGACAACATTTCAAGTAGTAGCGGACGCTCGCAAAGCCGTCCTGGCTAGGCGCGCCGCCGCAGGCAGTACGCGTTTGTACGACAAGGCGGCGCAACGACGCCAGGGCGGTTTTGCGTGCGTTTTCTTCCTTCACTTCCAGGGGCGGTGGTAGGCGCCCAGTGTGTGCTGCTGGCCTTCTGCCACCTTGTCCAGATCGCTGATCCAGGCTGGTTTGGCGCTGTAGCGGTGCGGATTCTCATAACAGCTGTCAATCGCCTGGCGCCAGACCTTGGTGACCTGCGCCACATAAGCCGGGCTGCGTTGGCGGCCCTCGATCTTGAGGGCGCGCACCCCCATTTTCATCATTTGGGGCAACAAACTCAGGGTGTTGAGGCTGGTGGGCTCTTCGATGGCGTAGTAGTTGTGGTCATCACCCACATCAAAACGGCCTTTGCACAGCGTGGGGTAACCGGCGTTTTCACCCGGGGCGTAACGGTCAATCAACACACCGTTCAAGCGTGACTCCCGGCCCTGGGGTGTTTCCACCCAGCGCACCGCTTTGGGTGGTGAACAGACGCCGTTGGTATTGGGCGCCTCGCCGGTGACGTAGCTGGACAAGGCACATCGGCCTTCGACCATCACGCACAAACTGCCAAAACCAAAGACCTCGATCTCAATCGGCACCCGCTCCATCAGCTGTTCGACCTGTGCCAAAGACAACACGCGCGGCAGCACGGCACGCGCGATGCCGAAATGCTGGTAGTAAAAATCCACCGCCTCGTAATTGGTGGCCGAACCTTGCACCGACAGATGCAGCGGCAACTGCGGCTGGTGTTTGGCGGCGTAGGCCATCAATCCCGGGTCAGCCAGCAAAACGGCATCCACACCATTGTCGGCAGCCCGGTCAATCGCGCTGCGCCAGAGGTCTGCCTTGGCCGTCTGCGGGTAGGTGTTGAGCGCGACCAGCACCTTGCGACCCCGCTCATGGGCGTAATGAATGCCGGCGGTGATGGCCGCGGCGTCAAAGTTCAGGCCGGCAAAATTGCGGGCATTGGTGGCATCACGAAAACCCAAGTAAACACTGTCGGCACCGTTGTCGATGGCCGCTTTCAGCGCAGGCAGGCTGCCAGCAGGGCACAACAGCTCCATCCGGTTCTGGGCAGGTGCCCCCGGCTTCAGATTCAGGGAAGAGTCAATGGCGGCATTCATAGGCTGAGGTGCAGCGCTGGAGCCAGCGCCGGTAAAGTCGAGCCGCCGAGGGTACCCAAGCACCACATGCCGGCCAATGACGTAGGTCAACCAAGTCTCAAAAAGTCGCGCCACCCCGTCATGAATGCAACGCAGAGACCCACAGGCCGCTGGGATGGCTTGAAATTGCGCCCGTTGTTGATAGACTTCAAACCGCTTGGGGGGTAGCTCAGTTGGGAGAGCGCTACGTTCGCAATGTAGAGGTCGTGAGTTCGATCCTCATCCCTTCCACCACCTTTTATTCAATGACGACAAGGACTTAATGTTTTTTGTCGCTTCAAAAAGTAAGTCAAAAGTAGTACGAAACACCCGTACTACTTTTCCTCTTCGGCCTAGCCTTTTTGTGTGAAGGCGCGTAGTATTACGCTTTTGGGATGGAAGCGTGACTGAAGTGCAGAAAACTACTGGCGCAAAAGCAACGATTGCGCAGCCTAAACACAGGACTGGTGCTACTGAAAAGCACTACATACCAGGCTATCCAACCAAGCTGTACATCTACAAGCTGCAAGCCAGCCGATATTGGTGGGCGCGGTACTTTGTCGGGCGCAATGCCGTTCGCAAATCCACCAAAACTGATAGCAAACAGAAGGCCATCGCGTTCGCCAAAGAGTTTTACGACATCATCACGTACAACCAGCGGCACGGCATCGCTGCCACCGCATCAGCAACTGGTTTTGAAAGTTGTTTGAAAGAGCTGCTGAAAGCGGAAAAGGCCAGGTTGAAAAGAGGCGAAATTGCGAAGGGCACTTACGACAACTTCGTGTACCGCTATGACAAATTTATCACGCCGCACTTTAGAAATGTGGAAGTGCGGGAGATTGACTACTTCGCACTTGAGCGCTTCTTAAATACGCTGAGCGAACAAAAGCTCACCGCGTCCACTATCAGTGCGTACATGGGCTTGATCGCCAAAGTCTTGTCTTATGCCGCCAAACGCAAACTCATTGCATCTGTGCCTGAGTTCCCAACTGTCACAAAGAAGGACAAAGCGCGGGGCTGGTTTACGACACGGGAATACAGGCGACTATGGAGTGCGGCAAAACGCTACGCTGGGCAGCGAATGGAAGTTCGCAAGTACAAGGATGCAAAAGGCGACACCCAAACGCAGTTCATCAACACCAACGCCAAAAGCGGCAAGCTTGGCACGGTGATGCGCAACGTGGACATGACGGAAGACATGCGGCGCTTGATCGTGTTCATGTGCAACAGCTATATCCGTCCGACGGATATCAAGTTTATGAAGCACAAGCATGTGGACATTGTGCGCGGTGAATACACATTTTTGCGACTGCGACTGCCACCAACCAAAGATCACAGCGACCCCATTACGACGATGGAAAAGGCGGTGGACAGTTATGAGACGCTGAAAAAGTACCATGTTGAACATGGCTTGATTGACGGCAAGAGCTGTGACGATGACTACGTTTTTCTGCCGCAGTACAAAACGAACAGGGACTATGCGCTCAAGCAGTTGCAGCGCCAGTTTGAAATACTGATGTGGGACACCAAGCTGGGAACCAGTGCAGCGGGCGAAGACAGAACGCTGTATTCACTGCGTCACACGGCCATCATGTATCGGCTGCTGTTTGGCGAAGGCATCAACACGCTGGCGCTGGCGCGTAACGCAAGAACAAGTGTGGAAATGATTGACAGGTTTTATGCGAAGCCGTTGAGCGGCGAGATGAACATTGCGATGCTGCAATCACGCCGACGCCATCGCAACATTTACGACGGAGATTTTGAGATTCTGCAGCGGCGGGAGTCTTTAGAAAAGGTCGCTTTAGCGTAAGCACCCGCCAATGCGTCAAATCTGCTGCCAGTTGCGTTGATGCTGGCTGTCGCATGCAAGCATACGCAGCGGCAAATCGTGCACGCAAAAAAGCCCACCGTTTGACGGGTGGGCTTGTTATGCAATGTCGTTTTAAACGACACATGGCGCGGGGGCGGCTTTGACTTCACAAGCCCGCTTGCGCCGCACGGCCAAAATGAGCTGCACGATGGCGTTCAAAATATCCCGTGCAGAACCTTTGCCAGTAGCAATGACACCCAGCAACGTTGCGTCACTGACAGTCAAAATGCCAGCATCTGTCAGCATACGCCGCGCCAGCGGCAGCCAATTCTCTGCTGGCGCCGCATTGAAAGCGATGCAGTAGCAGCGATTGCGCACCCCAAGTTCAATCTTGCTGAAATGATTGGTGGTCATTACAAAAATTGACTGCGGCATATTCATCAGTGACTTCAGCGACGGCATCGACAAAGTAGTCAAATTGTCCACCTCGTCCAACACAAAATAGTTATGACTGGCAAATGGGACCAGCTGCGCTTGGCCTTGCAGCCGCTCAATCAAAGCGCCCCCGTTGTTGCCATTTTGTATACGCTCAAAGCGCGCAAATGCCTGTCCGCCCGTTTTTACCGCTTCCATCGCGTCTGGCAACAGTTTTGCCAATTCACTCTTGCCAGTGCCGTTGATGCCATAAAGCAAGACGCCATTCTTGCCAAATGCAGGGAACGGCATAGTGCCGCTCACAATGTCAGTCACCAACCCCTTGTCATCATCACTGGCAAAAACAATGTCGTCAACTGATTTGGGTGCAGCGCGCTGCACGATAGTTTGGATGTCCATTTTTGTTCCCTATATAAATTAATGTGTGCTTTGTGTGCAGTAGTCAGCAGCGTGTGTTTTCGTTGCCAACTCACTGCCATGTGTAGTCAGGCTTCCAGCACAGCCAGCTCAAGTGCTTCCTGCGCTGCACGGTCGTCATTCGCTGCCGTCATCTCAACTTTTTTGCCCTTAACAGCTTCCTTATTCGCGCTGTAGTAACTCGCCAGTGCTGCGTTCACCACACCGTCGTTTTGCACGACAGCTCGTGCAATCACGCTTCCGTCTTGCTGCCAAGTCCCAATCAGCACCACATGCTTGCCAATCTTGCCCGCGTCAAACGTGTTCGCAAAATCAGCACTTGTCACAACAGCCAGCGTATTTGCACTCACAGCCTCCTGTGCAACTTCTGCCTTCTGCTTCACAGTCATAGCAGTCGTAGACTTAGCCAACCGCATCTGCTCAACGCCGCCGTTGTCGTAGATGAATGCAGGCAGGTCCTGCACAGCAACCTTACTGTCCAGTGCAAAGCGCAGTGCGATGCCATAAGCACTGACACGACGACGATCAACACCAAACACACACTTGACAATCTTCGTCAGCGTATGCGTTGCGCTGGCAAAGTTATAGCCCTTTTGCTCGATATAGCGATTCAGTCCGTCGCGCTTTCCTGCAGCAGCCGCAGTGCTGCCCGCCATATCGTTATAAAAACCGTAGCACTTTTGCAGCAAGGCATAGAGCTGATCGTTGCTGGTCTTGTATGCGTTCTGCTCCCAACCCTCTCGTTCAGTGACCAGCTGCTTAAAAAACACAACCGCCTTCTTAGCAGCCGCAATCTTGTCATCGGCTTCGCTCTTTTTGTCTGCCTTTTTCATTGCACTCGCCGCTTTCTTCAATGCCTTTTCCGCTGCGTCAGCAGCGTCTGCCTTGTTCTTTGCGGTCAGTTCAGCACTGATCGCCGCCAAATCAATTTCAGCATTTGGTGCAAGCTTTGCGTTGACCTTCACAGTCGCGCCAGCCATGTCGCTTTGCACGACAGCAGCAGGAGTAGTAACAGCTTCATTTTTGATCTTCATTTCAGTTCCTTTTCAAAACTCTCAACAGTGGTTTGCAGATTTGCTTCCGTTTGCTGTCTCGATGTGTGAATTGTCTGGTTCATAGCAACAATGTGCCGTTTGTGAAATTGATTGCTACACTAAGAGTCATGAACTTAAATAGAAGGCCGTTTTTTAAGGGATTTCCAAAGTTTGTCGCTGCTTCCGATGAACTTGAGGTGGATGAGGCAGGACGAAGCATCTATTACTGGTGGTGGTCGTTCTTGCGCTTGAGTCCCGTTCTGTGGTTTGCACAAGAAACAGGCATCAAGCCCACTGATCCACAAATTGCCAAAGTAGCCGAATCCTTTGGTGACCTGCGCACCAGATATTTCGACACATGGTGGCGGTCAACTGGCCGTGTGATATTTGCTGAGTCCAAGCGCCCAGCGAGTGTCCAATTGCTGGCGCTGGATCAATTGCACGAACACCCGTTTGACCCCAACAAGCTCTATTTAGAGGTGCCGCTGAGCATTCGCCAGCAAACCATCGTTAAGCAATTTAAAGCGCTATTAAGTGATGTCCACGCGGGACGCGGACTTGATCTTGCCGCTCACAGTCAGGCAGAATTCAAACTTCATACCAAGCGCTATCGATTGCACACTATCGAAGCGGAATACTGGGTGATGCTGTATCGCTTGCTGTACCCCAATATTGAAGTTTGGCGAATTGGCGACCGACTGCAAGTCGCGCCCCAGCATCGAGTACGCGACGGTGATGGCAGCATACTGAATTCCTCCAAACATGCGCTCAACTCACTGACTGGTCGCTATCTATATAAAGGGCGGTATTCGTTGTTGCATGCTGAGCGCGGCAGCTTTCCCAATACAGATGCCATTGAGCTGAGCGCAAGGCATCAGCCTTTTGGGCTAAAACATCAAACTGACTATCGCGCAGCAACGCAAGATGGCAAAGATGGCACCAAATCAGTGTGGGCGCAGTGGCTGGATAGGGAATTCGCAGCGGGTTTGAAATTTGAAATCGTATGCAGGCAACATGTGGAGCATAAGATGAAAATGCCTGACGGCAAGACTCGTCTGCGCATGGCTGCATTCATCTCTGGTGAGAGCGACTTGCTCTCTTAGGTGTCGTGCAACACGACAGCATCAGTGCAGCGCCATCACCCGCAATAAATACAAGACGACAAGGGAGACTGACGATGAAAGTACTTGAAGTAATTGGTAGCGTGTCGCAACAACCAGCGCCAGCAATGCAGCAGTAGCCGACAAATACCCGTTGCATCGCAATGTCAGCGTCTACACCTTATGTATTCCACTGGCCGTGTAAGATGAAGTAACAGAGAATAATTTGACTGTTAAGAAAAGAACGCTGGTGCAGATTGGTGCAGCACAGCATCTCCACAAACGATAGCTCAGTAATTGTGATATAGACGATGAAACATATACTTGAAAACGACAGTGTTGCCAACCTTGCCATCTCTGTAGTTTCATGTTTTTTGCTGCTCGGCTCCTTCGCGCTAAACGAATTTTTAGACCCTTACATGCTGTATGCACCAGGCTCCAGTCTTGTTTTTGTGCCTGCGGGAGTCAAGCTGCTGTGCATACTTGTAGGTGGCTTACCTGCAATCGTTGGTGTTCTTGCAGCGAGTGCCTATATTAGTGTTGGGTTATGGGGTGACAATTCGTCGTTCTTATCTACATTCTCGCTTGCGATTGTTAGTGTATCAACCTACTACACTGCAGTTATGTGTGTGACTAAGTTTTTCAAAATTAGCTCGGATTTAAGCAATTTGAACTACTTGCATATAGTATTTTTATCCACGCTGGGTAGTATTCTGAATGGGTTCATACTCAATCTCGCTTACTACTCGCAACATGTGACGACGGGCAGCGAGTTGCTGTCAAAAGGCGCAGCAATGGCGCTTGGCGATTTCACTGGCTGCTTTATTGTCGTTATGCTTTTCCACTTTGCCACCAATGCATTTAAGCAACAAGCGCACAGCGCATAGTGCTTTGTAATTAGCGGGTATGAAGAAAAACCTGATGCACGCTGTGTAACCTGCTTACGCTACCTGCGTTTCGCTTGCTCTAAACACTTGTTCAGTTCTTCAAAATACTGAGCCGTCTTGTCTGTTGCAAACAGATATTTGACTCGGTTGTCTTTCTCGTCGCTTTCCACGCGTAGCAGCCCTTTTTCCACCAACGACACCACTCGACGCTGCACGGTGCGCGGGGCAACATCCGCAACGCTAACGGATGCTTCAGAGGCTGTTAAATAGCGTCCCGTCACCCACACCACCGCAAAACAGTTAAGCAGGCGCTCATCTACGGGATCGAGCGCAAACAAACGATCCTTTTGGCGGATTGCTTGAACCAAGTTTAAAAACCGGAGATAGGTTTGAGAGAAGGTAGGTTGGGACGGCACAGATGCAGATCATATCGACCATGCACGCCGTTGACCAGCCAAAGCAATGCGGTGGTTGCGGGCATTGCTCGAGCCTGTTGACAAAAAAATAGAGCCTTTGTTCAAGCTATACTATTGCTCGCCAAATTGGCGATCATCTATGGCTTGACGAGAGATAAAAAAACGTCTTATGAGTGGACTACGTGTGAAGATAGGTGCGCCACTAGCCGTAGACCAGTGCGTTGCACACTTTCACACAACCTGCGGCGATCACAGAGAAGAATGCCATATTGGCTAACAATGAAACGTAAAGCAGGTGATTACCGGATAGATTCTCATAAATGATGCTGCCACTAGTTGCATCGATTTTGCTAAATGAAGTGTTGAGTCAACAACAAAGGAAGCGGATGAGAACGAAGCTGAACAAGCTGGAAAAATTGGGGCGCTCATCTGTAGTTGCAACGATATTCGCTGTTGGGGCTGCTGCAACAGCTCTTCCTGCGACAGCGGGCTACGAGTTAGTCTGCAAGGGGTCAGCACCTACAAGCGCAAACAGAGCCATCGTCGTTGATTGCAGTGACAGAGCAAAAGTAATTGACACGCTTGGGGCTGCATGGCAAGAAGTCAGAGCCAACCGAATCGGAGGCTCGACTGAAGATATGTGCTGGAAGCCGTATCAAAAAGCGAAAGAGATACATCCATCAATCCCAATGGCAGGGATCGCACCGATGTTTTTTGCCCAGTGCAATATGGCATTACAGTATGCCAAAACCAATTAAAGATTTGATATTTAATTTGATCTTTTTATAACTTGGCATTAAAAAACTCCAACCTTTGTCAGCGTGATGTTCGGCAGTTATTAAAACACATAGGAAAATTTTGCAATGAATATAGCAGCGAAAATAGTAACAATTGGACTAGCTTCTTTTCTATTGGCTGGCTGTTCTAAAGTTGAATATGACTATAAGGCACTCGGTTTTTCCAGCAATAATGAAATGCAAGCAGCGTTTGACAAGGGGTATCAAACAAAACAAAAACTTGATGAGATGACCAAGCCAGCACCAGTTGCTGCAACAGCACCACAAACTCCTGCTGTAGTTGAATCTTCTCCCGTCGTTGCCGCATCCCAAGTTGAGCCTGTAGTTTCCCAAGTAGCTGCAACTCCACCGTCACCAGCGCAAGAAACCAATAGTGCTGCTGTATTAGCTGCTGCATCAGCTTGTGACAGTGTTAGAGCTTGTGCAGAAGCTATGTTGGGTGCGGCAAAGATTGAGTCTGTTGCCAGTGCGATGGAAGCCGCGCGTCGCATTGGCGCAATGCCTAAGCCCCAGCGCGGGGACCGCAAGTTGGCGCGCAAGCTGAACAGTGAAGGCTTGGAATCATTGAAGCAGCGCAAACTGCCCGACGCGGCAGCCACACTTACTCAGGCGCTTGAGGCGGACCCCGCAGACGAGGAAATTCTGTCCAACCTTATCTTCGCCTATAACGAAGATGGGAATGTTAGCAAAGCCGAACAGTTAGCTTACAACGGTCTCTTGCTAAACCCGAAACGAGCAAATATTTGGCTACCTATAGCGATCGCTAAGCAAAAGCAAGGCAAACCAAATGAGGCATTGGAAGCAATGTGGATAGCTTGGCAATTTTCAGAGGATAAAGAAAGGATGTTGGCATTGCTCGATAAGAGGATTGCTGAAGAGACGGATGACGGAATGAAGATGATGTATGTGAATGCAAAGGCATGGGTATTAGAAAGCAAAAAGCCGAGTTTCTAATCGTCACTAATAACCTATAAATTTAAAAGGAATTGCATCATGCCATTTACATGGTTAAACAAAACACTGGCAGTAATAACTGCGCTCGTACTTTTAGGCTGCAGCGGTGAGGCTGATGAAGCACAGAAGCTTGGATTTTCTAGCGTACCTGAAATGAAAGAGGTTCAAGCGAAGGGTTGGCATACACAGCAGAAATATTATGAAGATAACCCACAAATCGCTAAGGATGCTGAAGAAAGGAGATTAACGGTCGAAAGAGAAGCTGCCGAATCAAAAGCAGCAGAGGCGAGGATTATCAGTGAAAAATTGAAAACCAAAAATATTATCGAATCCAAGCCAACAACGCCGCCTGTCGAAGTTGAGTCCAGGTCTGATGAGCCAATATTGATTGATTCCCTTAAAGATATTGAGCAAGTCTGCAGCAAAATTAGTGGGATGACGCAAGGCTTAGTATCTCTGTCGGCAACGAATTGGCAAACTTCGATGAGAAATATCGGATTTATAGGTGCATATAATCGAAAAGATGGCGGATGTCGCATTAGCGTAGATACACCTAATGGACCGCAGGATTGTATTGTCGGACGAGTTGTTGAATCACATGGTAAATATTTAGCTCATACTATGAACATGCAAATGAGTATGGTTTGTGGATATTGATTTGTGAATTAAACCAATTCCACCGCATTGCGCTTCATATTGTCCTTCCTATCAATGTATTTCTGCGTCACAGCAACGTTGTAATGACCAGTTAAGCCTTCAAATACGCTAAATTTTATTGTTAATTAACTGGAGATATTATGTTTTTTTTGAGGATTTTGCCAGTATTTACGTTATTGGTTTGTTGTTTATCAAAAATGGCATTTGCTTTTAATCCACTAGAGAATACAAATGATCTAGCTGCAATTGTACATAAGGTTATGAACGAGGCCATCAATAAAGACATTGCTCCTCTTTTTACCACGTGTGTAAACACACAACAGATAAAAGAGGATGCTGACAAATTTGCAGTATTTCGTAGTCAATACGAGGCTCCAAATTTAAACGAATCGGTTTGCAATGCAATTTTGAACAACTTTGGAAGACCCAGTGCTGTAGTAATTAATGGTTGCAATCAGATAGTGGATTCAGATATATTAACAGCTGTACGATCTGCAATAACAAGGAAATCAGTTTGCGAGCAAGATATTGTCAGAAACAAGGCTAAGGAAAGTCAAAAAGTCGTAAATGATAAAAGAGCGGCTATAAACAAAGAGATTGTTATTGTTTGCAATACAAATAGAGAAGCCTGCGTTAATAAAACCAATGAAGTACTGAAAATTGGAAGCGAGAAAGGTGACTATAGTGTGCTAGATACCGCATACTGTATGTATTTAATGGCCACTCGAATAAATACACCCAAAGACAAATTTTGGGTTGAGGCTGAAGAAAAAGTTTTAAACATGCGGAAAAATGATCCAATGAAAAGAATGTTAGATTGCTCCAATATGTTTAATTATTAATGATATTAAATAATCCTTCGCCCAAATAGCGAAGTACATTCACATTAAGCAATTAATTTTAAATAGCTTAATCTGATATGTATTTTCAAACTTTTATTTAAAAATGGTCAGAATTTACATAGTTGTTACCTATATATTTCGTCATTAAAAATAATTGATCAGTACGATATTGCTTTTTAAAATTTGAAAATTAACTTTCGTAGACGTGGATATAAAAAAAGAAACGATTTTAAATGAAATATTGTGTGATTATTCTCCTTTCTGTAAGGATATCAATTTAACTCATAGCCAGCTATTGGGTGTTGTTTGTCGATCGTCGTACTTGGAGTACTATCAATAGTGGTCAATCTTTTAGATATGTATGAGACATGGCGTTTGACTCAAATTTACGTTTAATACAAGTGGCTACGGTCGTCGTTAGCCGATACAACATCAAGCACAAGTCAGATCATTTCCACCGCATTTCGCTTCATATCGTCGTTCACATCAATGTAGCGTTGGGTAACAGCGATGCTGCGATGGCCAGCAAGACTTGCTAGCACTCGCACTGAAATTCCTTTGCAGGCCAATGAAGTGATGAACGAACGGCGACCACTGTGCGAACTAGCGCCAGCAATGCCAGCCTTCTTATAGAGCCAGAAAAAATGCTGTGCCATTACATTGGCTGAAAACGCCTTAGCGCCAGCGGTCACAAACAGTGGCTGCGTCGCATCAGTCACACGCCGCACATCCATATAGCGCTGCATTTCAGTTTGCAGTCGCTGCGGCAGAAAGACGGTGCGCGGTTGACGACCTTTCGTTTGCTCCGCAGCCAAACGCACTTCATTTTTCACCGTGCCATCCGTGTTCATCACATCTCCAACTTTCAAGCTGGCAATTTCACCCACACGCATTCCGCTCCAAAAACTCGTTAGCAGCATGACGCGATTGCGCATTGCAAATCTGCGCGTAGCAATGTATGCAAGCACTTGTTCAATTTCAACTTGCGTGAGTGTTTTTGCTTGTGCCATTTTTGGTTTCCTATACTAAATAATTTCGTGTATCAAATGATAAATCCATTGGTAGTGAAGGACAACCTATGATTTGAATTGAATACTGCATAAATTATTTAGTCAATACCAAATAAAAGTATGCTTTTCATTGGTGGCCGCACTTTGACTTTTAAAAGCAATGCAAAGCGGTGCGCCATGCTCGAATCTCTCACTGCAGTCGCCAATTTTCATTTGTCTTTCTGTTGCGCTGTGGTTCAATTCATCTTCTGTGTTTGTCTAGCGTTCTTTGTATCAGTGTTGCCTAAACCTGACATTCTTAATCTTTCTCTTAAAATAATTAGCCAATAGAAATCTAATAAAGTGCTTTGAACTTCTCTGCAACCTTCAAATTTTTAAAATTCACGCAGTTAGCAAATTACCGTCGGTACTGATGCTTTGTTGAATGAATTGGGGGATAGTAGATGAAACAATGTCAAGTGCATCGTTGTCTGTGTATCCCACTTCCTTTGTGATATAGCTAAGCCAGCCATATGGGCCATTGAGCAACTTTGTCTCATTCTTCTTGTATGCAAAGTCACAACCTTCCCACGCTTTAATAATCAATTCTTCAATGTTCTCCATTTTTTCATTCGGAATATTGCCAATTGCCAAGTGCAGGTGTGTTCGTTTTGCAACATTTCTTCCTTCAATGCTCACAATCACCAATGGTCTAGCAGTTTGAGCATATTTCTTGTTTTTTCTCTTGTTGCCATAAACCAAACTGGTGAGGCGAGCAGTGAAATGATGAATTTGATTGTGCAAGATGTCTTCGCTCAAATTCTGCCAAAATTCATATGTCTCATTTCCGTAATTCTCAAATCTCTTCACTTTAATTTTTGCTCGTTGCTTGAGCGTAAATGTTGCTGCAACTTGCAGATATAGAGAATAAGGTGCGATGAACTGTCTGTATGCTTGTTGGAGTTTTTGACCTTTGGTTTTGGCTTTCATGCATTTATTTATCTTCGCCAAACATAACCAAATATAAATTTATAAATTATTTGGTGAACTGCGATTATTGCTAAATATACTGGTAGAAAGGTTGGTTGAAATTTGACCTTTTGAATGGCGACAATATAGTTGCATTTGCTTTAACAAATACTGAAAGGCAAAAGCATATGGCAACTAATACACTTGCATCACTGAAATTCACAACTGCTAAGAAACCGACTCAACTTTCACCCGTTCATATTCGCCGCAACAAACTTGCGGAACGCATTGATGAACAAATCGCGCTGGCAACGGCACTTGCAGAAGGTCGCATTTATGCACCAAGCAAAACGAAGGTGGTGACGGACGCGGACAGCGGTGAAAAAAGCAGCGTTCAAACGGCGAAGCGCGTCAAAACCTGGTTTTGGAACACTGCTGATGGCAAGGTGTCATTAACCATCAAATACGGCAGCAAAATTTTGGATTTAAGTGGTGGAAAAAATAGGCCAACCATTGAAGTTGCCAGCGCCAGCGAACTTGTCAAAACATTGGAGTTGGTGAAGGCTGCTGCTGGCGCTGGGGAACTGGATGATGTGATTACTGCTGCCAGCGACAAACTGCGCAAGGCTTTTGGCAAGTAAGCGCAATGGCACTATTTGAACTTGGCCAGGTGACCGCAACACCTGGTGCATTGGCACACTGCGAACAACACAGAGTTAACCCGCTGCTGCTGCTTGGCAAGCACATTGGCGGCGATTGGGGCGACATAAGCGCCGCCGATGTTGCTTCCAACGTCCATGCTGTGCAGCACGATGAACGCATACTGAGTGCGTATGTGGTGCAGGGTGAAAAGCTGTATGTGATTACGGAATGGGATCGGTCGGCAACGACGCTGCTAATGGCAAGTGAATACTGATCGTGCGTCGTGTAACACGACGCTTGCCTTTTCGTTTCAAGCTAAATACTTGATGCGAATACACGAAATACAAACACCACCCAAACCACCAACACCAGAGCAAGCACGCATCAAAGGGCTGCAGCAGAGCGTGGAAAAAACACGCGATACGCTACAGGCTGAACGCGACAGACAACGCGTGCAACGCGATGCGCAGCGCAAACAAAAATTGCAGTTGCCTGCCAGTCCCAGCGCCAGCACATAACGCGTTAACGGACCGCAGAATCGGCAGGTCAGCGTTGCTGAAAGCAACTTGAGTTACGACGATATAGACTTGCTGCTGAAATTCGATGTGAGTGCAAGTGAGGCCAATTTTTTAACTCCCAAAGTTGCGTACTACTCAAGCGTACTACTTTGAGAAACGTACTGTAAGATGTTGTAAATACAGGTAGTTTTTCGTTGTCCGAAGTATTCGCAATGTAGAGGTCGTGAGTTCGATCCTCATCCTCTCCACCAGCAAGTAAGCCTTGGAAATCATCGACAGTGTCTGTTGTCGCCTGCATGTTAAGCAGGCTGAATTCCAAGCCTTGGGACGACGATTACGTCGCCCTTGCTCCTTGCCCGAATGTCCGTCGGTAGGCTTGTGGGCTTGCCCCGACAACTTTTGAAAATCGTTCACGAAAGGCAGCGGCTGAGCGGAATCCGGTTTCGGTGGCGACTTGCTCAATCGACATCGCGCTTGTTTCGAGCAGCTGTTGCGCACGCCGAACCCGTTGCGCCAGAACCCATTGCAGCGGCGTCGTGCCAACCTGTTCAAGAAACCGGCGACTGAGCGTGCGGGTGCTGGTCGCAGCCTGTTGAGCGATGTCCTCCAGACCCAAGGGCTGCTGCAGGTTTTCAACAAGCCAGGTCAACAAGGGTTGCAGTGCCGCGGGTGAGGTCGGCGGCTCATTCACGATGAACTGAGCCTGCCCACCCTCCCGCTCCAGTGGCATGACCGCTAACCTTGCGGCGTTGAGGGCCGCAGCGGCGCCGCAGTCAGAGCGAACCATGTGCAGGCAGAGATCAAGGCCCGCCGCTGCGCCCGCTGAGGTCAGTACCTGCCCGTTGTCAACAAACAGCACATTGGCATCCACCAATACCTTGGGGTAGCGGCTTGCCAACTGTGGCGCGGCAAGCCAGTGTGTTGTCGCTCGCAGTCCGTCAAGCACACCTGCCGCCGCCAACACAAAGGCACCACTGCAAATGGACGCAATACGCGCCCCTCTGCCCTTGGCATGGCGCAGCACCTGCAGCACCTCATCTGCAATGGGCATCATCGGGTGGCTGATGCCCGGCACGATGACGGTGTCGGCATCTGCCACATCCGACAACCCCCATTGCGTGCGGATGTCGAAGAGGCCCGCCTTGACGTCTCTGGCTTCACCACAGACACGCACTTCGTAGGCGTCTTGCAGGCCTGGCGTGCGAACCCGGCTGAACACATCACAGGGGATGGACAGGTCAAAAGGAACAACACCATGCAAGGCAATTACGGCTATTTTGTGCATGGCTGGATTATTACTTTATTTATATTCAAGCCAATGTCCTTGCGATGCTCTTATCCATTTTGCGATATTTTTGCAGGTATTTATCTGATGAAGCAGCAATTGGCTGAAACCTGTTGAACATTGACTTTGTAGCCACTTGTCGCAAAAACTTCTGCCAGCAAAAATACCGTTCATTCACAGGATCAAAAGCATGGCACATCAAAAACAGATCGATCTTCTTCACCTGCGGCGACTGCGAACTGCGGCACTTGTCGAAGGCACAACCCTTCTTCTGCTGGTCGGTATTGCGGTGCCACTGAAACACCTGGTCGGCTTGCCGTCGGCTGTGTCGGTGGTGGGGCCGATCCATGGCATGGTCTTCCTGAGCTACCTTTGGATGGTTTTCAACGCGGTGTCCAACCAGTCGTGGACCGTTCGGGAAATCGGAGGTATGTTGGGTGGCGCGTTGGTTCCGTTTGGTGCGTTGTTCACTGTGTCCTTGCTTAACCGCAAGTTATCGCTGCTGACGGCACAGGAACCGGGCAACACGGCAGGCAGCGCATCATGAGTTTCCTTTGGATCAAAGCACTTCACATCGTGGCGATGGTCACGTGGATAGGTGGCATGCTGATGCTGTGCCTGCTGCTGGGCGCACTCTCCCGCGCACCGGTGTTACGCCTGCCGCAGGAACGCAGACTCATGTTCATGGTGCGTCGTTGGGACAGAACGATCACGACGCCAGCCATGGTGCTGACCTGGATACTGGGCTTGGTGATGGCGCTCCAAACGGGCTGGCTGGCCATGCCATGGCTTCAAATCAAGTTGACTTTGGCATTGGCACTTGCCGCGTCGCACGGCATGTTGGCCGGCAAACTGCGCCAAATGACCGGTGATGTCACCAGCCCGCCCTGGGCGGGCCTCCAGTTTGCGGCTGGCGCCACCATGGCGACCACGGCGCTGATTGCGGTGCTGGTTGTACTCAAACCATTTTGAATGGATTCCGCCGCCCCCCCCCGGTGATCGCCTGGAACGCCGCCACAAAAGAGATTCGCGCGGGCCAGCGGGACGGATTGCGGGCGCATCAAGTACGCCTACCACCTGATGGCCGTCAAAGCGGGGACAGACATGGCCCCTTGCAGGTCAAAGACACACAGGGCTATTGGGGCCACTAGGCAAACAATTCGCGATCAAGGACTTTGCGTGGGTCGGTGTAGTCTTCATCCCACCACGGTTTTTGGCCGACTTTGGGGGCCTTCTTCAACTGGATGGGCTTGTTGGACGCGTCGGCTTTGGCCTGCAGGACGCGGAAATGGTAGTGATCGAAGAGGGTCAGGGCCTGGATCATGTAGGAGACCGCGATGCGGCGGTTTTTGATCAGGAGCAGGTTCTCGCCGTTTTCGTTGTCAGCAGGTTTCGAGAAGTTGTAGGAGCCCGTGTAGACGCGGGCGCTCGGTTTGTCGAAATCAATCACAACAAACTTGTGGTGCATGCGGGTACCCCCGCCGTTGGCGCTCAGCGCCGTGGGTTCACTCTTGAAAGGCTCAGGAAGATTTTTGCTGAGGTTGGCGGCAAAAACCGGCGCCACCTTGCCGTCAGGCAGGTGAACATCCAGGCCACCTGTTCGTTTGTCGGAAATGCCATAAACAAAGATTCCCTGCTTCTTGGTGACGGCCTTGATGGCGTCGGTGACCGGGCCGCCCGTCTGATTCAGGAACGCCAATGAATAAAAGACAGAAGTTTTCGCGCTGAGGATGTCATCGGCAATGGCTTGCAGCACCCCTTTTTCCTTGGCGTGTGGCGAGAAAGTGATTTGGGCGTTGATGCCGGTGAGCGCAAGGCTGTGCCAGTCTGTGGATGGTGTGGGGCCAAAGCCTTTGGCGAAATCGTTCTTCCAGTAGTTTTCAAACGCATCGATGAACGGCTGAATGGCCTTCTTGCCGTGCACGACGATGGCGTTGTTGGACTGCACGAACTGGCCGCGCCAGGTGAAGTTGGTGGAGCCGCAGATGGCGGCCTTCACTTTTTTGCCATCAACCACCATCGTCTTGTTGTGCTGGAGGTTGCTCATGTGCTGACGCTTGACCTGATCGGCGCCAGCGCTGGTGGCAAGGCGTTTGGCCGATTGCGACTCGGCCGAGGTTTCTGGCTTGTGCTCACCGCTGTTGTCGATGATGATGTACAGGCGTTTCTTGAGTTGCTCCAGTCGGGAAACAATCGCAGGGTCATTGAGGTCGTAACAAACCACTCGCACAAGTGCGCTTGTGTCGGCGATGGCCGCGTCCAGGGTGTCCAGAATCGCTTTTCGGGCCTCGAAGCCCATCCATTGCAGCGCTTCGTCGGCTTTCGGATGGCTTGGTACGAACCCGAGACCCTCGTCGGCCTTGGCGGGAATCAGCGTCTCCAGGCTATCGGTTTGGGTGACATAGCGGTCCACGAAGGCCTGTGACGAGACAAAACCCCGTGTGAACGCCACGTTCAGTTTCCCAGGATAGGTTTCACGCGCCAGGACAATGCCTGCTTCCTGGGCCTCGCCGTAACTGAGTTCGCCCGAAGCATGCATGAACACCGGTGTGACCCGGTAGATGAATGTGCCTGTTTTGTCGGCGTTCACAGGGAAGTGGACCCAGCGGAATTTCTGGATGGGCGCAAGGCGGCTTGAGGTGCGCACCTGGTTCACACTGCCGTCCGGGTTCGGGAAGTTGATGCGGTTTTTGACCGTCCAGAAGCGGTCACCGTCAGGCTCTTTGTACTCGAGTGCAAAACCCACAAAATCGCGCGGAGGCTGCGCTGACTTCCAGTTCATGGCGAGCAAAACCATGCCATCACCCCGGTGCAGTTTCAAGCTGAAAAGGGCATTGGCGCTCTTGGCAACAATCTGGAGATCATCGGGCATGGTTGACTCCTTTCTCAACATAGGGCACAGCGCTATCCCGCCAGCTCAACCGGCTTGCCAGGCCGCTTCAGTTCTTGCCACTGGCCTCGATACGGATGTCTTCGGGGCACGCAGTCCCCATGGCCTGAGTGCCGGGCGCCGTCCCTGTCAGCTCACGCAGGCCGATACCCTCTTTGAAGTCCAGCGGCAGGCGGATGCGAATTTCCTGCAGGTACTCACCCGCGCAGACCAGTCCCACCTGGTTCTGTGGGTTGGCAAGCCCCGTTGCCTGCGCGAAGAGCCGCAAGAACTCGGTACGAGACATCCTGCCACCGATGTTGGCGCGGATGTACTGACCCACGGTGGCATCGTTGACGGTACGCACAGCATCCACCGCACGCCGGAAGTAGGTGTTGGCGTCCATCGTTGTTTGGCAGGTGCCGTGTTTCATCCATTCATAGTTCCCGAACGTGTTTTCGAAGAAAAAGTTGGGCATCCATGGTGCGATGTAGGACACGGTGTCTTCGGACAGGGACAGTGGTGTGTTGCCGCAGTCTGCGTAATGTGTGCCGCATTGTTTGCGGTTGGGCCACAGCCCGTGTAGTGTCAGATTGGAGACAAGCAGGTGACCATCGGCCATGTTGTCGCATTCGGGTTTGGTCCCGTTGTATTTGACGTGTTCACAAAACCCAGGCTGCCAGGTGATGGCCAGCACATAGCTGTCTTGCAGGCCTGGCTGGCTGCAGGACTTGTCAGCAACCGCTGGTGGGCGGCCGTAAGTGAGCTCGTTGACCACGCCGCATTCAGCGGCCACCCAGCGCAGAGGTTCGTTGAGCTCGGGAATCTGAATGCGCAGCCAGCGGGCCTCGCGTGTGTTGACCTCCCGGATGTCGTAATCTGTTCCCGGCACCACTTTGACCAGACCCGGGTTGCTGCCTTTGGCAAAGGAAAGATAGGCCTCACACGAGCGGGACGGTCGGAACTGGCCATGGGCCGCTTCGCTGGCCGCAGCAGGTGTTATGGCCAGTACCAACAGCATGATCAGAGCCCAGGCCAGACCTGCGCCAAATGTTGGCAGGCTAGGCAGCAGGGTGATGGCCCGGACCCGGGCGCTTGAGCGTGATGTGAGCATGTTCTTCCCCCGTTCTGAGAAGTGGCACCCATCCCGATCTGCAGTGGCCTGCTTGTTGGGCGCCTTCTGATCCGGCAACAGCTTACCCAAGCCTGGCGCTCGATGCAATCCCCATTTGTTGGGATGTGAGATGGTTTCAGAACCGGGCGGCAGCGCCATGCGTCTTGTGGCCATGGTGTTTTGTTGAAACGGTGGTTGGCTGACCGTGCTGGCGCTACGATCACGCCAGGTGACAACGCGGCAACACCGCATAGAAAACAACATCATGGACATACGTGGACTCAGATATTTCATCGTGACGGCGCAAGAGCGCAACATCAGCCGCGCGGCAGAGCGGCTGCACATGACGCAACCTCCGCTTACCCGGCACATCCAGGCGCTTGAAGAGGAGTTGGGGGTCCAGCTGTTCACCCGCACCAGTTCTGGGGTTGAGCTGACTCAGGCCGGAGAGGCGCTGCTGGGGCATGCCCACAACATCAGTTCCCACGTCGAGTTGGCCACCGAACACATCCGGCGTGTTGCGTCTGGCCAAGAGGGGCGCATCGACATCGGCGTTTTTGGCTCCCCCATGCTCAATGCCATTCCCCGCATACTGGGTGCGTTTTCGCGCGCACGCCCCAAGGTCAATGTGGTGCTGCACAACGCGCCCAAAAAACGGCAGCTGGAAGCCCTGCAGCAAGGCCGCATCATGGTGGCCTTTGACCGCTATTTCCCTGAGTCGCCGGAGCTGCAGTCGGAGCTGGTGGGAGAAGAGCCTTTGTGGGTGGCGCTCAACCAGAGAAACCCGCTGGCGCTTAAAACCAGCATCAGCCTGACGGACCTGGAGCAAGAGCCGCTGATTGGTGAGCAGGACCAGAGCATCTTTTTTGCCAGTCCGGCCTTGTCGCAGCTGCAGAAGATCAACCCGCTCATTGTTCACAAAGCGGCCGACATGGTGTCGGCGGTGGTGATGGTGTCCGGTGGCTTTGGCAGCGCCCTGGTGCCGGAATCGGTCCTTAACCTGAAGTTGCCCGAGGTGGTGTTCCGGCCTTTGGCCGCAGACAGTGCGTCGATGATTGGTTTGCACTGCATTTACCGCAAGGACGAGTCATCACCCTTGCTGGCGGGTTTGCTGGCTTGCGTCCGGGATTACCGTCACCACTATGCAGCCGGCCTGGCAGGCGCCCTCAGTCCATAGCGGCCAGGATGTCCAGGCGGCGAGCTTGCCACCCAAATCGGCCTGCCATGCTGTGGAGGTATCGCCCTATGCCCCAATAACATTGGACCGCATCCAAGGCTGAACCCTACAATTTTTTTCGAACAAGGGTCATGGAATTGCCCTTGCAACAACAGTGACGTTTCCTCAAACAGGACCAGGCCAGACCGTGGCATGGTTTGATCGAGGCCGTATCGCTGTCTCCAAACTGTCTACATCCCAACCCATGCCAGCCACCATGCATCTGAATAAAAATAGCCTGTCCCACCTGCCCGCAACGGTCACCCGGCCATCCTACGACCGCAGCCAAGTGGTTGGATCCATCGTGCACCTGGGCATAGGCGCCTTTCACCGGGCGCACCAAGCCATGTTCACCGAAGCCGTACTGGCCTCAGGTGACCTGGCCTGGGGCATTGTGGGCGCTGGTGTCATCTCCGCGGATATGAAAAACGCCCTGGTCCCCCAGGACGGCCTCTACACCCTGGCCGAAATGGGCGCCGATGGTGAAAACATCAAAGTCATCGGCTCCATCATCGACGTCCTCGGTGGTGCAGAAGACGCCGACAAACTGCTGGCCAAGATGAGCGACGTCAGCACCCGCATCGTCAGCATCACCGTCACAGAAAAAGGCTACTACCTCGACCCCGCCAGCGGCAAACTGCAACTCCAGGCCCCAGCCATTGCCGCTGACCTGGACACCCCCAGCAGCCCCAAAACCGTGCTCGGCCTGATCGTCCAGGCCCTCAAAAACCGCCGCGCAGCAGGCATCCTGCCCTTCACCGTCCTGTCTTGCGACAACCTGCCCAACAACGGCATCCTGGCCAAAGCCGCCGTGCTCGCCTTTGCCCGCGAAGTCGATGCCGACCTGGCCACCTGGATCGAAGCCAAAGTCACCTTCCCCTGCACCATGGTTGACCGCATCACCCCGGCCACCACCGATGCAGACCGTGCCCACATCACCCAAGCCATCGGCATGCAAGACGCCTGGCCCGTGGTCACCGAACAATTTGTGCAATGGGTCATCGAAGACCAATTCACCATGGGTCGCCCCGACTGGACCATCGGTGGGGCCATCTTCTCCGACGAGATCGAATGCTGGGAGAACATGAAACTGCGCTGCCTCAACGGCGCGCACTCCACCCTGGCCTACCTGGGTCAACTCACCGGCCGTGAAACCGTGGCCGATGCCATGCAACTGCCCCTGATCACCGACATCCTGGACCCGCTGTGGGTCGAGATCCGTGAAGTGTTGCATGCCCCCAAAGGTGTCA
Source organism: Rhodoferax fermentans (assembly GCF_002017865.1). Taxonomy (NCBI): domain Bacteria; kingdom Pseudomonadati; phylum Pseudomonadota; class Betaproteobacteria; order Burkholderiales; family Comamonadaceae; genus Rhodoferax; species Rhodoferax fermentans. The sequence goes on along the minus strand of NZ_MTJN01000002.1, from coordinate 1,935,245 downwards.
ACCCGGCCGAGTACGTGGAAAGCCTCAAACAACGCTTTCGCAACCCCGCCCTCAAACACCGCACCGCACAGATTGCCTCCGACGGCTCACAAAAGCTGCCGCAGCGCCTGCTCGCGCCCTTGCGTGACCGCCAAGCCAAAGGCCTGACTTCGCCGATGATCGCCACCGCGATTGCCGCCTGGATGCACTTTGCCGTCAAAACCGCTCACACCGCAGACGCCGTGCTCAACGACCCCCTGTCAGCCGACATCCTGGCCCAGGCCCGCAGCAGCACCAACCCCGCCACCGTGGTGGAGAACCTGCTGTCGATTGAGAAAATCTTCGGCACCGACCTGCGTGCCCATGCCGGCTTCAAAGCCGAACTGCTGGCCGCCTTTGAGCGCCTGGCCAAACACCCGCAAGTGGCCGTGGCCACCCAACTCGTGTTCTAAGCACAGCCACAGTCCATAGCCCCCTACAACCAGGAGACCTCCTATGAAAATGACATTCCGCTGGTACGGTGAATCCGACCCGGTCAAACTCGAATACATCCGCCAGATCCCCGGCATGTACGGCATCGTGTCGGCCATCTACGACGTGCCCGTCGGTGAAGTCTGGCCCATCGACAAATTGCAAGCCCTGCGTGACCGCATCGAAGGCGCAGGCCTCAAATTCGAAGTGGTTGAGAGCGTACCCACCCATGAAGACATCAAACTGGGCAAACCCAGCCGGGACCGCCTGATTGCCAACTTCCAGCAAAACATCCGCAACTGCGCGGCCGTGGGTGTGAAGGTGATCTGCTACAACTTCATGCCGGTGTTTGACTGGACCCGCACCGAAATGGCCAAACAGCTGCCTGACGGCTCCTTCACCCTGGCCTTTGATGCCGAAGCGGTGGCCAAGATCGACCCGGAGAAGGGCATCTCCCTGCCGGGCTGGGATGCCAGCTACAAACCCGAAGAGCTCAAGGCCCTGCTGGCCGACTACAAGTCCGTCGACGAAGAAAGCTTGTGGGCCAACCTGGAGTACTTCCTCAAAGCCATCATCCCGGTGGCAGAAGAAGTGGGCATCAAGATGGCCATGCACCCGGACGATCCACCGCGCCCGATCTTTGGTCTGCCACGCATTGTCAAGAACCGCGATGACCTGGCACGCCTGGTCAACATCGTGGACTCCACCTCCAACGGCCTGACCCTGTGCTCGGGCTCCCTGGGTGCAGACCTGTGCAACAACATCCCGTCCTTGGTCAAAGAGTTTGGTGGCCAGGGCCGTATCCACTTTGGGCACCTGCGCAACGTCAAGGTCGAGCCCGATGGCACCTTCTTTGAATCCACCCACAACTCCTGTGATGGCTCGCTGGACATGGCGGCCATCGTCAAGGCTTACCACGACGTGGGTTTTGAGGGTTACTGGCGTCCCGACCATGGGCGCATGATCTGGGGTGAGACGGGCAAGCCCGGTTATGGCCTGTATGACCGCGCACTCGGTGCGGTGTACCTCAATGGGCTGTGGGAAGCGGTGAGCAAATACGCGCCTGCGAAGGCTTGACGGATCACATCCATCCATTCAGGCTAAGTTTGATAGCGTCTGGCCCTTGTTTTATAAGGGCTAGACGCTATTTTTGTATGTGAATGTGCCGCCACGACCATACAAAATATGAGATGGCAGGGGGCTCAGTAGCGAGCCCAACCGAAGCCGCTAGACGTTGCCGATCAAGGCTGCGTCGTGTGGGGTTTTACAGGCTGCGGCAACAATGCGTGTCAACGGATCGTGCACGCCATGTGCATGTGGTGGGTTTCTCCACCTTCCGACCTGCACCTCTGAGATTTCAACACCATGACCCCATCCCGATCCCTCCAACTCTCCATGCTCGACCTGGTCGCTATCCGAGAAGGTGGCACCGTGGCGCAGGCGCTGGCCCTTGCCTTGCAGACCGCGCAGCACGCGGAGTCGCTGGGCTTCACCCGCTACTGGCTGGCCGAACACCACAACATGGCCGGTATTGCCAGCTCGGCCACGGCGGTGCTGGTGGGCTACATCGCCGGTGGCACCCAACACATCCGGGTCGGCTCCGGTGGCATCATGTTGCCCAACCATGCGCCGCTGGTGGTGGCCGAGGCTTTTGGCACCTTGGCCGAGCTGTACCCGGGCCGGATTGACCTGGGTCTGGGGCGTGCCCCCGGCACCGACCGGCTCACCATGCGCGCCCTGCGGCGTGACCGCGCCGAGACAGAGCAGGACTTTCCGCGTGATGTGGCCGAACTGCAGCGGCTGCTGGGGCCTGTCCAGCCCGGGCAAGGCATCATTGCCATGCCGGGCGCCGATACCAATGTGCCGATCTGGCTGCTGGGTTCGAGCCTGTTCTCGGCCCAACTGGCGGCTGAGCGTGGCCTGCCTTATGCGTTTGCGGCGCACTTTGCACCACGCCTCTTGCACCAGGCGCTGGCCTTGTATCGCAGCCTGTTCAAGCCGTCCAAAACACTGAGCCAGCCCTATGTGGTGGTGGGGGTGCCCCTGATGGCGGCCGACAGTGACGAAGAAGCCGAGTTTCTGGCCAGCAGCACCTACCAACGGGTGCTGGGCATCTTGACCGGTGCCCGCCAGCGGTTGCAGCCACCCACACCCGGCTTCATGGAGACACTGCAGCCGCAGGAACGCGCCGCCATCGGCGACTTCCTGTCTGCCGCCGTGATTGGTGGCCCGGCCAAGGTGGCCAGCGGCCTGGCGGCCCTGGCCGAGGCCACCCAGGCCAATGAGCTGATGCTGGTGTGTGATGTGTTCGAGCCAGCGCGGCGCCTGCGTTCGCTGGAGATTGCCGCGAAGGCCTGTGGCCTTGGCCCGGTCGACACCAGCCGCTAAAGTCAGGACCCATGAGCACCCACGCCCAGACTTTCATCCAGGCCCTGCAGTTGCAGCCCCACCCAGAAGGCGGCTATTACCGGGAAACCTACCGCAGCCCGCTGCGGATGGACGTGACCCAAGCTGAGAATGGCCCAGCGGTTCAGAGACATGCCAGCACCGGCATCTACTTCTTGCTGGAGCAGGGCAACTTCTCCGCGTTTCACCGCATCCGCTCTGATGAGATGTGGCACTTTTATGCCGGGCAGGCGCTCGAGGTGCTTGAGATCAACCCGGCCGGAGACTTGCGCTGCACCCGCCTGGGGCCGGATGTGGCCCAGGGTGAGGTTTTTCAGCATGTGGTGCCCGCCCACACCTGGTTTGCGTCCCGGGTGGCTGATGGGGGCGCTTTCTCGCTGGTGGGCTGCACCGTGGCGCCCGGTTTTGATTTTGCCGACTTCTGTCTGGCGGATCGCGCTACGTTAAGCGCAAACTTTCCGCAGCACCAGCAGCTCATCCAGACGCTGACGCGCTGATCTCTCTGGCGACTGCGTGAGCGCCAGGGGGTGCCAACACACCGAACTATTCTGCGCTTGGGGTCAAGCTGACTGCGCTGGCATCAACGGGTCAGCCGGTTAGCACACATGGGCTGTGCTCAGCGACTGGGCCTTGTGTGAAACACATCAAACTGAGCTTCTGGGGTTTTTTGGCTGGGCTGGCCGTGTTGTGGTTGCTGGCTGACCTGCGCTTGGAGATGCCATCGGGTTTTGGCAGCTGGCGCAATGCCTTGATCAACTTCACCGGCATCATGGGTATGGGCGTGATGAGTGTGGCGCTGATGCTGGCCGCACGACCACTGATGCTGGAGCCGTTTTTCGGTGGCCTGGACAAGATGTACCGCCTGCACAAATGGCTGGGTATCAGCGGCCTGGTGTGGGTCACGCTGCACTGGTTGTGTAAACAAAGCCCTAGCTGGCTGACCAACCTGGGTTATCTGGAGCGCCACGCGCATGAGCGCGCGCCCGAGCCTGCAAACCCGATTTTCAAATTCCTGCAAAGCCAGCGCGGCCTGGCCGAGGGTGTGGGTGAGTGGGCTTTTTACGCCGCCGTGTTGCTGATGGTGCTGGCGCTGGTCAAGTGGTTTCCGTACCACCTATTTTTCAAAACCCACCGCTGGCTGGCCGTGGCTTACCTGTTTCTGGTGGTCCATGCCATGGTGTTGATGAAGTTCAGTTACTGGGGGCAACTGATGGGCCCGGTGATGGCGTTGCTGATGCTGGGTGGCAGCCTGGCTGCGGTGGTGATTCTGTTGCGGCGGGTTGGCCTGAGCCGACGGGTGCTGGGTGTGGTGACGCTGGTCAATACCCACAAGCCCGTGCGGGTGCTGGAGGTGGGCGTGCAGCTCCAGGGTCGCTGGTCGGGCCATCAGAGCGGGCAGTTTGTGTTTGTCCGCTTTGATAAGGTGGAGGGCGCACACCCCTTCACCATCTCATCCGCCTGGACGGGGGACGGCCATATGGTGTTTCTGATCAAGGGGTTGGGTGACTACACCACGCTGCTGCCCAGCCGCCTCAAGCTGGGTGACCCGGTCCACATCGAAGGGCCTTACGGCCAGTTCAACTTTGACAGCGACTGTGAACGCCAGATCTGGGTCGGTGGTGGCATTGGCATCACGCCCTTTGTCGCCCGGCTGGAAGAGCTGGTGCTGGCACCGCAGGCCAAACCCATCGACCTGTTCTACGCCACCGCCTCACCCTACCACCTGGCCATCCACAAACTCAAGCTGCTCGCACGTGAAGCCCGGGTGACGCTGCATGTGCTGGTGGAGGCCCAGGACGGCAGACTCACCGCGCAAAGCATCTGCGCGCTGGTGCCCGACTGGCGCCTGGGTGACATCTGGTTTTGTGGCCCCGCCAAATTTGGCCAGGCGCTCAAGACCGACTTTGCGACACGCGGCTTGTCCGGTAAAAACTTTCACGACGAGTTGTTTGACTTGCGCTGAGGTTCTGGGTCATGATCTGCCAGCCCCAGGCACCTGACAGAATCACCCCTTCCCCCCCCAAATACCTTGTTGCACTTGCCAGAAATAACGCCCACCGCTGCGCCAAGGGGCAAGACCCACTGGGCAGTGCATGTCAACCACCGCCACCGCAGCCTGGGTTATGCCATGTTGCTGGTGGTGGTTGGTTTGCACGTGGCTCCGCAAGACCGAAGCCCGCTGCTCTGGCTGGTGTTGGTGGCGCACTTTGCGGTGTACCCCCAGCTGGCCTTCTGGCTTGCCCGGCGCGCCGCCGACCCGATGGCGGCAGAAATCAGACACATGTATCTGGATGCGCTGAGTCTTGGCGCGTGGATCGCGGTGCTGCATTTCCCGCTTTGGATCAGCTTTGTCATGGTGATCGGCTGTTTGCTGAACCTCACCCTGTACCGCGGTACACGCGGTTGGCTGGAGGCGCTGAGTTTGTTGGCCGTGGGCTGTGCGTTGGCCGGGTCGATCACCGGCTGGACACTGCAGCCCCAGACCGATCCCTGGGTGACGGCGCTGGCTATTGTCTCGGTCTCTCTGTATCTGTTTTTTGTGTCTCTGGACAGCCAGAAACGCTCGATGCGGCTGCGTGACACCCGCCAGGAGTTACAAACCAAAGAGCTGGCCTTGCAACAACAGTTGGCCGAGATCCAGAGCCTGCAGACCCAATTGCGCGAGCAGGTACGCCGTGATGCGTTGACAGGCTTGTTCAACCGGCACCACCTGAGCGACGTCATGGAGCGGGAGCTGGCACGCTGCGCCCGCGATGGGCAGCCACTGAGCCTGCTGATGATTGATATTGACTATTTCAAGCGCATCAACGACAGCTATGGGCACCAGGTGGGCGACGATGTGTTGCGTGAAACCGCCCGCTTGCTGCTGGAGCGCACGCGCGACAGCGACATGTTGTTCCGTTACGGTGGCGAGGAGTTTTTGCTGGTGCTGGTGGCCGCAGATGCCGTGGTGGCCAAGGCGGTGGCCGAAGAGCTGCGCCAGCGTTACGAGCTGAGTCCGCTGGCACTGGCGGGCCGCCCGGTCATGGCGACGCTGTCCATCGGTGTGGCCACGTTTGCCGACCATGGCGTGGATTTTTACAGCCTGGTGCAAGCGGCTGATCAGGCGCTGTACCGCGCCAAACGCGCCGGACGCAACCGCGTCGAGGTTGCCTGAGTCTGTGCCATCAAACCCTATTGGTTTGATAGCTGCTATCCCTTATGGCATAAGGGCTGGAGGCATCAAACATGCTTCAGCCTGGGAAAGTACCCCAGGCTGGTTTGGCTTCCCTCAGGCCGCGTAGGCCGCCGCCGCAATCACCTGCGCCACCGCCGCCGTGAGTTTTTTGGCATAGGGCACATGCAAAAACTCGTTGGGCCCGTGGGCGTTGCTCTTGGGGCCGAGCACACCACAGACCATCATCTGGGCTTTCGGGAAACCCATGGACAACATGTTCATGAGCGGTATGGTGCCGCCCTGGCCGATGTAGCCGCAGGGTGCGCCAAAACAGCTCTGTGAGGCGGCGTTGAGCGCCTGCTCGAACCACGGTGCGGTGCTCGGGGCGTTCCAGCCGGTGGCGCCGGCCGCGTGGTCAAAGGTGACCTTGGCCCGGTAGGGCGCGTTGTCTTCGAGCAGGGTTTTGAGGTCGGCCACCGCGCTGGCAGCGTCCACCAGAGGGGGCAGGCGCAAGGACAGTTTGAAGGCGGTGTAGGGGCGCAGCACATTGCCCGCGTTTTGCAGGTCGGGCATCCCCTCGACACCGGTCACGCTCAGGGTCGGCAGCCAGGTGCGGTTCAGCAACGCCTGCAGCGGGTCGGTGGTGGTGGGCAGCATGCTTTGTGAGGCGCCACCGCAGTCGGCATGCGCCCAGGGGAAACGTTTGTAGATCTCGTCACCCAGGATGTTTGCCGTAGCCTGCGCCTGGACCAGCCGGTCCGCTGGCACCTCGCAGTGGAACTGCGCGGGCAACAAGCGGCCGGTGGCGCTGTCTTCGAGCCGATCCAGTACGTGGCGCAGGATGCGAAAGCTCGACGGCACCAGGCCGCTGGCGTCACCCGAATGCACGCCTTCGGTCAGCACCTCAACCTTGAGCACCCCACTGGCCATGCCACGCAGGCTGTTGGTGAGCCAGAGCTGGTCGTAATTGCCCGCGCCCGAGTCCAGGCAGATCACCAGGCCAACCTCGCCCAGGCGGGGTTTGAGCGCGTCGATGTAGGGCAGCAAGTCACGCGAGCCACTCTCTTCGCAGGTCTCTACCAAGCCCACGATGCGCGGGTGGGCAACCTGCTGGCTTTGCAGCGCCTGGATCGCTGCCACCGCCGCGTAGATGGCGTAACCGTCGTCGGCGCCACCGCGGCCATACAACTTGCCTTCCAGGTATTTGGGAGTCCACGGCCCCAGGTCGGCACGCCAGCCGGTGAACTCGGGCTGTTTGTCCAGATGCCCGTAAAACATGACAGTTTGGCCGCTAGCCCTGGTGTTATCAGGGTTTGGTGCTTGTGATTGTGTAGCGCCTTGCGATGCGGCCAATTCAAAAAACAGCACTGGTGTGCGTCCGGGCAGGCGCACGATCTCGATCTGCAAGCCGGGCACCTTTTGCGCCTGCACCCATTCAAAAGCGTTGCGCACCACGGTGTCGATGAACCCATGCTGCGCCCAGTCAGGGTCAAACATCGGTGACTTGGCGGGGATCGCGATGTAGTCGCTGAGCTGTTTGACAATGTCCTGGTCCCAGGCGCGGCTGACCTGGTCCAAGGCCTGGGGTGTGTTCAAAAGAGTGGTGCTGACGGGTGCATTCATGTCCAAAGTTCCTCAGAAATATCAGCCGCGAGTATGACCCAGGGCTTGAAAATGTGGCTGGCCCAAACGGGGCGCAGGCGCCTGCGCGGCCAGAGCGGTTTGGCTCAGCGTGGCCAGGTGCGCCAGTTTAAACACCGACACCGCCTGTTCCAGCCGTTGTGCCTGGTCACGCAGGCTCTCGGCCGCTGCGGCCGATTGTTCGACCAGGGCGGCATTCTGCTGCGTCATCTGGTCCAGTTCACCGACTGCGACATTGACACTGCTGATGCCTTGTGACTGCTCAGCCGCTGCGGCGCTGATCTCGCCAATGATGTCACTCACCCGCTGCACCGAGTCAACGATCTCGCGCATGGTGTCACCGGCGTTTTGCACCAGCCGCGAGCCTGACTCGACCTTGTCGACCGAGGCCGTGATCAGCGCCTTGATCTCACGCGCGGCCTCCGCGCTGCGCCCGGCCAGGCTACGTACTTCGGTGGCCACCACCGCAAACCCACGTCCCTGTTCGCCGGCGCGGGCGGCTTCCACCGCCGCGTTGAGTGCCAGGATGTTGGTCTGGAACGCGATGCTGTCGATCACACTGATGATGTCGGCAATCCGGCGCGAGCTCTGGTTGATCTCGTCCATGGTGCTGACCACCTCACCCACCACCACCCCGCCGCGTGCTGCCACCGATGCGGCCGACGCCGCCAGCTGGTTGGCCTGGTGTGCTGCGGCGGCCGACTGCTGCACCGCCCCGGTCAGCTGCGTCATGCTGGAAGCGGTGCGTTGCAGGTTGCTGGCGGTCTGTTCGGTGCGCTGGCTCAGGTCCTGGTTGCCGCTGGCGATCTCGGAACTGGCGGTGCCAATGTTCTCGGCCGCGTGGCGTACCTGTTGCAGCGCCTGCAAATAACGCAGTCGCATGCCTTCGGTTTCGGTCACCAGTTCACCAATCTCGTCACGCCGGTTGCTCTCAAAGGTGCGCGTCAGATCCCCTTGCGCCACCGCCAGCACCGCCGTGGCCAGTTCGTGCAGTGGCTGGCTCACCGTGCGCCGCACCAGCAGGTACAGCCCCAGGCCCAGCAGCAGCGCGGTGGCGGCCAGCAGCGCCCATATCAGGCTCATGTTGGTCCAGTACTGGGCCATGGCCTCGGACGCACTGACCTCGGCCACCAGCCAGCGTTTGCCCAGCTCCAGCTTGCGCACCATCACCCAGCGCTGATCGGTGGCGCCGTTGAGCAGGGGCAGGGCTTGCGGCAGATAACCGTCTGGGCTTGTCATGAGTTCGGTCACAAAGCCCTCGGCCTGGGGGGACAGCTCGCTCAGCTTTTTGCCGCTGGCGGTGGGGTGCACCACAAAACGTGCCTCGGCGGCAGGGCCGCTGACCTCGATCAGGTAGGCGCCACCGCTGTCAAAAAAACGGGTCTCGATGATCTGTTTCTCCAGCGCGGCCTGCTGCAGGCCGATGTCCTGGCCGATGAAGAAGATGCCAATCACCTGCCCGCTGCTGTCTTTGACCGGCTCGTAATGTGTCATGTAGGGCTTGCCAAACAGCAGCGCCGGGCCGGTGTAGGTCTGGCCCGCCATGGCCAGGGCGTAGGCCGGGTGTTTGCGGTCCAGCAGGGTGCCCATGGCCCGCTCACCATCCTGCTTTTTCAGCGAGGTGGTGACGCGCTCAAAGTCATCCCCCTTGCGTGAAAACACGGTGGCCACACCGCCGGTGTCCTTGTTGAAGCGGTCCACCGAGCTGAAGTCACCGTTCACCGGCACGCCAAAACTCAGCAGTTCACTGGTGTCTTTGTTGTAGGTGAGTGCCGGGTCAAACTCGTTGCGAAACCGGGTGAAGTTGCGCACCGCCATCTCGCGGTTGGTGTGCTCGGAGGCATCGGCCACCGCCACAATGCCCTGCAGCTTCTCACCGACCGACTGGCGCATCAGGCCATGCACGCTGCGCCATTCAATGACCCCGATGGTCATGGCCACCAGCATCAGAACCAGGGTCAGACCGGTCAAGGACAGCAACGCCAGGCGGCGAGCGACCGATTGTTTCTTGTGTGTCTTCAAGCCCATGGTTGCTCCAGAAAGTTTGAGGGGAGGACGCCTCCCCATGCCAAGGCCGAGTGCCGCGCAAATTATGTGCCAGATGGGCCCACCTGATCTGTGCCCGGCGCTTGTGGGTGATCAGTGGCGCCGCCACGTGGTCCACAACGCTGCCAGCACAATCAATGCCGCCCCCAGCCAGCCCAGGGGGCTGAGCGACTCTCCGAGCCACCACACTGCAAACAGCGCACCAAAGGCAGGTTCGCTGCTGGTGAGCAAAGCCACCCGGCTGGGCGCGCTGTGTTTGAGCGCCCAATTCTGCGCAAAAAAGGCAAACACGGTGCAGCCCAGCACCAAGTACAGCGTGCCCTGCCAGAAGACCATTTGGCTGGGCAAATCGGGCAACCCGCCGCGTGTCAGTAGCGCCAGCAGCAGGCAACCAAGGCAGATCACGCCGGACTGCACGGCGGTGAGCTGCAGGCTGGTGGCGCTGCTTTGGCGCGTGAGCCGGCTGGTCTGGCAGACCAGAATGGCGCGCAACACCGCCGCGCCCAGCATCAGGCCATCACCCCAGGCCAGGCCGCCGGTCAAACCGCCGCTGAGCAGCGCAGCCCCGAGCAGCGAGACCGCAGCAAAGCCAAACAGCGCGGGCGCCGGGCGCTGGCCCAGCAGCCACCACTGGGCAAACGGTGTCATCACCACACACAGGCTGATCAGCAAGGCCGCATTGCTGGCCTGGGTGTGCGCCACACCAAAGGTCTCACACAGAAAAATCGCCAGCAACCAGCCCCCCAGTGGTAGCCCGCTGCGCCAGGCGTCGCGGCGCTGTTGGGCGCTGGCGCGCAGCAAGCTGGACAACAGCAGCACAAAGGTCAGGCCAAAACGCAGCGCCAGAAAACCCAGCACCGGGTAAAAGGCCAGCGCTCCTTTGGCCACGCCATAGCTGGTGCCCCAGACCATGGCCACGACCAGCAGGGTCAGGTCGGACAGGCGCAGCAGGTGCGCGGGTTGTTGGAGGGGCAGGGTGGTCATGGAAGGCTTGTGACAGTTGTTGAAACAGAGGTGGGATGCTAGATTGCTTCTTACATCGTGATAATCATGTGATTCAGAACATCAGCTGTGCTTCAAACGCATGAATACCCCGCTTGAGAACCTCACCGACATGGCCGTCTTTGCCTGTGTGGTGGACGCGGGCAGCTTCTCGGCGGCGGCGCGGCATCTGGGTGTGACACCGTCGGCGGTGAGCCGCCAGGTGGCCCGGCTGGAGGCCGCTTTGCACGTGCGCCTGCTCGAGCGCAGCACCCGCAAGCTGCGCCTGACCGAGGCTGGCAGCGCCGCCTACAGCCGCTGTCAAACCCTGGTGGCTGCCGCGCGCGAGGTGATGGCGCTCAGCGACACCCAAAGCGCCACACCGCGTGGGCTGGTGCGTATCAGCATGCCCAAGGCCTTTGGCCGCCAAGTTATTCACCCGCTGATGCCGGTCTTTCTGGCGCGTTACCCCGAGGTGGACGTGCAACTGATCATCACCGACCGGGTGGTGGACTTGTTTGAGGAGGCGGTGGACCTGGCGATCCGGCTCACCGACGCGCCACCACCCGGCCTGGCCGGGCGCCCGCTGATGCCGGTGCATCACCGGGTGTGCGCCAGCCCCAACTACCTGCGCACCCACGGCACACCGGTGCACCCGCGTGATCTGGCCCAGCACAGCTGCCTGTACCTGGGCGAAGACGAACGCGACCGCCACTGGCGCTTTCGCCAGGGCGGCGACGAGGTGACGGTGCGTGTGTCTGGTCGTTATGTCGCGAACCACAGCGAGGTACGGCTTGACGGCGCCTTGCAGCACCTGGGCCTGGCCAGCCTGCCCGACTTCACAACACGCCAGGCGCTGGCCAGTGGGCAACTGGTGTCGGTGCTGGACGACTGGACCCATGTCACCGACTACGCCGGGACGGCCTGGCTGCTGTACCCGCCTAACCGTTATCTGGCGCCCAAGTTGCGTGTCTGGATCGACTTTGTGGTGGCTGGCCTCGCCGCAGATTTTGGGTAAAAATGGCTGTTAGCCCTTATATTCAAAGGACCCATAGCTATAGAGTGGGTAGCATCACGCGACCTGTTGACCCCCACGGCGACGCCGTAAAATCCGGAACGACGTTTCGAAAATGAACTCACCCCACCCCAACCCCTCGTGTGCTGCCGCTTTGGCCCCGCTGGCGCCTGTCGAAGGCCGCACCAGCGGCGCCTGGCCCATCCATTACGAGGTGCTGGGCAACCCGGCGCATCCGGCCATGGTGCTGATCATGGGTTTGGGCTTGCAGCTCGTGGCCTGGCCCGACAGCTTGTGCCAGGCCCTGGTGGCAGGCGGCTACCGCGTGGTGCGTTTTGACAACCGCGACTGCGGCCTGTCGGCCCGTGCCCCGGCCCATGGGCGGTTTGACTTGCTGCGCACCATTGCCGCCTCGGTGCTCAAGCTGCCGGTGCCTTCGCCCTACACCTTGCACGACATGGCGTTGGACACATTGGGGGTGATGGATGCGCTGCAGATCCAGCAGGCCCACATCGTTGGGGTGTCGATGGGCGGCATGATTGGCCAGGTGCTGGCCGCTGCGCACCCGCAACGGGTGCTGAGCCTGACCTCCATCATGTCCACCAGTGGCCACCCGCGCCTGCAACAACCCGCGTTGCATGTGCGCCGTGTGGTGGTGAGCCGCCCGGCGCGGCCCAAGGACATCGAATCGGTGATCGACAACCAGGTGCGCATCGTGCGCACCATCGGCAGCCCGGTGTTCCGTGAGTCTGACGCAGCGTTGCGCGAGCGGGTTGGTCGCGGCATCCGGCGCGCCTATGAACCCGCTGGCCTGACGCGCCAGGTGATGGCCATCATCGCCAGTGGTGACCGCCGCCCCTTGCTGCGCCGCATCACCGCACCCACCCTGGTCATCCATGGCCGCGACGACCCGCTGGTGCCCCTGCCCGGCGGCCAGGACACGGCGGACCACATCCCCGGTGCCAAATTGCTGGTGGTGGAGGGCATGGGGCACGACCTCTCGCCCGCGCTGCTGCCCCAGTTGGCCCAGGCCATTCTGGCCCGTTGTCAAAGCATTTCGGCCTCTGGCCCTTATAACCATTGAGCTTGATGCTCTCTTTTTGTAAATTTACTCAACCCAGGTCTTTACCATGACACAAACGCTCAACACCCTGAACACCAACTTCGCTGTGCCCAATGCCCTGCGTTTCACCGAAGCCATCCCCGGCCTGCCGGTGGCCGAAATCAGCACCTCGCTGGCCACCGCCAGCGTCGCGTTGCACGGCGCCCATGTGCTGAGCTGGCAGCCCGCCGGGCAGGCGCCGGTGATCTGGGTCTCCAAAGCGGCGATTTTTGAACTGGGCAAACCCGTGCGTGGCGGTGTGCCACTGTGCTGGCCCTGGTTTGGCCCGTTGGCCGACAAGCCCATGCATGGTTTTGTGCGCACCATGGTCTGGCAAGTGCGTGGTGCCGAGTTGGACGCTAGCGGCCAGCTGGTGCTGCGTCTGGGCATCAGCGACGACGCCAGCACCCGCGCGCTGTGGGATTTTGCTTTTGACCTGGAGCTGGTCGTCACCGTCGGCAGCACGCTCACCATCGCACTGACCACCCGCAACACAGGCGCGACACCGTTGAGCATCAACCAGGCTTTGCACACCTACTTTGCCACCAGCGACATCCACCAGACCACGGTGCAGGGCTTGGCCGGTGGCAGCTACATTAACAAGGTACAGAACTTTGCCGTCTGCCAGCAAGAGGGCGACGTGGTGTTCACCGGCGAAACCGACCGCATCTACACCGACACCACCGCCGACAGCGTGATTGTGGACGGCGTGACAGGCCGCCGCATCCGCATAACCAAACAGGGCAGCGCCAGCACCGTGGTCTGGAACCCCTGGTCAGAAAAGGAAAAAAACATCGTCGACATGGCTGCTGGTGAACACCGCCAGATGTTGTGTGTGGAAACCTGCAACGCGGGCCCAGACACCATCAGCATCCCGGCTGGCGGCGTGCACACACTGGCAGCGACGATTTCGGTGGAATAAAGGAAGGGGCTGAGAGATTGGCGCTCATCGCGCCATCTCCTTGAAGACCTAATGGGTCCTGGTTGCGCGGTTTTTTAAGACCCGGAAGCTATTTCCGCACGGTCAGTGATTCTTCCGAGCCGGACAAGACGAGAAGTGATGGCGCCCAGAGTGCGACCATGCTTCGCCGCGATTGCTTTGACTTGTGCTCCTGCGTCAAAGGCCTTGAGAAGTTCGCTATCTTCAGTGTCTGACCAGGAGCGTCCCGCGTTGCCAGGAAGTGCTTCATCGCGTTCAGCGCGCTTGACTGCCTTGTCAAGGGCCTGAACGGCGACGAAGAGTGCACGAACCACCTGCGGACTGTTGATCGCACTCTGAGCGGGGAGGATCTCTCCCGTTTCGGGGTCAATGCCATTGGCGAGCGCACCAATGATTTTTCTGGCTTCAAGTGGTGACATAAAGATCAGGCGAATCAGGTTGGCAACGACACCAGAACCATAAGTGGTCTCGTTTGGCCACAGATTCTGGCCCTGCCCGCTTGATTTGAACAGTCCCCATGTAGATCTTTGCTCCTCTGCAGGCGCTTGGTTTGAGGCGCCCAGCGGTTTCACCCCGATGGTTTGGGGAAACCCTTGGTGTCTGATGTAGGATTTGCCCATCACACGTGTTCGTTGGAAGGGGCAATACCGCATGGCACCAGAGACAACTCCCACGAGAGCGCCGTTCGTGATCGAATGGCGCGACGGGTTCAAAATCGGCATCGACCAAGTCGATCAGGAGCACCGACAGCTGTTCACCCTGGTGCGCGCGCTCAACCTGGCTTCGGTCGACCACACGGTGGACGAACTGCTGAACTATGTGGTCACCCATTTTTCCAACGAGCAGGCGCTGATGGAAAAAAGCGGCTACCCGGCCTTTGAGCAGCATCTGAAATTGCACGAAGAGTTTGCCGCGCAAGTGGCCGAGTTTTTGGGCAGTGACCAGGCCTGGTCCGAAGATCGGGTGCAGGAGATGCGAAAGTTTCTGAACAAATGGTTGATTGGCCACATCATGACGCATGACCTGCGCTTTGGTAAATGGCTCACCAGCCAGCCGGTGCACAGCAGCCCGGTGGTGCATCAGGCAGCTGCACCCAAACCAGGCGGTTTTTTTGCACGCTTTTTTGGACACAAATGAGCACAACGCTGCTGCCTGTGGCCGACATCTGCGACGCCCGCTTCCCAGAACACCTGAGTCTGGCGCGCGAGATGCTGCGTGAGTACCAGGCCAGCCTGGGTGTCAGCCTGTGTTTCCAGAATTTTGAGGCGGAGCTGGCCGGTTTGCCCGGCGCTTACGCCGCACCCCAGGGTCGTCTGCTGCTGGCTTGGGCCGATGGCCAGGCGCTGGGTTGTGTGGGTCTGCGCCCGTTGGAAGATGGTCTGTGTGAAATGAAGCGCCTGTACCTGCGCCCGGTGGCACGTGGCCAGCAGCTGGGGCGGCGGCTGGCGCAGGTGATCTGCACGGTGGCGAAAGAGGCCGGTTACCGCGCCATCCGCCTGGACACGCTGCCGAGCATGAGCGCCGCGCGGGCCCTCTACGCCTCCATGGGTTTTGTGCCGGTGCCCGGGTATGTGTTCAACCCGATTGAAGGCACCCTGTTTCTGGAGCTGGATTTGCGGGCCTGGCTACCCGACTGATCGGCGCGACGTGTCGAGGTGCGACCAGAACCTCGTTTGAGGGTGCGGACACTGGGTAACCACTGCGCCGCTACGCCAAAGCAGAAGGAAAGCGCACTGTAAAACACGTTCCACCTTCCGGTCGATTGTGGACCTGGACCGTGCCATGCTGGCGCCCCACCAATGCCTGAACGATGGACAACCCCAACCCCAGACCCTCACCGGCATGACCTGGTGCATGCGGAAACCGCTGAAAGGGCCGCGCCAGCATGTCTTCAGACATGCCGGGGCCAGCGTCACTCACACGCATAACCACCTCATCAGCTGCATCATCGACGGTCACTTCCACACCAAGCCAGCCGCCTTGTTTGGCGTGTCGCAGCGCGTTTTCCAGCAGGTTGAAAAGAATCTGCCGCATGCGATCAGGATCTACGTTCACGATGGCCTTGGTAGAGTCATCTGGCAGATGCAGTTGCAAGCTCATGTGATATTGCGCAATGCGATCCGCATAACTGGCCAATGCGCCACGTGTCAGCGCGATCAAGTCCAGAGGCGCCATCTTGAGTGACAGGCGGCCCGCCTCTGCCATCGACAAGGTCTGCAAGTCTCCCACCAAGCGCCCCAGATACTCGACTTGGTCAAGCAGCAAGCTGGATTCCTTGGCGTCGACCTCGATGACGCCGTCACAAATGGCATACAGGCGGGCACGCAACACGGCCAGCGGCGTGCGCAACTCGTGCGAGATCGATGCTGTGGTCGCTCTGCGCTCACGCGCCATGTTTTCCAAGGAGTCGATCATCTGGTTGAAATGGGTCAGCATGTCCGCCATTTCGCCTCTGTAGCGGCCAGGCTGAGCACGCATGGTGAAGTCGCCGGCGGCAACGCGGGTGGCAACCTCGGCCATGGAGGCCAAAGGGTACGAAAACAGGCGCGAGACAAAAAAACCAACCCCCAAGCCAAAAGGCAGGCAGATCAACAGACCGAGGGCGAGCGACCATTTTTCACTGAACCAGATGTCACCTCGCCAGTATTGGCCGTAGATAACCATGGCCTCAGGGCTTTCTTCCTGACCTTTTTCGTTCAACTCATCTATCTCTGCACGCACGGCACTTGGCAGGCTCCGGTAGAAATCGCGATACTGAATCTCTTCGAACACCATCAGGCTTGCAGCCAAGAGGGCCATCGTCGCCAGCAAGGTCCCGGCAATGTACAAGCCGAGCCGAACCCAGATGCGGCCAAAAAAAGAATCTTTCAGTGATTTCATGGCGACCCAACTCGCTCAGTGTTCACCAGGCCACAGCCGATACCCCACACCCCGCACCGTCTCAATCAAATCACCCTGTCCGGCCTGCTGCAGCTTGCGGCGCAGTTTGGACAAATGTGAGTCGATCACGCGATCCAGCGCGTCGCTTTCGGGCAGGCAGTTTTCAATCAAATGAGATCTTGAGAAACAGCGCCTGGGTTGTGCAGCCAGACAAGCCAGCAAACGGAATTCTGTCAGCGTGAGGGGCAGTGGCACAGCCCGGCCATCCTCCGTATAGGCCAGCGCCTCGTGGGCTTCCTGATTGATTTCGATGCGCCCCGCGCGGATTGGCTGTGCAGCTTTGGCATCCGACGGGGGCTGAGCGCGTCGTAGCACGGCTCGCACTCGCGCTACCACCTCGGGCGGACTGAAGGGCTTGACCACGTAATCGTCTGCCCCCAAACGCAAGCCCAGCAGCTTGTCGATATCGTCGGCCAGTGCAGTCACCATGATGACCGGTGTTTGCCCCTCTTCGCGGATCGCTCGCAAAACATCCAAACCGTCCATGCCGGGGATATGAATGTCCAGCAGCACCATGTCGGGCCGCAGCTGCCGGAACATCCGCAAAGCCTCCAACCCGTTGCCGGAATGCTGGGCACGCAGGCCATCACGTTCAAGGTATGCCATCAAGATGCTGGATATGCCTGGTTCATCCTCAACAACGAGAACCAACGGACTAGGCAAAGAGGAGGAACTGTTCATGAGAGTCCAAAGACAAATCGCCAAAACCACGGCGCGTGATTCCCAAAACGGCACTGGCGCGGTCAATTATCTATGAGGACCCACGATCCCCAGCTCCTCCACACGATCTCCATGAAGCGTTCATCACTGCGCAAATTTCATCGGCTTAAATACAAGCTTATCCACACGACGGCATCTCCTTAGCAAGGTATGGCGTTATATCCAACTTGTCTGCGCGTGAACCGCAACCCCTTATTTGTGGCCTATGCCACGTTGTCCACTCTTTTGACGGGCTGTGCATTGCCTAGCGCGGATGTATCGACTCCGACGGCTACTGCGTCCGTCCCTTCTGCCTGGACGCAACCCGCCCCCACGGATGCGCCGGTGGTTGATCTGCGCAATTGGTGGAAAGCCTTCAACGATCCCGTGCTGGACGCCCTGGTGCAAGAGGCCAATACCAGCAACCTGGATCTGGCGCTGAGTCAGAGCCGATTGCGTGAAGCCCGGCTGGCGTCCGGCCGCACTGCTGCACAGTATTTGCCCTCGCTGAGCGCCAATATACAAACCCTTCAAGACATATCAGCCACCGACACCTACTTTCACGCCAGCATCGACATGGTCTGGGAGTTGGGCCTCTTTGGGGCAGCCCAAAGTGCGCGGCAAGCAGCCCAGGCCGTCGCTGCGGCTGCGGGTGCCGACACGCAAGGTGTGCGTGTGTCGGTTGTCGCAGACGTTGTACGCAACTACCTGGACTTGCGTGCCGCCCAGCAGCAGCTCGTTCACCTGCAGCGGATGGCCGCTCTGGATGAGCGTGCGTTATCGCTGGCCGAGGTGCGTGTTCGCACACATCAGGGCAGTGCAGATGAGGTCACCCAAGCGCGGTTGCGGATCGAGCAGGTGCGTGCAACACAGGCCTTGCTGCAACTGGCGAGTGCCAACGCAGCCCAGGCGCTGGCTGTGCTGTTGGGTCGCACCTCCCTCGACCCAGTCTGGCACCAAACCCCCGTCAACCACATTCTCCCCGCACTGGCGCCGTTCGCGCTGGCGCAGGTGCCCGCTGACTTGTTGCGTACCCGGCCAGATGTTCATGCTGCTGAGGCGGAGGTGCACAGGGCTGCTGCTGCACTGGGGTTGGCGCGCTCTGAGCTTTACCCTCGCATCACACTTGGGGGGTCTTTTCTCTACGCCTACAACATCACGCGCAACTTTCGCACCAGGAGTGACAACGCACCCGCGATCGGCCCGATCATCGACATCCCGCTTTTTGACTGGGGGCGTCGCCGCACTCAGGTGGATATCCGGCAAGAAAACCTGAACGCAGCGCTGATCAACTACCGTCGTGCTGTCCACCATGGCATTGCAGAAACTGAAGGAGCGCTTGCTGCACTGTCGGCCCAACAAGTTCGTGTTGATGCTCTGACCCAAGCTGCCACTTTGTTGGGTGAGCGCACAACAGCTGCGCAAACACAGGCCCGGCTGGGCTTGACCAGCGAGTACGACACACTGGCACGTCAGCGCGCCCAACAGCAATCACTGGCAGAGCTGGATATGGCCCTGAGCGCACGTGCGCTGGCCTTCGTTGCGCTTTACAAGGCCTTGGGTGGAGCTCCGCTACCAAAGTCTGAGTCAGAAGACCCAGCCCACGCCGCGACATTGCCATGATTCCACTCGCACGCAAAACACTGGTTTATGAATGGCGTCGTTTTGTACCCGCTGTATTTGCTGTGGGCTTCTCGGGCCTGCTGTTGGTGGTGCAAGCGGCGCTGGTACTTGGCATCTTTGACAGTGCGGCGATCTATGTGAAGGCCTCCACCGCAGACCTCTGGACTGGCTACCCAGGTACTCAAAGCGTGAACTTTGGGCGCACCATTAGTCCCGATGTCGAAGTGCGTCTGCGCATGGATCCCTCTATCGCTGCGGTGGAACCCTATCAATGGGTGGATGGCGACTGGCACAGTGCGCGGGCTGGAGAGGGGGGCATTTCCGTCTATCTCTCTGGTATCCGTACGGCACCTGACGGCATGCTGTTTGCGCGCCTCATCACCCGCTGGCAGCGCGAGGCGTTGCGTGAACCAGGCGCCGTCCTTGTGGATTGGGCAGATCTGGATGCCCTTGGGGTCCAGGTTGACCAGACCGCCTGGATCAACGGCCACCGCGTACGTGTTGTGGCCGCCGTCGATGGGCTACGCGGCTTGGGTGGCATCAACGTGCTGGCCTCACTGGACACCGCCCGCAAGATTGGCGGAGTCGACGCTGCGTCTGGCACCACTTACCTGGTTGCGCGAACACTCGGCCCTGCACAAGCCACGCAAGCCCACTTGGCCCAAGAGGGCAGCGCAGGATTTGGGCCGTTTGAAGTCTGGACGGCAGAGCAGTTCGCTCTGCGCTCACAGCACTATTGGATGTTTGATACCGGCGCTGGGGTGGCTGTGCTCTTCATGGCCATTGTTGTCTGTCTGGTGGGCACGGTCGTCACCAGCCAATCGCTGATGGCTGTCGTTGCAGGCACCGCACGTGAGTACGCTGTGCTGAACGCACTGGGGGCCAGCCGTGCTGCCTTGGCGCGGCTGGTAATCGAGCAGGCGTGCTGGATTGGTGGCCTGGGCTTGGTGCTCGCAGGAGTTGCCAGCGCCGCTCTGCTTGGTCTGGCCTCTGTCTATGGTGTACCTGTGGCCATGACCCCCGCTGTGGCTGTGGCATGCGCCTTGCTGATCGGTCTTGTGGCCTTGTTCTCCGGCATCTTCGCTGTTCGGGGTTTGCTGCGCGCTGAACCTGCTTTGCTTTTGCGATGAAAAACACCTTGTCCTCCGACCCTCCTATTGCGATGGCCCCCAGCCTGCAGGCAACCCGGTTGTACAAATCGTTCGTTTCAGGACTGATGACCGTCCCCGTGCTGCATGGTCTCTCGGTCGCCATCTATCCTGCGGAACTGACGCTTATTTCAGGCCCGTCGGGCTGTGGCAAGAGCACGCTGCTGTCTTTGTTGTCGGGGCTACAAAGCCCCGACGCAGGTCAAGCGATGGCGCTCGGCGAAGACCTCGGACAGTTCAGTACCCGTGCGCTGGAGCGTTTTCGGCTGCACCACACTGGCTTCGTCTTTCAGGGTTTCAACCTGTTTCCGGCACTCACAGCGCTGGAGCAGGTGCAGCTGCCACTGGGTTACCTTGGCTTGGGTGACAAAGAGAGTGAAAGACGGGCTCAGCGCGCACTCGACGAGGTGGATATGTCGCACCGGGCTCACATGCGTCCGGCAGAGTTGTCTGGTGGCGAAAAACAGCGAGTGGCCATTGCTCGGGCCATTGCCAAACAGCCTCAACTGTTGTTTGCCGATGAACCGACGAGCGCTTTAGATGCCGAAAGTGGCCAGCGCGTCATCAATATTTTGCACCGCATTGCTCGAGTGCACGGCACCACGGTGCTGTGTGTCAGCCATGACCCTCGATTGGTGCGGCATGCCGACCGCGTACTGAGCATGGAAGACGGTGTCATCCGCAAGGACTGGCGCCAACCAAACTCCTCCCCTGAGATGAATGCCCCATGAAATACCTCTTGACGACCCAGCTGACCCGCAGGTGTCTGCCCTCGCTAGCCGCCATGCTGCTGCTCTTGGGGTGTAACGCCAAACCGGCTCCGTCTACAGCGACCGCTGCAACAGCATCCAGCCCGCGCGAGGTTGCCATGGCCCGAGGCAAGATTGACGTGCAAGGTGGGTTGTTGGAGCTATCACCTGCGCAAGATGGCGTGGTGCAGACTCTGGCCGTGCAGGAAGGGCAGGAGGTGCAACCCGGACAGTTGCTGCTGCGTCTGGTGGGCAATGCCGCAGCAGCCGAGTTGGCCGTGGCCGAGTCTGAACTGAAACTGGCCCGTGCCAAACTCCAAGCGCGCTCGCAGCGCCTTCCTGCACTGCGACGTTCCGCGGCTCGACTGTCCGAGGCAGCAGCAGCAGGGGCTGCCGAGCCCCAGCGCGCCGAAGACGCCCAACAGTTGTTGCACGACGCGGAGGCAGAGTTCACCGTATCTCAGGCCGAGGCCAATGTCACGCAAAGCCGACTGATGTTATTGCGCGCTCAAAACGCCAGACTGGAGTTGCGCGCACCCGAAAGTGGCACGGTCGTGCGTGTCAACACACAAGCAGGCCAGCGCGTTGTGGCACAGCCCGTCATCACACTGTTGCCCCGTCGCCCCCTCATCGTGCGCGCCGAACTCAACGAGAGCTACGCCACGCAGGTGCATGTGGGTTTGCGAGCTCATGTCACCACCGATGGCGACAGCCTATCTGAAGCGTTACCGCCAGCAAGGGTGGTGCGTATGAGCCCTGTGTTGGGCAATGGGCGCCTGCAAGATGACACCCAGCGGGGACCGGTGCGCGTGATCGAGTGTGTCTTGGACTTTGACCAGGCGCCCACTGCACGTATTGGACAAAATGTGAGGGTCAGTTTTCATGAGTAGAAGCAACACATCCTGGTCTGTGGTCGATGTCTGTCACCGTGCCCAGCAGCCAAACCGGCAGCCCTCTGGGGACTCGGCTTGGATCGTGCAGTGTGACTTTGACGGCACCATCAGCACGATCGACGTCACGGACTCGTTGTTGCAACGCTTTGGTCGACCTGGTTGGCAAGCCCTGGAGGACGCCTGGGAGCGCGGTGAAATTGGCTCGCGCGAGTGTATGAAAGGCCAGGTGGCCCTGCTTGACATGGACCGTGAAGAGCTCGACGCCCATCTCTCAACCATTGTTGTTGACCCCTACTTTGGTGACTTTGTACAGGCTGCGCGTGAACGTGGCATGCTGGTGCAGGTGGTGAGTGATGGCATCGACTACGCCATCCATTCTGTGCTTCAGAGACATGGCCTGGCAGACCTGCCTGTGATTGCCAACCGGTTGCTTCAAACCGGCCCGCGCAGTTGGCAGCTGCAGTCGCCCTGGGCCAGTGCACATTGTTTGCGCGCCAGCGGCAACTGCAAATGTGAACGCCTGGCTGAGCAGCAGCAGGCGCACCATGTGCGTGTGCTTTTTGTGGGCGATGGCAGTTCAGATTTCTGTGTTTCTGGTAAAGCCGATTTTGTGTTGGCTAAATACAAGCTGATCGACCACTGCGTGGCCAAGCATATTCCTCACGCCGCTTTCTCCGATTTTTCTGAAGCTCTGGCGCTGCTCCCGCAGCCCATGGAGGTCGCTGTATGAACACCGCAGTCATGGCCTTTGAAGCCAGCCGAAATACGTGTGAACCTGCCCAGGTGCCCAGCGCAGACATCGCTCATGAGTACCTGTTGCATGGCCATGGGCCCAACGCCACCACAGGCGTGTTGTTGGTCCATGGTCTGACAGGGACCCCCAACGAAATGCGCTTGCTGGCCAAAGGATTGCACCGTGTGGGCTTCACCGTTCTGGCCGTGCAACTGGCGGGTCACTGCGGCTCCCAAGACGATCTCGTGGCCACCCGCTGGCAAGACTGGCTGGCCAGTGTCAGGCGCGGCGCCAACCAGTTGGAGCAAGTCACGGGTCGACCGGTGCTGGTCTGCGGCCTGTCCATGGGGGCTGTGCTGGCGCTCGCGCTGGCCGAAGACTGTCCCCAGCAGGTGGCTGGCGTGATCGCCCTCTCCACCACCTTTCACTACGACGGTTGGAGCATCCCGTTTTACACGCGGCTGTCGTTCCTTTTACCCCTTTTCAAAGCCTTGGGCATAGGGCGCCACAGCGTGTTCATGGAGCAGCCACCCTATGGCATCAAGGATGTCGCTCTGCGCGAACGTGTCGTTGCGCAGATGTACTCAGTCGACAGTGCTGCCGCAGGCTTGCCAGGCAATCCTTGGTGGTCGGTGATCGAGATGAGGTCTCTGGCTGCACATGTGCGCAAACACCTGGGCCGCGTGCGTTCGCCTTGTCTCGTGATCCATGCACGCCGTGACGATATTGCCTCGACCGAGAATGCACACACCATAGTTCGGGGTGTGCGCCACGCGCCTGTGGAGCTTGTGCTTCTGGAGGACAGCTACCACATGATCACGATTGATCGTGAACGCCGCACAGTGCTGGCACATGTCGTGGCGTTTGCCGAGAAACTGTCCAATCAAGGTTTGGCATGAACCTCGGCGGCACAGAAAGTAGCATGCCCCCCCTGGTCGCTGTGTTGTGGGCATTGAACATGCTCGTAGACACGGCTGGGCAGTTGGCCTTCAAGGCAGCAGCCTCCGTCGATTCCCGTGCGGGGACGGGCTTGGCACGTTGGGTGTGGATGATGCGGCGCCCCTGGCTGTGGATTGGCGTGAGCTGTTATGTCGCCGAGTTCCTGGTGTGGCTGGCCTTCTTGTCGCTGGTGCCACTGTCCGACGGTGTGCTTCTGGGCTCCATCAACATCGTGGTGGTGATGGTCGCGGGGCGCTTCCTGTTTCGGGAAAAGTTATCGCGTTTGCGCGTGATTGGCATTTTGCTTGTCTCCGCAGGGGTGGCCATCGTGGGGGTGCGCGCATGAAACGCTTTTACGCTGTGGGTTTTCTGGCGCTTGTGGCCTTCGACACGCTGGCACAGCTGAGCTTCAAGTTGGCAGGTGATTCTGCCCTGCCTTTGGAGTTTTCCTCGGCCTGGTTGTGGCGTGTTTTTGGGCAGCCGTGGATCTATGGGGCCTTCGCGGGCTACGTGGGGGCCTTCTTTACCTGGATGACCTTGCTGGAGCATGCCCCGATTGGTCCGGCATTTGCGGCATCTCACCTGGAAGTCGTGACGGTGCTCATCCTGTCAGCCTGGTTATTTGGCGAGCACATTGGTTGGCCACAGGTGACGGGTGCAACACTGATCTTGGCGGGTATCGCCTGCCTGGCACGCAGTGAAGCAGACGCAGCGCCCGAACCAAACGCACACTTGCATGATGGCACTTGAGGCGCCACCTACTGCTGGTCTACCCGTGTTTTTCACCGACCTTTGGGCTAGTGGATCTTCGGACTTGGCCGGTATGTTGGGGCGTTTTCTTGGCGTCTCGTCGGTGCAAGTGGAGTGCTCTGGCACTGCCGCTCTCGTCGTGGCGCTCACGACACTGCACACACTGGCGCCCGAGCGCACCGAAGTGATTGTGCCTGCCTACACCTGCCCTTTGGTGGCCATGGCGGTGGCGCACTGTGGCCTGAGGCTGCGTATGTGCGAGCTCATGCCCAACGCCCTGGACATGGACCCAGTGATTCTTGCAACGCTCTGTGGGCCGCGCACACTGGCCGTGTTGCCGACACACCTTGCAGGGCGTGTGGTTGATGCCGCACCCGCACGTGCGCTGGCCCATGCGGAGGGTGCGTGGGTGATCGAAGATGCCGCCCAGGCCTTGGGTGCGCGTGTGGGGGGCGCCAGCGTCGGCACAGGCAGTGACATCGTCTTTTTCAGCCTTGCCGTTGGCAAGGGGTTGAGCATTTTTGAAGGCGGCGCTTTGGTTGTGGCAGACGCCGATTTGCGAGCTGCTTGCGAGCGCACCGCGCGTGCCATCGTGCGGCCCAGCTTTGTTTGGGAGCTTCGCCGTTCTATCGAACTGCTCGCCTACACCGCGCTGTACCACCCGAGAGGGCTGCGCTGGGCCTATGGTTGGCCTTTGCGCCGTGCATTGGCACACAATGACCGCATTGCCGCAGCGGGCGACGATTTTTCGCAAAACATTCCTTTGCACCGTGTTGGTCGCTGGCGCCAGGCTGTGGGCGTTCGGGCGCTGGCACGCTTGCCAGCCTGGCTGGAGGACAGCGAGTCAAGAGCACAGCAGCGCGTGCCGAGGCTGCGCGGCATCTCCTCGCTTACTGTGCTAGACGACAGCGCAGGCGTTCCCGCAGCCCAAGGAACCTGGCCGTCCATCTTGGTTCTGCTGCCTGATGCGGCGCGAAGAGATGCTGCGTTGGCGCGTTTATGGGGCGCAGGTCTCGGTGTGTCTGTGCCATTTGCGCATGTGCTTGCAGACTACGCGCGTTATGCCGCTGTAGTGCCCGCCACAGCCCCTGCTGACCTGCCCCATGCGCGCAGCTTTGCAGCACGGGTGCTGTCCATCAGCAACAGTCCTTGGTTGGATGCTGAGAGTTTCGAGCGGCTGTGCACAGCGCTGGAGCAGGTGCTTGATGTCAGGTAAACCCATCGGTCAAGTCCGTTGGCGTACCACCCCACTGGGCGCGCCAAGTTCAGACGGCCCTTTCCAACTGCCTTAACAGCTCCCGATTGAACGCGCCTTGCTTCACCTGCCATTCAGGCAAGGCGGCATCCATCTCTGCGGTCTGCTGGCCATCACCCGCGCTCAAGCAGCGCTTCCACACCGTGCGATAGCGATAAGCAGACACGTCGCCGGTCACGTCACTGCCTGCCAACTGGCCACGCAGGGCAGACATCATGGCAAAGACATGAGGCGCTTGCAACACACCCTGGTCCCAGTTGGTGCGCACCACGGACGGGTCGAAAACGTCCTTGTCGATACTGAGATAGGTGGCTTGCAAGTTGGTCGACAGCATGTGAGACACGGCGCTGGTGAGCGCTTCTGCATCGGGGAAGCAGCGGAACTGCTGCTGCAGTCCCAGCCAGCGTGCCCAGCCCGTTTCCACCCCGACACTCCAGTAAGTCAGCCGCCCAGCCCGCAGTGGTGCCAAGTAGTTCTCCCAGGCATGGCCAAAGCCGATATCGCGCGAGGTGATACCAACCACATGGACATGTGAGACCTGAGGCAACATCGCTACCCGACGCACCCAGGAGCCGCAGTGCACACCCAGCGGAAACCGCATGTTGTCCGGGTGGTTGTCCAAGACCAGCACGCGCAATGGGTGTTGTGACGTGCACCTGCGTGCCGTAATACAGCGCTCGATCAGCGGCCAGCTGAGATGGTGAAAGTCTCCGCTGCCTGTGAAAACCGTGCCGTGCTCGGTGAACGCGGGCAGTCGGGACTGCAGCTCAGCGGAAAACTGTCGCAGGCGCGCCAAACTGCAGCCAAAGCGTACGGCCTCCTGCCAATCGGAGGCCAGCGCCAGACGCAACTCGCCAGGCAGCGGCCCGACCGAGCCGTCCAGATCCAGCACCACAGGCGCAAGCACCGGCGTGTTCATGGCACTCCCGCGCCACCGCGCCATTGGCGGTCACTCTCAAACCGACCCACAAAACGCCTCGCCAGCGCCCTGAGCACAGGCTGGCGCACATACACCAGGTGGCGGGTGAAGGTGAACTGAGCCCCCAGACTGCGTTTGACCTCGGGGTCCGTCCAACCCGCCACGTAATGTGTCAGCCCGTTCTGGATGGCGTACTGCAGGTTTTCCATCCAGCTCACAAAATAAAGATTGGTCTCACGAGCGGCCGGGTAAGCCAGACCGATGTACTTGTCCACCAGACGTCCGTCATGTATGTAACACAGGTTCCAGCCCAGCAGTGCCTGTGTATCTTGCCGCCGGTACTCAAAGACCATTCCCCGGCTGGTCTCGTCGCGCAGCAAGGCCGCCAAAAAACTGCGTGTGAGTCGATCAAAATGGACCTCACTTTGTGCGTATACAGACTCGTACAGCGCGTAATACGTATCGACCAAGGCCTCGTCTGCAAAGGCCGGGCCCGTCGGCAAGTGCCGCACCTGCATGCTGGAACGGCTGCGCAGCTTGCGTCGCAGGTTCTGGCGTCGGCTGGCGGACAAGCGCGACAGGTACACGTCCAGGTGGTCAAAGTCAATACGCACAAAGGCCAGTGCTTGGCCTTCTACCGTCACAAAACCCTGTGCTTCGCCAGCCTCCACCAGCGCTTGGGCGTAGTGGTTGTCGGCATCACTCAACAGTGGCGACTGGTGGGGGATGTCTTTGACAATAGCCAATGCAAAACGTTGCCCCAAGCCTTGGCGGACCGCCTCAGCCAGAGCCTGCGGTGAGGGCCCGGCCAGCGGCAAAGGGCTGTACTCCGTCACCGTGCTGCCGACAAAGCCTGTTTTCACACTCAGCCAGCGCGACCACCGTTCATAAAGTGGCAGCCCTGACACCTTGGTTTTGAGTGCCTCATCGGCGGTGGTGAGCAAATCGAACGGGGCTATGAAGGCTGGCACCGGCAAACCCTGCAGCAAAGAAAACCCTTGCGGCGGGTGTGCGCCAAAGTGCCTGACCAGCGCGTCCGGTTCTAACTGATTGCGCCAGAGCATCAGCTGCGCTTGGCGCGCGTGATGAGCTGGTCCAGCAGCACCAGCGCCTCATCGATCTCGGGGCGCGTGATCATCAAAGACGGCGCCAAGGTGATGACGTTCTTGTAGTAACCACCGACGTCAAGCACCAGACCCCGCTTTTGGCCCTGGTACTCCAGCTTGCCCTCCAGCCCGATGTCCACCATCTTGTCGAGCAAGGCGCGGTTCGGCGTGAAACCGTCCTCGGTACAAATCTCGGCGCGCAGCGCCAGCCCCATGCCGTCCACGTCGCCAATTTCCTTGTGGCGTTTTTGCAGCTGCTTGAGGCCATCGAGGAAGTACGCGCCGCTGTCGCACACCTGGGCACCAAAGTCAACTTCGTGCGTCATCTTCATCACCTCCAAACCCAGTGCCGTGCCCAAGGGGTTGGCTGCAAATGTGGAATGTGTCGAGCCTGGTGGGAAAATCGCAGGGTTGATCAGCTCTTCACGCGCCCAAAGACCCGATAGAGCATTGAGCCCATTGGTCAGCGCCTTGGCAAACACCAGCACATCAGGCTTGACGCCAAAATTCTCAATCGACCACAGCTTGCCAGTGCGCCAGAAACCCATTTGGATTTCATCAACCACCAGCAACACGCCGTGCTCATCGAGCACTTTTTTCAGCCCCTTGAAGAAGTTGGCTGGTGGCACCACGTAGCCGCCTGTGCCCTGGATCGGCTCCACGTAAAAGGCGGCGTACTCGCACTGGTTGGTCTTGGGGTCCCAGATGGCGTGGTACTCATTCTCGAACTTACGAGCGAACTCCTTAACCAGCGACTCTGAGTACTCCTCTGAGGTCATGCCCTTGGGACGGCGGAACGGGTAGGGGAAGGGAAGGAACTGTGCGCGGTCACCAAAATGACCAAAACGACGGCGGTAACGGTAGCTTGAGGTGATGCTGGAGGCTCCCAGCGTGCGGCCATGGTAACCCCCTTCAAAAGCGAACATCAGGCTTTTGCCGTTGGAGGCGTTGCGCACCACCTTGAGTGAATCCTCAATAGCCTGCGCGCCGCCCACATTGAAATGCACGCGGCCTGCACTGCCCCACTTGGCCTGGGCATCTTGTGCAATGAACTTGGCCAACTCAATCTTGGTGGGGTGAAGGTATTGGCTGGCCACCTGCGGCAAGGTCTGCAGCTGGCGGATCATGACCTCTTCCAGGCGTTTGTTTTTGTAGCCAAAGTTGACGGCCGAATACCACATCTGCAAGTCGAGATATGGCGTTCCCTCGGCATCAAACATGTAGCTGCCTTCGCAGCCATCAAAAATCTTGGGTGGATTGACGTAATGCACGGTATCACCGAAAGAACAGTATTTCGCTTCATCAGCCAGCAGCTGAGCGTTGTCGT
Source organism: Rhodoferax fermentans (assembly GCF_002017865.1). Taxonomy (NCBI): domain Bacteria; kingdom Pseudomonadati; phylum Pseudomonadota; class Betaproteobacteria; order Burkholderiales; family Comamonadaceae; genus Rhodoferax; species Rhodoferax fermentans. Next base: position 1,906,426 of record NZ_MTJN01000002.1, on the reverse strand, counting down.
TACTCATGTCAGAAGGACTCCAGGGGGTTACACACATACCTAGCGTCTGACGATCCAGAACACGCTAGCACATGCCAGTTTGCAACCCAAACCTTGACTTAGCATTGAGTATTTGTGTGTAAATCGTGGAGCCCACTGAATATGCTTGACAAATTCTGTAACTTGTCGCGATGACCAGATGGGCCAGCGGAGCTGCGACCACAAAACACATAGCTCATGGGGCTTTTGAACGCATCGCTAGACTCCACCAGTTTTAGCCTCTGCGACC